>CAZFVN010000072.1:0-28451 GCA_964522395.1 uncultured Myxococcales bacterium
CTCAGAACGACACACTCAGCGCAGAACGGGGGGTACAAAGTCAATCAGATCGCGAAACTGGTCTTTGTACCAAGACTTGTGGAGAGCTAAAACTTCGTTGTGTAGGGGAATCTGAAGTGCAACATGACGAAGGCTTGACCGTTGTGCCAGACAGCTTCTTCCAGGATATTCTCGCCAAGATCCTCAAAGGGTCCTTCGCCGACACGCTGGGGAAGGTAGAGGTAGGAGTCCCACCCCACGGACACAAGAAAGGACTTGGAAAGTTTCAGCAAGAGCTCTGCTTTGGCATCGAAACCGGGACGGAAGAAATGCATGGAGTCGTTGGCATAGCCGTTATCTTCCCAGGTGTCGTTCCCCATGTAGGCGTAAGTGAGAACCAGCCCCGCGGAGAGGGAGAGCTTCATGGCATTATTGTTGATAAGTGAGAGCCCCAGCCCGATGGGCCGCAGTGTAACCCCGTACATATAGGATTTGTCCAGCTTCGGGGAAATGAGCAGTGAGTCCGGGAGCCACCAGAAGGGGCGGTAGACGAATTCCTTCATCTTCAGGGCCATCTTGCGGTATTTCTTGGGAATCTTCTTTTTGTTCTTCTTGATGGTCTTCTGGTCGATAATGGCCGCGATGTCGAGCTTCAGCCCGTAATGAAACTGCTGGTCATCGCCGATAACCCCAGTGAACCAGTTGGTGGTAGGGCCGATGCCTACGTCCACCGGGACGGTGATGGTGGATTTGGCTTTGGAGCGCCTCTTCTTTCTCTTCTTCTTGCGTGGTTTCCCAAGGCCGTCGCCGGCCATTGCGACGACGATGAAGAGGGCCAGTACCAGGGTCAATGCACGTCGCATGGGCAACCTCGCGGTCAGGAGTCCTTGTCACCGTCGGAGTCCAGTTCTGACGGAGGGTCTGCCGATTCCTTCGGCATGAAAGGTGAGGGGTCGAGGCTATCATCTTTCGGGACTTTTCGGCCCGACATTCGCCACTGACCATCGATGCGTTTCCACTCCTGTAGTTCCGCCCCTTTTCTGACAGTGAGGTCAGCCTCTTCGTACCACGAAAAGCGGATCAGGGCGGTGGCCGAATCTCCGTCAGCCGCGATGGCCGACTCCAGGGGCTCTACTTCGACGATACGGACCTTCTCGCTGCGGCGTCGCAGGCGTGCCGCCTCGCCTCGCGAATCGGGGTAGTCGAGGTAGCTGAAAGCAACGTTGAAGTTCTTCCAGACCAGCGCCGCGTTATATTCCTTTAGCGCCAGGGGGAAGACATTCCGTTTTTCATTGGGATGAGAGCAAGCCAGGAGGGCGGTGACTAAGAGCAGGACGAGGTAGGGACGAAAACGCATGCGGCCTCCTGGGTGGGGCCCGTGCTGTTACTTGGCTGCTTCCTTAGCCGGGGCCGGTTTCTTGGCATCGGCGGGGGCCGTTTCTTTGGTATCGGCGGGGGCAGGTTTCTTGGCGTCGGCGGGAGCAGGTTTCTTGGCGTCGGCGGGGGCAGGGTTCTTGGCCTAAGCGGGAGCCGGGTTCTTGGCCTCATCCGGAGCCGGCTTCTTGGCCGCAGCGGGAGCAGGTTTCTTGGCATTAGCGGGAGCAGGCTTCTTGGCGTCAGCGGGAGCAGGCTTCTTGGCGTCAGCGGGAGCAGGCTTCTTGGCGTCAGCCGGGGCCGCCTTCTTAGCGTCAGCGGGGGCCGGTTTCTTGGCCGCTTCCGCGGCCGCTTTGGCTTCCGCTTCCTTGCGCTTCTTCTCTTCTTCTTTCAGGCGCTTGGCTCGGACCTTCTCAAATTCGGCGACCATAGCGGTGGAGACTGCCTCAAGACCGGGATAGAGCTTTTTCACCACGTCAGCTTGTGCCTGAGAGAGCCGCTTTTCTTTGACCGCAGCATCGAGGACGAGGTCAGGCAGGTCGGCCATCTTGATGTGGAGTTTCTTGTAGTGGGCAAAATTATCAGCGGACATTCCCCAGCGGTCCTTGGTTGCATCCGGGCCCAGAGTCGAGAGGTCCTGGAGCGCGTACCAAAGGTCGTCATAGTTCTCCATGAGGAAGTCGACCAGTTCAGTTTCTTTGTCAAAGTATGCTGCCGGGGCAAAGGCCTTGGCGGCCGCGTCCTCAAAGAGAGAGTGTGCGACCCACTTCTTGGTCGCGGCATCTTCTTCATTCCATTCGAGCTTGCCCTGGAGGACCAGGATGTTGGCCATGACGTAGTCCACGGGCCGTTCGAGGTACTCTTCGTATTCCTTGATGTCAGCCGCAGAGATTCCCCGCTTGCCATTGGATTTCTCGTTGTCTTCCTTGGCCATCCCCAGGGCGATTTCCACGAACTTGTCGACGATGTCCCGAAGTTTGCTATCGGTGACGACCCATTTCTTGACGCGGCCCAGGTCTTTCTGAACGCGAGCGTCCTGGAGGCCTTGTTCCACGGCGGCTTTGAGGTAGGCGCGGGCCTTAGCCTTGACCACATACTTGCGCGCTATTTCCTTTTTCATGAGACCCAGAATCACGGCGGAGCGATAGGCATCCTGCGTGAATCCGAAGAAGTCGAGCTTCTTCTTCTTCAAGCGCTCTTCGGCCTCTTTGCGACAGGAGATTGCGGTGTTTTCGACGTATCTCTCAAGCTCGGCTTTCTTGTCAGCCGATGGGTACTCGGTGATCTGAGCGAGGCAGAGTCGACGAATGGCCTTCTGGTAACTGGCAACCAGCTTGGCGAGTTTGGCCTTCTGTTCCAGGTAGCGTTCCTGTCGCTTCTTGAGTTCCTCGCGATATTTCTTCTCAAGTTCATCGGCGCTAATCCCGAGGTCAGCGAGCATGCGCTGGCGGAGTCGTTCAACTTCGCCTGGGGAGAGCAGTTTGTCTCGAATGGCGTCGAGCTTGAGCTGCTGCAACTCCTTGGACATCTCGATGCCCTTGACGCCGTTGGCGGCCACGGACCCAATGGTTGTGTCCTTGCCGAGGAAGGAGGCGATGTCTGTCTTGTCGGCGACCAGCCCTTCCAGCAGCTTCTTGGCCTTGGGAGTTCCCAGATACTTGAGTCCGGCGAGACCGAAGATTCGCTTGAGGCGCAAATTGGATGTGAGCCAGTCTTCGACCAGAGGCGTGACCGATTTGTCGACCCGAATTTCTAATTCAGTGATGAACGCTGCGTCGAGGGTGAAGTCGGGCTTTTCAACCACTGGCTCTTCTTTCTTGGCAGTGGGCTTGGCGTCGGCTACCTTCTTGGCACCTTCCACCTTGGCTGCTGCAGCGGCAGCGGCGTCAGCGGCGACCTTGGCGGCCTTGGCGGCTTCCTGCTCTTTCTTCCAGCGTGCTTCCCATTCGCCGAGCAGTTTCGTCTGTTCCTTTTCGACGAGTGGTTGGAGGTAGTCCTCCGTGACGCCAAAGACGAATTTTCCGGGGTGGTATCCTCGGGCCGAAATGTAAGGCTTGAACTTCGTTTGTTTCTTGCCGTCCTTGCCCTCTTTCTCCACGACCAGTGCGACATCTTTGAGTCCCTGGATCTGCGACTTGTCGAGGACAATCTGAGCTTGCTTGAGTCGGCTCATGCCGGTGCGGTCACGGATTTCGGGGATCTTATTGAGGATCGCTCCGGTCATTTTGTCAGAGAACTTATCGTAGTCCTTTTCGGGGACGAGGGTATCGAACATCTTTTCCCCGATAATCAGGGCTTCGTATTGGGTGGCAGGGTCGACTTTCGGGTGGAGAGCGAGTTCCAGCATGTAGCCGACGGTTTCGGCCATATCGAACTTCTCGACGATGAGGATGTCGTTGGGGTCGAAGAAGAGTTCAGGGTCCGAGTCCATCCTTTTGAAGACATCTTTATGGTGGCGCTTAACCGCTTCGAGGGCGTCGACCTTGTACTGGATGGCCTTCTTCTTGGCCTCAGGGTCTTCATCTTCGGGATTGTAGAAAGAGAAGATGAACTCAACCCAATTGAGAATACCCCAGGCTTCCGATTCAACTCGCTTCTCGATCATGATGAGCGCGTAGGGTACCGCGTAGTGGCCAAGGTCGCGCACCTGATTGAGAGCGATCTTATTGCTTACCATGCTCCAGACTTCCTCAAGGGATTTGTCTGCAGTGACGCCTTCGAAGGCCCAATCGGTCAGTGCTTTCTGGGCGATATCGAGGTGTTCGTCATCGACGATTCCCAGAATATGGAAGATGCCGTCTCGGGCGGCCTGGGCCGGTTCGCCACCTTCTTTAAGGGTCTCGACGAGCTTTTCGCAGACCGCGGAGGCCAGCTTAGTTGAGTCGTCGCTGCCCTGCTCACCATATTTTCCGATGATTCCACGGATGCGGTTGGCCCAGCCGTTTTCAACGAGAATGACGATGGCGTCGACCTTGACGTGGAATGGTACGTCAGCGTCTTGCATTACTTCCGTTATCCGCTTGAGACCTTCCTCGTTCTGCGACCATTTTTGCAGGTCAGCTTCCGTAATCGGACCGCATGCCACGATCGTGGCTAGAAGGATGCCCATGCAGGCGGAAGTGAACCGCTCAAAGGTCAGAGTTCGTCCCATTGCACCCATCGAAAACCTCCATCTCAGTTTAGACCGAGTCAATGTAGCATGCCCACCATTAAAGTCAAGCATGCAAAGGAGGCGTGAAAAACGTGTCAAGGCGTGGAATAATAGGCTCTCGAACGTAGTTGATGGAGAGCAATGAGTAAGGTCTCAACAGTGAGTGTGGGTTCATCAAATATGTCGGACCCCGAAAGGGTTCAGCCGCCTCCGCTCCTGCGTGACTACTGTTGGTTGGCAGCTCTTGGGATGGCGGTCAGTCTGGCCTTGACCGCGGCCTTCGAATTGGCGCCGCTCTGGCGGCAAGGTTCACCGCTGATCTGGTTGGCGGGAGTGGGGTTGCCAGTACTCTTCGCCGGTTATCTGTGGAGTCGCACCAGGATCGGGAGGGCCCTGGTGGCATTACGAGAGGGCGACCTTGGGCCTCTGGTTTCGTTGCCAGGACGGCTCGCTGCTGTGCATCTCGTTCTCTGGCTTGTGATCGGCTTTGCGGCGGGCGCGATTCTCTGGTTCGGGTCACGCTTTCAGCCTGACCGCGGATTCCTTGTGGTCCTTGCCTGTGGGCTGGCGGGTGCGGGTACCGCGCTGGCGGCCCGTGTCCGGGCAGCAGTGCTGTTGATGCCGCAGTTGGCCATGCCTCAAATGGCAACATTGTCGGCGGTGGCCATCCGGGCGACATTGAGGCGTCGTCTGACGCTTGTGCTCGGGGGTATAGTCTTCTTCTCGTCTGCATTTGGTCTCACCGTCGTCTTCGCGCTGCAGCGGGAGATAGTGGGCTTTTACGTGAACCAGAAGAGTGACGAATTCGTCACTGCCGCCAGCGCGGTTCTGGCTGTGCAGCCTGCCGATCCTTGCGGTGCACTTGCCCCGCTCGTGCCGGAAGGAGGGGCGGTCTACGGTTTGGACGAGAATCTTTCGTGCCAGCTCGGATTGCCCCTGGAAGAGCGAATTGAAGAGCTGCTACGGCGAGCCAAACCGGGGCGGTTGCTGCTGCCTGCGGCGGACCTTGAGGGGGCCCTTGTCGCGCTGGGTGATGGTGGAGAGGGACCTCATCTGGCATTGCTGTTGCCACGCCCGGAATGGACTCGGCGGGTGTTGCTGATATCGCTCTTCTTCTATACGTTGCTGTTCCTGTTTTCGGCATATCTGGCGGCGCAGGTGGCGCGCAGTCTGACTACTCCCATCGATACTTTGCGGCGGCAGTTGGCGCGCATCGCCAAAGGCGATCTTAAGGCCCCTGTCGGGCTCACGTCAACGGATGAGATTGGCCAGCTTGCACAATCTGCGGAGGCCATGAGGCATGGTCTGGAGGAGATGGTTGAGACCATCCAGGCGCTCAATCTGACCCTTGAAGAGAAGGTCAAGGATCGTACCCTCCAGTTGGAAGATGCCAACCACGAGTTACGGGATGCTCTTGAGCAGCTCAAACAGACTCAGAGCCATCTTGTTCACGCCGAGAAGATGGCCTCCCTCGGACGTCTCATGACGGGATTGGCCCACGAATTGAACAACCCGGTGAACGCTATTTTGAATACGGTCGGGCCGCTGCAGAAGACCCTTGAGGGGCTAACCGGTACGGTTGGGGAGGAGCGGCTTGATCGTCTCATCCGGGCGGGGCAGGTGGTTGGGCACGCAGCACGTCGGACCGTGGACCTGATCGAGTCCATGGGAACTTTCTCCAGGGCTGGTGAGCAGGTCCCCAAAGCGACTGACTTGAACGGTGCGATCAGCGCGACGTGGCTCTTGTTGCAGCACCGGGTTGAAGATGTGAAAACCAGTGTCGACCTGGTGGCCGGCGAGTTGCCGGAGGTTGAGGTGGTTCCCGGAGAGGTCAGCCAGGTCCTTATGAATCTCTTCGCCAACGCCCTGGATGCGGTGGCTTCACAGGGGGCCGATGGCGTTGTCCGGGTAACCACTCTGGCGTTGCCCGACAAGGTGGCGGTCATCGTCGAGGACAACGGACCTGGCATACCATTCGAGTCGCGACCCCGTATCTTTGAACCCTTTTTTACTACGAAGGACTCTGGGACTGGCCTGGGGCTCGCCATCAGTCATGAAGTTGTGGACCGCCATCGTGGCTCCCTGGTGGTTGACGATTCGCCCCTGGGAGGGGCCCGTTTCACCCTCCACCTGCCGCTGGAGGAGATTGACATTGGTCCCTCGTTGTAATACGGATTACTTCGCGTGTGGACGCAGGGGAGATCAATGAAGAGCAGGTACTCCATCCCGGCCATAATTCTCAGCCTTGTGCTCATCGGGGGAGGGCTCGCCTACATCCTGTTACTCAAACCGGACCGTCCCGAGATTCGAAAGTACCGTATCGGTGAGCAAGGGTTAGCGGAACTGGAAGGCGCTGAAGGGGACGATCTGGCCACGGCAGTCGTGGCTCGCATCGCGGGGTATGAAGTCACTGCGGGTGAAGTGGAGCAGGCCCTCAAGGAACTGCCCTCCTATCAGCGCTTCTACTACTCCAGTCCGGAACAGGTGCGAGTCTTCCTGCAGAATTACGCAATGTTTCTACTCCTTTCGAAGAGGAGCCAGGAACGGGGCTTCGACCGTGATCCCTACGTTCGGTTCGTCGTCGAGGAGGAATTGGCACGCCGTTACAAGCAGGTCTATCTGGCCGAGGCTGTCAAGGTCTCGGACTTCTCCGAGGCGGAGATCGAAGCCTATCTGGATGAGCATGGAGAATCGCAGCTAGCGGGAGGGCCGGAACGCTCGGTCAAAGAAATGGAAACTGCGGCAAAGGCCGCCATGCTGGAGTCACGTCGAGCCAAGGTCTGGGAAGACCATGTGGCGGCGTTGCACCAGCCATAGTGAGGAGGCACCTGAGACGATGAAGAGATGGAATGTGGCAATAGCTTTGGCCCTGACGCTGGTACTTGCGGGATGTGGGGAGAAGTCTCCCGCGGCGCCGGCGGAAAAGAGTGAGAAGGAAGCTGTCGAGAAGGTGGCTCCGCCAACCAAAGAGGAGGCGGCACCAGCGCCGGCGGTGGAGGCTGCGCCGGTTGCGGATGTGGCATCGGCAAAGGGTGAGGAAGAATCCGAGGCGGAGAGTGCCAAGCGTAAGCGAGAGGAGTTGCTCTCCCCTGAGGCCCCGGACGGCTCAGAAGCTGTTGTTGCCTGGGCTGGGGAGCAACGCATCTATACGGCGGATTTTGAGAGTTATGTGCGGCGCTTACCGCCGGCACAGCGCCGCGAGTATTCGAGTTTGGAGAAGAAGCAGGACTTGTTGCGGAACCTCATCAAGTTCAATACTCTGGCGAATAAGGCGAAGGAAAGTGGCTACGCTGAAGACCCCGATGTGCTCCTCGCCATGAAGACGGAAATGGTCAAAAAGTATCTTCAGAAGCAGTTTGGCGAGGATGCCTTAGTGGCGGTCGATGATGGTGCGGTGGAAGCTCGCTATGAAGAGCATTTTCGACGTTATAACAAGCCAGCCCGCGTTCGAGCGAGCCACATTCTTATCGCCGAAGAGCGTGAGGCGGGGCGGGTCCTCGATGAATTGAAGAAGGAGATAGCGGTTCCGGGCAACAGCACCCGAAAGGTCTTTCGTGAGTTTGTGCGGAAGTACAGCGAAGACGTTGCCACCAGTGAGCGAGGTGGTGACCTGCTCTTCTTTGCTGTGGACGGGAAGAGGGACGGTGCTCAGGCATTGGACCCGAAGGTAGCTCAGGCCGCGTTTGCCATGCAGAATGTAAACCAGGTCAGCAGCGTTATTGTGGGCGATTCCGGTTTTCATATTCTGCTCGTGACCAATCGTCGGGACGAGGTGAAGAAGTCCCTTGACGATGTCCGTGAGAGCATCAGGGAGTCTCTCTCCCGGGAGCGCAAAGACGCTGCTCGTAAGGAATTCATGGCCGGGCTTGTGGATTTCGAGGAGTGGCATATCGAAGCACGCCTCCTCGACGAAGTCCAGGTTGATGCGATGCCAAACAGCACTGACATGAAGGCGCGCATGGAGAGCATCCGGAAAGTAGTTGACCCCAATGCGCCTCCCCGGGCGGAACCCAAGTAGCTGGTGGAAGAACGAATGAACTTGATTGGCAAGATAGCTGTCTGCCTCCTCACCGTCGTCCTCTCTGGTACCGTTGCGATGAGACCCTCGGTGGTGTCGGGGGAGGAGTTGGCGGAGCCCCGCGGTGATCTGCTCGATGGGATTATCGCAGTGGTGGGTGATCATGTGGTGACCCGCTCCGAGTTGGCCCAGGCGCTGGCGTTTCCGGCGGCTTTGCTAAGGGCCAAGACGGCCGCAGGGCTGCCGGCTGACAAGGTCGAGATTGAGTTCTCCAAGTTGCAGATTGAGACGCGGGATAATCTCGTGGACAATCAACTCATTCTCATGTCTGCTCGGGCCGAAGGGATGAGCGTAGCTGAGGAAGTCCGTCGTCGAATGGACAAGTTGCGGGGCGGTTTTCAAAATGATCAGGCGCGCCTTGAGACTTTCCTGTCGGGGCAGGGGTTCGGGTCAGCGGAGGAGTATGAGCGTCAGATGGAGGAGGAGTTGCTTCGGCAGCGCCTGATCTTCGGCCGCGTGCGCCCTCGGGCAGAGATATCAGACGAGGACCTGGAGAAGGCCTTTGCCGAGCGGTACTCGGGGAAAGAGGTGGACGGCGCTCCGTGCGAAGGAGCCGCCATCCGTCACCACGAGTTGGAGCAACTTCACTTCGCAGTGGCGACCACGATTTCTGTGGGCGAGGTGATGGCATCATTTGAAGGGGCTTATCGTTGCGTTCTGGCCTTGCGTTCCGGTGCCACGACGCTGGTCGATGCCCCAACCATCTGCCGCGCCAGCGATGTTGCACCGGAGGCGGGAACCCTCGGCGAAGTGGATGAGACTATGTCTTTTGACCCCGCTTTCCAGCAGGCTTTCGATGCTCTGGTGCAAGAGCCGGCTGGTTCCTTTTCAGACCCCTTCATTATCAAGGATGGGATTCGCATCTTACAGGTCGTTTCGACCCGCACGGGGTGCATCGACGGTGAGAGTCAGATCCGGGACCTCAAGGATCGGGTTCGAGCGCGCCTCGAAGATGAGAAGTTCGGCAAAGTCCTCAAATGGTTCCTCCAGGAGCTTCGGGGGCAGTTCAGAGTTGAGTTGAAGAAGCTCTAAGTAGCTAATTTTATAGACATTTCTTGTTGCGCTTCTCGGGTGTTTCCTGGGTCCGGAAATGCCGGTCGTGTAACTTGCTGAAATCATAGACAAAACAAGAAATAATGTGCTTTTGGCCCTCCTCCTCCCGAAATAGAAGGGTGAAAGGACCCCGGCAAACGGGGCGAGGAGGATGCAATGGAAAAGCATATCTGGTTGGGAGTTATGGTGATGTTCCACCTGGCAGCGTGCAACGGTGGCGCACCCGTTGACGACAAAGGCTACTTGCCCTACAGCGCGGTCGATATCTGGCCGGAGGAGGTGGCCAGTGAGGTGTTGGCCGAGCCGGAGCTGGGCCATGAATCTTCTTCGGCGACGCCTTGCGAAGGGCCGGAGGATTGTCTTAGTGGGCTCTGCTTACATCAGGAAGGGGTCTGTGCGGAGCCTTGTGATGAGGAATGTCCGGAAGGCACGAGTTGTCGCCCCTGGTTAGCAGCCGCGCCGGATGTCATCCATCTCTGCCTGCCGCACGAGATCCCGTTTTGCAGGCCTTGCCTGGCAGATGGTGCGTGCCAGCGATTTGAAGGGGATGGCGATGTTTTCTGTGCTTCTTCTCTGGGCGGGGCTGGCAGTTTTTGCACCACCGGTTGCGAGGTGCCGGGGGATTGCCCGGAGGGTCACTCCTGCAGCGCGGCAGGTGTCTGTCGGCCACCCGCCGATTGCGATTGCCTGGCGTGGGGCGACAACCATGGCTACGTCACCAACTGTGAGGTCACCAACGGCTTTGGCACTTGCAGTGGGGAGAGGAGTTGTCTTGAATCGGGCATGTCGAAATGCGCAGCACCGGTACCTGCCGAAGACATTTGTGACGGAATAGACAATGATTGTGACGGAGGCTACGACGAGGCAGCGGATCATGGACCATGCGAGTTGCCAAACGAACATGGAACCTGCCTTGGCACATGGGCTTGTCTCTCGGGCAAACCGGTGTGCAGCGGTACGAGTCCTTCGCCGGAGGCTTGTGACGGTGTGGACAATGACTGTGATGGCGAGGTTGATGAAGGGGAGGCCCTGGGCTGCAGCGCGTTCTTCTTCGATGCAGATGGTGATGGTTTCGGGGGCCTGGCGGGTCCCTGCTCTTGCCAGGCACCACCCGGTGCAGTTGCCAACGATCTTGACTGCAATGATGCCAACAGCCTGGTCCATCCTGTCGGGAACGAGCTTTGCGACGGAGTGGACAATGATTGCGATGGCGTGCTGGACGAGGGTTGTGATGTGGACGGCGATGGCTACTGCAACGTCGTTCCAATTCTCTGGGGGGATTCCTTTCCGTGCGTTTCAGAGCAGGTGGATTGCAATGACGATGAGCCGCTGGTCCATCCTCAGGCGGCCGAGGCGTGTGACGGCATGGATAATGACTGCAATGGCGTGCCGGATGAAGGTTGCGATATGGACGGGGATGGCTACTGTGGCCAGCCTGCGGTTGCCTGGGGAGCGGGCAAGGTCTGCGAGCATGGGGAGCTGGATTGCGATGACGATGAGCCCACGGTTCATCCGGGGGCAGAGGACGGATGCAACGCTCGGGACGACGACTGCAATGGCCTGGTCGACGATGGATGTGATCTTGACGGTGACGGCTACTGCCCAGGCGTGATGCCCGAACCGCTCGCTGGATGCGCGGATCTGGCAGGGCCCCCCGCTTATCTCTGCGTAATGGGTTTCATGAAGAAACACTGTCCCAAAGGTTTTTCGGACTGCAACGACAATGAAGCGTCAGTCAACCCGGGCGTGGCGGAGATCTGCGACAATCTGGACAACGACTGCGATGGAGTGGTGGATGGTGGTTTGGATGGCGATGGTGATGGCTTTTGCGCCGGGCCAGACGTTGGTCCGGGGTGCAAGGCTTGTCCCCTGGGCGGAGGTGACTGCGCCGATGACGATGCGGCGATCAACCCGGCTGCCAAGGACCTCCCCGACCTCGCGGCTCAGGATACTAATTGCGATGGGCTGGATGGTTCGATTGATGCCTGTGTCTTTGTGGACGGCTCAAATGGCCACGACTATCAGTCGGGGACGCCCGTCGCGCCCAAAGCAACCATCGGTGCGGCCCTGGACGAGGTGGGGGTCGACCCGGAGCGCAACTGTGTGCTGGTGGTACAGGGGACCTACGTCGAGCCGGGGCTGACAATTCTACCCGGTGTTCATGTATGGGGTGGCTATCAGGCCGGCACATATGGCGTGGCTCCGGGGGTGAGGAGCACGCTTCATGGAGGTCGTATCGGTCTTCGGATGAAGGGCAGCGGTGGGGCTGCGTCGGTTGGCAGGATGGTGGTGAAGGCGGCCAATGCCACAGGGTTTGGGAAGAGTTCAATAGGTATCTCCGTGAGCGGTCTTCAGGATGCTCTGCTGGCCGACCTGGAAGTGTTTGCCGGGGCTGGCTCTGGCGGTAAAAAGGGGAGTTCGGGTTCCACCGGGAAGGCCGGTTCCCTTGGTGCAAATGGCAGCAAAGGGTGCAATTCCACCATATTCTGCGGGAGTGGTGGTTGCCAGGCTTATGCGGAAGGTGGCGACGGTCCCAAGCAGTACTCTTGCGGAGGGTATGGGCAGGGCAAGGCGGTGATGCTTGCCACCGGTTGGAATGAGGCGGTGCTGGCCGAATCGGGATGGAGCGGCACGCAGTATGGGGAGCCCTCCTGCTGCTACCGGACCTGGGGCCCATCCAAGGGTGGAGCGCCGGGCAAGAAGGGTCCCGAGCAGGCTGGCGACGGTACGGATGGGGGAGACGGCATCTCCGGGAAGCACGGAAAGGGAGGGATCTCAGGTGCGCCGCCAAAGGGGCTCACGGCGGAAGGACTCTCCAGTGGACCTGGTGGAAGCGGTGGAATTGGGGGAGATGGTTGTGGCGGCGGCGGTGGCGGTCGAGGCGACAACTACGACTCCTGGCTGGAATGTGAACAACTGGGAGGCGGCGGCGGTGGCGGTGGTAGTGGTGGCAGTGGTGGCAGCGGCGGGAAAGGTGGAGGCGGGAGCGGGAGTTCAGTTGGTATCTTGATGCACGCCGCGTCGGGGAGTGTGGTGGACTGCGTGGTGACAGCAGGCAAGGGCGGCAAGGGTGGAGCTGGCGGTGCCGGCGGCAAGGGCGCTCCTGGCGGGAAGGGAGGTGTTGGTGGCCCCGGTCTCGCCAAGTCGGGTGCGGGCGGCGATGGCGGTGATGGGGGCAAGGGTGGGGGCGCTGGGGGGGGCGGTGGCGGCGGCGGGGGCGATAGTGTGGCCGTGGCGACGACCTCCGGCTACCTTGTCGAGGTGGTGAACTCCGTTCTCCTGAGCGGTCCTCCGGGTGGTGGCGGCAAAGGGGGCTCCGGTGGCGTTCCCAACGGCAAGCCAGGGGCCAACGGAATCGCAGGAAAGTCCGCTCTGGTGTGGAAATACTGGTCCTGGTAGAACCCTCGCGTGAGCGCTCGCGCATTTTTGACAACCCCCCTCTTTCAACATAGCGTTGATGAGCGCTCTTGGCGTAAGGAGGGAGCTGTGCGTTTCTGTCCAGAATGCAAAACCCAGTACGATTCTGGTGAGGTTCGCTGCCCCAATGATGAAGCCCCCTTGCTGACGCTACCTGAGCAGGACGCACCGCCGCTGGAAAGAAGTGGTCTGCAGCGCCTGCAGCCGGTGGAGGCGGACAACAGCAGATATACCATCATCAGCAAGATCGGGCAGGGCGGCTGGGGCGGCATCTATCGCGCTTACCAGCACTCGACGCGGCGGGAGGTGGCACTCAAGGTGCTTCGGCAGGAGGTCGCCCATGATGATATCGTCCGCCGCCGCTTTCACCGGGAGGCGGAGGCTGTCAGCCGACTCAAGCATCCTAACACGGTCACCACCTTCGACTTCGGCGAGACGCCTGACGGGTTGCTCTTTATCGCCATGGAGTTCATTGATGGAATCTCGCTCGACAAGGTCATCGAGAGTGAAGGGAAGTTGCCCCCGGCCAGGGCCGTCAATATTGCCCGGCAAATAGCTCTCTCGCTGGCCGAAGCCCATGAAAAGGGCATTGTTCACCGGGACGTGAAGCCGCACAACATCATGCTCACAAGTTTCGATGGCAGCGAGAGCTTCGTGAAGGTTCTCGATTTTGGAGTGGCCAAGCTCATGGCGGTGGAGTCGAATCTGACCACCACCGGTGCTACCTTTGGAACTCCGGAATACATGAGTCCGGAGCAGGTGCAGTCCAAGGATATTGACCAGCGCTCAGACCTCTACGCCCTGGGGATCATTCTCTATCAAATGCTGGCCGGTGCCCCACCCTTTTCCGGCAACTCTGCGGTGACTGTGGCGCTTAGCCATGTCCGTCAGCGGCCACCCGCGATCCGTGACCGGAGCGACGTCCCCAGGCCGTTGTTGGGATTGGTGAAGAGGTTGCTGGCCAAAGATCCCCGTGACCGCCCGCAGTCAGCCAGAGAGCTGGCCGGTGACCTTGAAGCAATCGAGGCGCGACTCGTGGTGCCGGCGGGAGGTGACACCTCGAGGATGTTCCGGAACATGGCGGTGGCGATGACCTCGAGTTGGCACATCGTTGTTGCCGTCGTTGTGCTGGTGGCAGTTGTGACCGCGGTGGTCGCGGCATTGAGGAGTCAGCTTCCTAGAGGCACGTGGAGCTTTGCACCAGATATCACCGGAGAGGTGTTGCCGACTCGGCCGGCCCTCAGTCTTGTGGTGTCTGATGTGCCCACCAGAAGGGCTGCGGATGTGGTTGCCGGGGAGATTCGGGAGGCTAACGACATCGCGAGCGAGGGCGACTCGGACCTGTGGATTGCCGATGTGAACGTCGCACGAGTGGGGGCTGACGATAGCCTTGCGGAAGCGACGGATGGCGGGCACAGGGTTATGGAGGTGGTCGCTGGATCTGCCGACGGCGTGGCGGAAAGAGTGGACTCAAGAGTCGGTGTGATTCCTGACGTGCTCCGAGAGCCTGGCCCCGTGGACGTGCGCACACCTCGCCCTGACGTTACCTCGTCACCGGCGCCAGTCGTGCAGGAGATAACCGCCAACGTTGAGGGAGCGGACGTTACGGTGGATGGAGTCACACTCTGTGAGACTCCCTGTAAGCTTGAAGGGAGAGCCGGCGAGAAGCGCAAGATCCGGGTGTTGAAGAGGGGTTTCATAACTGCCAGGCGGCGCTTCACATTTGCGCCCGGGGCAGAACCGCTGTATATCGAGTTGAAGAAGGTCAGCCTCTCACAAGAGGATGGGCTGAAGGGCGCACCGACACCAGCAGAGAAGGATGGTCTCAAGTGATGGCACGCTATCGATTACCAGGTATCATGGTTCTGGTTCTCACTCTGAGTTTTGCTGGCTCAGCGTTTGGTCAGTCCCAGGAAGCCGCGGAGCGAAAGAGTGCAGAAGGTCGGGCCTTCTATGATCAGGAGAAGTTCGATCTGGCGCTGGCCAGTTTCAAGGAGGCCCACGCGCTTCATCCGTCCAGTCGCTATCTTTTCAACTCTGCCAAGGCGTGCGTTCGCCTTGGTGATGGCGAGGGGACCATTTACTTCTTCGAGCGCTATCTGACCTCGAATCCAGTTGCTGAAGATCGCGCTAAGGTCCTCGCTGAGGTCGAGAAGGTGCGGGGCGAGTTGCTGGCGGCCGGTCGCCGGGAGGTGCGCTTGGAGGTGGTGCCTGTAGAGGCGGCCATTGTGCTGCCTGACGACCATCCTTCAGAGGTCGTTTTGGCACCGGCATCGCTCTTCCTGGCATCGGGAAGCTACTTGGTTGGAATCAGGGCGGAAGGTTATCTGGACCAGACGGTAACCGTTGAGATTCCAGCCGATGGACCTTCACCCATCACTGTGGAAGTGTCGTTGGAAGTTCAGGTAGCGGGGATTCCCGATGACAAGGGTGGCAAGATCGAACCCGTCCCCACGCCCTTCCCGTGGCATTGGGTAATGCTCGGTGTGGGGGGGGCCGGAGTGGTGGCCGCGGGTACCGGCAGCTTCCTCTGGTATGACGGATGGTCGGGGATGGGTAGTGCCAATGACGCTGGTGCAGGGCCCAACTACAGTGCGAACTATCGCTCGGCGCGCGACCGCTATGTTGCTGGTCAGTGGGTGACGGCTGCCGGAGCGGTTGTGGCCGCGGGTGGGTTGGTGGGCTATTACCTCTGGCCCCGGCAGGCCGGCGCACCGGCACCGGCGATTTCGTTGTTGCCTCGTGATGACGGATTTCTGTTGGGGTTCGGGGCGTGGTTCTAAGATAAGAGTGCGGCTGCATCAGCCTGACTATTTCTTTCCGGGATTCAATGCAAGAGAGCACCTCGTGTTACTTTGGCGTGGTTGCGGCCACCACCAATCGTTGGTAGATTGAAGCGGAGGTGGGTCTATGCCCCAATGGCTCGAATGCCAACTCTGTCCCAAGTACTGTCGGATTCCCAATGGGGGGGTCGGTGATTGCCGGGTGCGCATGAATCTGGACGGTAAGTTGCTGGCCGCCACATACGGTCGTCCCTGCTCCGTCCATATGGATCCCATCGAAAAGAAACCGCTCTTCCACTTTCTGCCCGGTACCGCGATCTTCTCGGTGGCAACGGTAGGATGCAACTTGCACTGCCGTAATTGCCAGAACCACTCAATTTCCCAGGCCATGCCCGAGGAGTTTGAGGCCTATGAAGCACCCCCTGAGAAGCTGGTTGAGGCGGCGACGCGGGAGCAGGCGATTTCCATTGCCTACACCTATACGGAGCCGCTGGTCTATTACGAGTACACCCTTGACTGCGCCCGACAGGCGCGGGAGGCTGGACTCAACAATGTGCTGGTGACGGCGGGCTATATCAACCAGGAGCCGCTTCGTGACTTACTACCCTATATCGATGCCGCCAACGTAGATTTGAAGGCCTTTGACAATGAGTTTTACAAGAACGAATGTGGGGCGACGCTGAAGCCGGTGCTCAATACGCTGGAGAGCATGGCGAAGGCCGGGATCTGGCTGGAGATCACCAACCTCCTGGTGCCTACTCTTAATGATGATCCGGGGATGATCGAGAAGATGTGTCGATGGATTGGCGAGAATCTCGGGTGGGAGGTTCCCCTTCACTTCTCCCGTTTTCACCCTCGTCACAAGCTGACCTTCCTGCCGCCGACCCCGGCACAGACCCTGGAAGATGCCCGAACTCTGGCGCTCGGTCTGGGGATGCGCCACGTCTATGTTGGCAACCTCCGTTCTCGACAGGGGGAGCATACCTTTTGCCCCAACCCCGACTGTGCAACTCGTGCAACAGCGCTGGTTGAGCGGGTCGGCTACCGCGTCCTCGCCAATCGTCTGGTGGATGGCGGCTGTCCCGACTGCGGCACCACTGTTGCGGGGCGCTGGGCAGCCACCTCGGAGGCCCCATGAAGCTGAAGCGCAAATGGAGTCGCCGCAAGTTCCTAACCGCTGCCGGAGCCACCGCCCTGGTGGCGGGCACGATTCCCCTGTGGCCTAAGAAGCATCCCGCCCGCAGACCGCAAATCCCCGTCAAGCCGTGGCATCGTGACGACCTTTACGAGGAGCATGATTTGGCTGGGTAGGTATGTTGGAGCGTTGGTTGCGCACCACCCGAAATGGGGCGATTATCCAGGGGCGGCGCTCGCCTGACATCGGGCTGGGTTTTCCGCTAACTGTGCGGGTTGAACAGTTCCGTGAACTCTACCGGAGAGAAGGAAGATGGCTCACCCGAGATACCGCCGAAAATGAGTACCTTGCCGTCGGAGCCGTAGATTGCGCGATGGTCCCAGCGAGGAGAGAGCATGTTAATCTCGAAGCCATCACCGGGACCGATGTCGACGACGGTTTCATCAGTGTTACCGTTCACGTATTCGAAGACTATCTCTACCGCCTCTGCATGGTGAAGGTCTCCCTGGCTTATGATGAGACCTCCGCTGAAGAGCACGGCATTGCCGGGGAGTGTGGTTGCTGTGAGTGCGCCGCGGCCGGTTTTCAGTCTGAACGTGCCTGCTTCGCCGGCCCATTTTTCCTGGGCTGTGTGCCAGACGCAGATGTCCTGCATTGGCTCCTCGTGCTTGCCGTCTTCGAAGCCCCCTGCGATGTAAAGGAAGTGGCGCGCGGGAACGAAGGCGGTCGCGTGCATGGTTTTGGCGCGAGCCGGTGGTGAATTTCCGCTTAGATTTGAGCAGAGTGCGATGGGCATTGGATCAAGTTGAGTGGCATCGATATCGAAGATCTCCATGGAATCACGGACAGTTGTGGAACCGGGCTCGCCCTCGCCTTCGCCACCGATCAGGATTACCACATCGCGTCCGATCATCGGGTCCATTTCTTTGGTAACCAGAGTGGCGGTGTGGTTCCAGCGAGATTCAGCGAGGGAGCCGCTCGCAATTGTTCCACTGGTTGGTGTCCAGAGCTCCCAGGTTGCTTCGCCCGTGCCGTAGCCCCCGACGAGGAGCACGAATCCGCCTTCAGCAGATGAGATCAGGGTGGCGGTGAAGCGGGAACGACTATCCAGCATTTTCCGGCCCGATTCAACTGCTGCAAAGGTCCTGGCAACGGGGTCGTAGAGAGTCACCGTATCGGTCGGTATGCCGGTGGCGCTGATGCCCCCGAAAATGGCGACCTGCTCGGAGGGCAGGCGGACTGCGGCGGCAAAGGCACTACCCTGGGGCATTTGTGAACTGCCGCTTGTTCCCACCAGACTGAAGATCCCACTGCCGGGGTCATAAATGGCCGCGGTTAGCAGGGTCTTGGTGATACAGCCGGGGTCGCTCCAATTGCTGCAGCCACTCACGAGTTCGTCGACGCCGCCGGCGATGAGGATTGTGCCATCATAGAGCTCCGTCGCGGTGGCCCCCCAGCGTGGAAAGGATGGGGTGGTCACAGTACGCTGCCCGTCCTCCCGGGAGCAAGATGGCCCGAAGGAAGCGGGTGGAGTCATGTATACATAGACTTCCGCGCTTCCTCCAGCCGTGCCGGTTACAGGCTGTGACTTCCCTCGAGAGCGAACGTATCCCGGCTGAGGCGTCGAGGACATGGGGTCCGTATCGTAGCATGCCGCGACGACGTTCAGTTTCACGCCGTCTGGTAGAGCGGAGAGGGTGAAGGAATCCCCGGAGGTGATGCCTGGCGACTCGTGGGTCACACAGTCGCGCAACTTCGATTCGCCGACGAGTTGGTAACAACTCTTGACGAAGTCGCAGTTCTTGAAGGGATCCAAGTCTACGTATTCGGCTGGGGGGCCATAGAGTGTCATGGTGACCGTGAAGGAGCCACCGCCACAGGCCGAGTGACTGGCATCTTCGTCTATCTGGCAAGTACCGTCTGTACACCCGAATCCGACGGGGCAATCGCAGGTGTCGTTGCATCCTCCCGTACGGACATCATTGGTGCAATCCCCTCCGTCGTCAGAGCAATTCTCCTCCATCATTCCCCGTGACGTACCACCGCACGCAACGTAGAAACATATCGACGTCAGCACCAGAAATATCCGACCAAGACCAACCATGGGTTCCTCCGATCAATACCACTCATGTCGGCGGGCAGAGCTCCCGTGGACGAAGCGGTATCACCATTCAAATGAGTACACGCTGAGCATACTACAAATATCGGAGGTCGCAGTCCAGTCTCGCCATGAATTCGTGCGAATCTTCCGTCGCCAGCGTAATACTGCTATTATCAACCTCGCTAGACATGGAGGTGGCAGGTGACAAGAAGGGCTGACCATTTCTCTTTGCGAATGAAATCCGACAACGAGTCGAACGCACATGTAAATGCCGGGTTCTTCAAGGTCCTGACGAGGGAATGTGGAGCAGGTCCCAAATTGCAAATCACATACGAGTAGAGCACGCTTATGAGACTGCAGGCAAGAGTGAGAATCGATGCTGTCCGAGGGGTGACATCTTCCGTCCACCGGCTCCGCCGTAGGGCTTTTTGGCTGGCGGCGCTCCTGGTGGCGGTAGTTAGCGCCTGCGGGCAACCGGCGGGGAAGGTCAGCTTCAAGGTTGACTGGCTCGATGGTCCGCCCGACGATGTCAACCTCCTTTCCGTTTCGGTCCTGGCTCCCGGCGAGGATGGTGACGACGAGCATGTAGCGGCAAGCGCTTCGGCAGCAACCTTGGGCACCATTGATGCGATAGCTCTGGAAGTGCCCAACGGTAGCGGCCTGGTGCTGGCCGTGGAGGTACTGGAGTCCGCTGCCGCAGATGCCCGGGTTCTACAGTATGGTCGTTCTCTACCCTTTGACGTGCGCCCTGGTTCTATAAAGGAAGTATCACTTGATGTGGCAATGAGGAGGACGCCCAATTTTGCCGAGGACGGTGGGGTCGACCTCAAATTGCACGGCAGCACACTACTTGGCGAATCAACTGCAGAAGTTCTGGTCAAGGGTTTCAGGGGGACGGAATTGGTGGTTGCCGGTGACCCGGCAATGGTACTGGGAAGGCGCTCATACGAGGTCCCACTTTCAGCGTCACAGTCAGAGGTAGCGGGGGAGGCTGAGGAGGGTGTGCTCATCGAATATGACCTTGATGATGCGTGCACGCTAGAGGTCTGTCCAGATGGTGAGCGAGTGCTCTATTTCCGGCTCTTCAACGGTTTGGGTTATAGTTCCAAAACAGTTTCTCTAACTTTGGGGCTCGATCGAGTCGCACCGGAGGTTGTGCCGGGTTCGACCTCCTATGCCCTCTTTCCACCCGAATTCTGCCCACTTAGCAGCGTGGAGAAGCTGGGGCTGGCCGGAAGATTCGAGGTCCTCGTCGCCTTCTCCGAGCCGCTCGCCAGCCCTCCCGAATTCTGGTTGGGTCAGGGGGAAACTCGGGCAATTATGGACGTGGAGGAAGTCGGTGGCACCGTTTACAGAGGTGGGCTGCAGCTACCTTTCGAGTCGGAGTTGTCTGATGGACCGGCGGTGGTTTCTCTTCTCGCAGAGGATTTTGCCGGTCACATCATGGAAGTGACTCTGGGGGCTGATGGTGAGCCCTGCGGAGGTGACCAATGTCAGCTCTCTGGTGCTGTTCAGGTGGACACTACGGCTCCGGTTCCTCCGGCCCGGAGTGCATGGGACCAGACCCTGGATCTGAGATACCCGTGGGGGGCGGCTGCGACGGAGGGCAAGCCTCTGCGTCGAGTAGATGTAATGGGCGATGCTTTCAACGAAGCTGGAACGGTCGTAGTCCGCAGTGCTCCCATGGGCGAGACCATCATCGATGCCCGGCCCTTCTCCCCCGGCGTTGAAACGCCCATTGGCATTGAGTGGGGCGGCCAGGGCGGACTCTATGTGCAACTCTACGATGGAGCCTGTAACGCCAGCGATGCAACTCTTTCGGAGGGTGGAGCTCAGGCATCGGAGGTTCGGCAGGTGCGTTGGATTGCCACCATGGCAGAGGATTCTGGTGGAGGCACGGACAACCCCCATAAGCTCTTCTCGTCAGTACCCTTCGATGGTACCTCTCCACGCTTCGGTGACGAAGATGTCCTTAGCCACCAGGCGGGCAAGTCTGCAGTAGCGGGATTCGATGACGGGGCGGCGGTCGAGGTATCGAGCGACGAGGCACCGTGGCACCTCTGGCAAAGAACTGATGTAAGCCCGCAAGCCAGGAGCAGAAGTGCTGCTGTTCTCCATGAGGCCTTTGAAGAAGTTGTGGTTTTTGGTGGTGAGAGTTCCAACTATTCCCTTGGGGACACCTGAGTCTGGAATGGTCACATCTGGCGTCAACTTTCGCCACCACATTCCCCGGCTCCACGCGTCGACCACGCGATGTCTTATGACTCTGTGCGAGAGAAGGTTGTTCTCTTCGGTGGCCGCGACGGTGGTGACCATTTTGTGGATACCTGGGAATGGGATGGCGCGGATTGGCGGAAAGTGGATGGCGGCACGGGTCCACTATGCGGAGTTGTCAGTGACGTCGTCTATGTCACTCACGCGGCTCATGTGCTGCTTGTGTGTGGCAGTGACTCGGATGGACAACAGGTGGAGACGTGGACCTGGGACGGAATCAAGTACGAGCAGCAGTCAGGCCTGAACTCACCCGGATCCCGCAACTTCGTGCGTCTGGCCTATGACCCGGAGCGGGAGCTAGCGATGCTCTTTGGGGGCCATGGCACGGCTGATGTCTGGGAGTGGAACGGAGTCAACTGGGGATTGAAGTCCGTTGTCGGGCCTGATGCCCGTATCGGGCACGAGTTGGTCTTCGATTCGTCTCGTGGAGAAATCCTGCTGATTGGCGGTAAGACCCAATCGGTGGGGACGGGCTACCAGAAAGATGTCTGGAGTTGGAGCGGCAATATTTGGAATCAATTGGCCAACACCAGTCCGCCGTACCCGTTGGCCTGGCATGCGACGGCGTTACACCCGCGACTGAAAACTCCCATGCTATTTGGCGGGGAGGACGATAGCACCTACTTCCAAACTACCTACTATCTCGTTGAGGAGTGGGTCAAATCCCCGCCCGAGTCATCGCCGGTCGTGCGAGATAGCCATGCTACCGCCTTCAACGAATCGATGGGAATGGGCCTTCTTCACGGCGGCTGGGACTCCAACGATGGCGATCCGACCTATCTTGAGGATTCCTGGGTTTGGAACGGTAGCGACTGGCTAGAGGTGACCGACTACAATGACCCTGGGCCCAGGCATGGTGGGGCAATGGCGTACGACCCGGGCACGGGTCGCAACATCCTGTTTGGCGGCAAGACAGTCCCAGGCAATGGGCCGACCCCTGACGATGATGTGCTGGATGATACCTGGGCTTGGGACGGCACCTGGCATATCGGCGAACTGGGTTTCCCGCCGGCGGGTCGTTGTGATGCAGGAGTGGCGACTGGGGGTTCCGACTCACTCTTGCTCTTTGGTGGTCATAACATTTCGACCCAGGAGTGCTTCGGAGACACGTGGCGCTATATTGTGGGAGGCTCGAGTAATTGGCATCTGGAGGCGGTTGCTGGTCCGTCGGCGCGCTTCGGCCATTCGTTGACGTTTGAGCCTGGTCGTTCACAGCATCTTCTCTTTGGCGGATATGAATGTGGATCCGTTGCCCCCGATCTGGCCGAGACCTGGGTTTTCGGTGGTGAGGATTGGTTGGAGTTGGAGCTAGCGTCTGCTCCCACGGCCAGGCGTAATCTGGCTGCCGCCCATGATCCCATGACTGAGCAGACAATTCTCTTTGGTGGTGGCTGCAGTAACCCTGGGAACAACAATCTATGTGGTGATACATGGGCCTTTGATGGTCAGGCGTGGCGGGAGCTGAAGCCGCGCACCTCCCCGCTGGCCAGGGTTGGGGCGAGAATGTTCCACGACAGCCAGCGTGAGTTCCTGGTATTGACCGGAGGCAACCGTACCAATCTGGCTACGGAAATGGACACCTGGTTGTTTGCGCCGGGCCGGGCCATTCCTCATGTTCTTGCAGAGTTCGATGTTGGAACCACCGGGACACTTAGAGCAACTATCTCAGAGCCAGGGACCAGGGAACTCTTGAAGGCGCGGGTCACCGTGCGTGGAGGCGGTCTGAGCAACGAGCCGGTGGGAGACGATAGCGCCACCATCTCCAGCCCGGGTCTGGATATCTGGAGTTGGGTGCCCGGTAGCGGCCCGTGGGCAAAGCTCGGGACATCCTTGGCGAGTGTGGATTCGCTGGCCACATGGAAAGAGGAGTTTGACGGCACCTGGATGAGTGCCAGTCCGCCGTCGATGGGTGCGTTGCTCAGGGATTGGGTGGCGGATGACTACACGATGCGATTTGCCTTGTCCTCAAGCTTCCCTCAGGGGCACTCGTCGTCAGCCGCCGAATTGAGCATTGACTATTTCGAATTGGACATCACTTATCTGCGCCACAACTGCTTGGAAACCTGTCTAGAGGGGGTATGTGGCGAGGTGGCGGAGTGCGATTGCGGTGGCTGTCCCACCGGCACGGGGTGCTCCGAAAACCAGTGCGTTGAGGATTGTGGTTTAGTCTGTGACTCCAACCTATGCGGTGCCGTGGGGAATTGTATTTGCGCCAGTTGTGATCAATGGCACATGTGTTGTGACAGTGAGTGTATGGGCGTCGATGCCGGAGAGTTGGCTGAGTGCGGGACCAATGATTCAAGTGGTTGCGGCGGGATTCTATCTGGTTTAGACGAGGCTACTCCCGAACTCTCAGATAGCCTGCCGGAACCGCACCACCTCTTTCCGGAAACTGACCTCGACTACTTCGAGGCCTCGCTGACAGATATTGACGTGGCAGCAGGTCTACCAGCGCAGCCCACTGTCACCATCGACAACGACACTGGCGCCACCATTGACCTCTGTCTTTTCTTCGTCGATGAGCTGAACGGGACGCCCTTGCCCGACTGCGGGGAGGGGCAGTCAGTTGTCCACGATACCCCCGACGGCTCCGGGTACAATGGCAAGCCAGGCTGCTGCCTCGAGGTAGGCCATGGTGCCACCATGACGCAATCCCTCCTTTTTCCTGACGGCACCATCCCCCTAACTGGCACCCTCCTGATTCGTGTCGCAGCTCTAGGCCAACCGATGGATTGTGGAACGTATAGCTTCACGTACCATTTCTAGCCCTACCACTGATGCGGTGAGTGGCGCAGGCCCACTGTGTGATCCATTAAGAGGTGGAGCGCCTGGGTGCGGCGGGGAAGACTGAATATCGACGCTTGTTGGAGGACAAAGGTGAAGGCATTGAAGAGTCGCCAGGCCGTCTGGATCTGGAAGGCGGCGTTGATTTCTTCCGACCAGACGTGTTTGCCCCGGCCCCGCCAGCATTCCAGGACATGAGGTATCTTTGACGGAGCGATGACCTTCTCGTCGATGGCACGAATCAAGATATTGTTGGTCTCAGATTCGGACATGGAGGATTCCTTGTAGGCGGCGATTCGGTGCTCCTGAAAGCTGCGTAGTTCGTTGAGTTGGCCCAACGCATCGAACATCAGGCGCGGCAGGTCCCGCTCTATGTAGGGCGTGTGCTTGCGGGAGATTACGACCTCCCCCCAAAACGAAAGATTGGAGCAGACCATTACCCGAGACCCACACGCCAGCCCGGCCACGAAGCTCTTATCGTGGCTGTTGCGTAGCCCGACGACGCTGTGGTATTCGCCCTCGCTAATGCCGTTGGTAACCTGCAGCACTGCGAAGTAGTGGTTCCCGCCCCGGGTCAGCGCGTGCCGCTCATTCACGACGTGCAGCCCCGAAAGTTCAAGCGCCCGCTCTGCTTCCTCAAGCAGACGATGGTGGGGCAAGGGCACCCAGGTTTCTGTTCGTTGGGGTGTAACTACGTTCATGATATCCTTCCGGGTAATGACCTTGGGTGCGGCTGGAGAATGTTGCTCTTCCATGGCTTGTCCCTCCATACAGGTGACGGCCTTTCCATCCTGGCCATACTGCCATCCAACATAGTCGAATCTGACCGCGCTAACTCTCGCTTCTAATTTACATCATATCCCGGGGGGTCTGACAAATAGTGGCGGATGGTGTGAGAACATTCCGCAGCGGGTTCATTGTGCCCTGCGACACCATCTGTCACACCCTGTCCCGTATGCTTTGGCCAACTGGAGGAGGAAGGCATGCACGTAGCGACATTGGACGGGAAGGAACTGACCCGGGCGCTTAGGCAAATGAAGAGTACGCCGGGCAAGAAGTTAGGGAGTGCATTCTGGATGTTTGAAAAGGGGCTGACAATTGGTTGGTCTGGTGGCGAGCGCAAGGTGTCGGCGGATGTCCACGAGCCCCTTCCGTATGGGGTGGTGGTGAGCTGTGATGCCATGAAGCATGTGGTGGAGCGGTTGCGTTACAAGGGAGAGATGGAGATCCATTTTGGAGGGGACCATATGAGTATCGGCAATGACCGGATTCGGGCGGAACTGGCAGAGGGCCCGCGGGCTTTCAGTTTGCTGGTGGGGTCTACTGCCGGCGATATGCTGCTGGCCAGTGAAGTCTTTTCGCTGGATGAGGCTCAGCGTTCGGGGTACGAAGAGGACTTTTGCGACGTCCGCTCCAAACTGCATCGCAGCCTGCGTAAGGCCGGCAAGGCGTTGGATTGGACCGGAGTTTCGCAGGACGAGTTGAATGAGGCTGTGATGGATCGGATTTGCGAGCTGGCGGAGAGACGGAAGGGGCGGTTCTTGGTTGATGAGTAGAGCCTCCGAGTTACGGCGTCGACCTGGAAGAGGTAACAAATCTTCGCTTCGAAGCCGCCCTTTCGAGGTGCCAGTTGCCGATAGGTTGGTCGTCTTGGAGGGCGAGGCGGGCGGCATCGTCGACGAGGAGTTTGAGGTCGGCACAGGTGGTGCCGGAGGTCTTTCTTACCGTGCGGTCGAGGTTGAGATCTTTGGTGGTTGGTCGGTGGGCCAGGCAGAGCTTCAGGATGGCGTGACGGCTGGGGCCATCGGGGGGGGCGATGTGGTAGTGGCGGTCGAAGCGGCCGGCTCTAAGGAGCGCGGGATCGAGGCGGGACATGAGGTTGGTGGCCCCGACGACGAGGATTCCCCGGTCGCCGGCCCCTTGCAGTTGAGCGAGTAGTTCGTTTACCTCTTCAGCTTTGTGTTCGCAGGTGCCATCGAGTCTTGCCCGGCTGGGGGCCATGGCATCGAGTTCATCGAAGAAGAGGAGGGATGGAGCTTTGCTGGCGGCCTCTTCGAAGAGTTCAGCGATGCGGTTTGAGGTCTCGTGGATGAGGGCACTGCCGATGACGGAAGGGAGGACTGTTACTAGCTCCAAACCTGTGTGCTCGGCAAGCCGTCCCACTAGAAAAGTTTTGCCGCAGCCGGGGGGGCCATGGAGGAGGATACCGTTGGGGATGGTGAGGCCGTAGTGGCGGTATTTCCTGGGGTTTTTGAGGGGGCCAACGACCTCTTCCTGGAGATTTTCTATTAGTTGCTCCATGCCGCCGATGGCGGCGAATCCGGTGAGTGGCCTGGGGGTTACGCCTGCGGTCCGCGTGCTGGCCGGGCTTCCGTTTGGGCGTTTGTTTCTGGGTGCGGAGGCCATGGTCGCAGAAGCCACGCCAGGCTGCGCTGGTTCAGGAGTGGATTTCCTTCTCGTCGTGGGCTGATTGGGGCGTTTGGCTGGCGTGGGCTGCACATTGGTCGGTGTGGAGGGGCGGACGCAGCTCTCTTCCCCCTCGACGATTCGATTGGCCTCTTCGAGCAATTCGTCGGGAGAAAGCGGTTCGTCGCTGCAGGCGGCCTCCCAGAGGAACTTTCGGACCCGCAGGGCCTTGCGGGAGAAGGGTTTGAGGTCGAAGCTGTCAATGAGTCCCTCGATGGAGACGCTGGTTACCAGGTCGTCCCGGTAGCCGCCGTATGGGGCGCGTAACGAATGGCAGGCGGCGCGGAGTTGCTCCATGCGGAGGTAGGGCAGCAGGTTCTGGGCGGTGGTCCGGTGGCTGTGCAACAGGTAGCGTTTCATGGCTGGACGGCGGCTGACGGGTACGGAGTCGTCGTTCCAGGCGCGCTTCAGGCGTTTCATAGTGCGTTGGTCCACCTGGTCGATGAGAGCGGCCATGGTGCGGGTGATTTCTGGCATTTCAATTCCCCTCTACACTGAACAACTTTTCAGTAACTTTACGAGTTGGGGGGTGACAAATACTGTCGTAGGGGTCATAATCATTGCCTCAGAGTGAAGAAAACACTGATTGTTTGTTCAGGAGAATCGTGTCATGGCGAAAATGAAGCCGCAGTTTCGGCGCCTGGTCTTCATCGACAAGGAAATTCGCAAGGGGGCGCGTCTCAACAAGCTGCCCAATGCTCGGACGTTGGCAGAGACATACGAAGTGAGCCAGCGCACCATCCAGCGGGATATCGAGTTCCTGACCTTCGAACTCAACGCGCCCATCAAGTACGATGAGCAGCGCTACGGCTACTACTATACCGAGCCCGATTTTCGCCTCCCCGCATTGAACATAAGTCAGGGCGATTTCTTCGCAGTTACCATTGGCGAGAAGGTGCTGCAGCAGTATCGGGGGACCCCTCTCTATGATCGTTTGAAGATTGTCTTTGAGAAGCTCCAGGAATCCATCCCCGACAACGTCACCATCGATCCCTCCTGGCTGGATGAGCGTTTCACCTTCTTCCCTGATGCCTCACCTACCCTGAATCCCGATATCTGGGAGCTCTGTCTAAAGGGGCTGCAGGACTCCACCACTGTCACCTTTGATTACCTGATTCCCGGTTATGCCAAGCCGCACCGGCGGACCGTGGACCCCTACCACTTCGTCAGCTACCGGGCGCAGTGGTACCTCATTGGCTATTGTCACTACGTCAAGGAGATCCGGAGCTTTGCGGTGAGCCGCATGAGCAAGGCCAAAGCCAGCGCCGATACCTTTACTATTCCGTCCGACTTCGACTTCGAGACTCACGCAGGCACTCATTTTGGTATCATTTTTGGTACGGAGGAGCACGAGATTCGAGTGCTCTTTGATGCTGAAACCGCACCTTATGTGAAGGAGCGGGAGTGGCACTGGACCCAGGTCGTGGAAGAGCATGATGATGGCTCCATGGAGCTGACTCTGCGCGCCAATCATCTGCTGGAGATCTCCCGCTGGATTCTCAGTTGGGGTGGTGGGGCAACCGTCCTCGACCCGCCTGAGTTGAAGACGATGGTGGCGGATGAGGTGCGGAAGATGTGCGAGGTTTGTGGGTAGGGTCGGGTGGTGATATGTGCTGCGGTTTTGCCGCCCCTCGCCACCCCTCGGCCCGCTGGGCCAGTTCCCCTGCGAGGGGAACGACACATTGCGCACCACCCGAACCCATCCGGCATGGTCCCACCCACAACGCCCCGCGGTAGAGACCGCGCCACCCAAACCACGGCAGCAAGAGAGCCCCTTCCCGCTGGTAGGGAAGGGGTCTGCGGGTTGGGAGGCTCGCGGTAGATGTGATGTTGATTCTTGCCGGGATGTGCGTGGG
>CAZFVN010000073.1:0-28209 GCA_964522395.1 uncultured Myxococcales bacterium
CTCCATTGAGGAGAATCTCGTCGGAGGACTGCTCGACTCCTTTTCGGCTGGTGCGCTCGGCTCCTTCCCCATTCCTTCAATCGACCTATCCGGTTTTGACCCCTCTATCCCTCCTGGTTCGGGCATTACACTGGATTTGCAACAACTTCTTCGGGTCTTCGGATACACCGTCCTTTCCGGCAACGTACAATAGGAGGTGCGGACAATGCAGCTAGTGAACAGAACATGCCTCCTCTCTATCCTCTTGCTGGCATGCTGCGGCGAAAGCGCCGGGGGCCTCCTTCCAGATGCCGTTGCCCATCCCGACGCCGCCAGCGATGGCATGGAAGGTGAGGACCTTTGGGAGGCGGATCAGCCGACGCAAAATGATGTCCCAATCAACGACACGAGCGTGCCGCCGAAACAGGGAACCCCCTGTGACGACGATGACCCTTGCACCTACGGAGAGACCATCTCCGCAGACGGTACTTGCGGCCCCGGCACACCCTATGACTGCGACGATGGGCGAGGGTGCACCGACGACCTTTGTGACGGGCTTGGTGATTGTCTCTACGAGATTTCACCAGGGTTCTGTCTGGTGGGTGGTATCTGTTTCGAAGAGTTTGAAGCGGACGCAGATGGGTGCGCCCGCTGTGTCCCCGACAGCCCATTTGAACTGACCCCCCTGGCCAACGGCGACCCTTGCGACGACCTCAATTCCTGCACCGAAGATGACATCTGCGTCGCTGGCCTGTGTACTGGGACTTTTCTATCATGTGACGACGACGACCCCTGCACGGAGGACTCCTGCAGCCCCGACGGCGGCTGCATATCCACCCCGGCCGATGGTGCTGCGTGCGGCCCGGACGATGCCTGCTCTTCACCGGGCATCTGCATCGACGGTGAGTGCGAGGGCGCAAGCGAGAAGGACTGTGACGACGGTAACGATTGTACGGCCGATTCGTGCGCCACAGAGAGTGGCTGTGCTCACGCCCCACTGGATGGCCTCTCCTGCGACGATGGAGACCTTTGTACAGCCGGGGACCTCTGCAGCGAAGATCAGTGCGAAGCTGGCCCGGACCTTCTCGATTGCAATGATGGCAACGAATGTACCTCAGATCTCTGCCATCCGGTCTCAGGGTGCTACCACGAGCTCAACGATAATCCATGCTGCGACGAGCTCGGCGTCAATATTTGTGACGATGGCAACTGGTGTACAACCGATTTCTGCAACCCCGACAGCGGGGAGTGCTTCTACGAATTCAATAACTTCAACTGCAACGACGAAGACCCTTGCTCGGCGCCCGATACCTGTATTGAAGGGGTCTGCACTGGTCCTCCTGCAGATTGCGATGACGACAATCCATGCACCACCGATTCCTGCGATGCCGTTGTGGGCTGCATCTTCCTGGATCTTGATCAAGGCCCATGTGATGACGGGCTCGATTGCTCAACCGGTGATAGCTGTCAGGCTGGTGAGTGCGTAGCGAACATGGACGACTGCGGCTGTCAGCCAGAGTTTTCTCCCCAGGTGAGCAAGGTCAACATGCTTTCAATTGGTGCCGACGGCAAGGATGGCAATGGGCTGGACGTCGATCTTGATGAGTCAACCTGCTCCCCCTCCGGGTGCGAAGTGGGGATTGACAATTCGCTCTCATTGCTGGCGGGCCTGGCCAATGACTCCCTGACATCAGCGGTTGCTGATGGCTCGGTGATTCTACTCTTTGAGCACCGCGACTTCGTTGCCGATGGGAGCCCCTACACGCTCTCGTTCTACGGCGGCGAAGATACCGACTCGGATTGCGACATCCAGACCGAAACGTGTCCCTATTTCGTGAAGAAGGACTCCTTTGACGAGAATTGTGAACCACTTGTCAAGATGGACAATGCCACAATTTCCGGCACCACCCTCTCCGCGGGAGGACCCGGCTACAACTTCAGCCTGCCCCTGCCGCTGGCCGACGGCGTCCTTCTTGACCTGGTGCTTTACCATGCTCAGGTTGTCGGTACCGTAGGTTTCGCTGCCGGCAATCCCGCCACCCTCGACGGGATCCTCGCCGGAGCCATCTCTAAGCAGGACATGATAACGGCCATCGAAGCTGTGCCTGACGATGCCTTCCCCATAGACAAGGAGATGGTCCTTTCCATGATCGAGATGCTCGTGACCGCAGACATCGATTCCACTGGTGATGGACAGTTGGATGCGGCCTCCATCGGGCTACCCTTTGGCGCAATTGCCGGCACCATTGCGGGAACGACTCCCTGACCGCTGCGAGTAAGCCCTTCAATATGGCCTTTCCTTCTGGTAACATGCACGCCGGTTGTACTCGCTATTCCATATGGAGCTAGCCTATGGTGTACAAGATAACGCTTACCCTGCTAACCGCCCTCATGATTGCTTGCGGTGGTGGCGGCGGAGAGAGCGACGGAACCAGCGGTTATGGCGACATTCCAGGTTATTATCCCGACCTCAAGGAGCAGCATCCAGATGGTGCCGGCAGGGTTCCTGAGGGCGCCACCCCCGTCTCCTATCCGCAAAAGCGTCTTCTGACGCGTCGTGGTTCGCACTCCTATCTCTACTTTCCGACCCCCGCCGATAGCGTCGTCGATGAGCGAACCATTATCGGCCCAGCTCTTCATTGGCGCCAACATTCTGACCTGATTTCTCACCTCGGCGTCTTTAGTGCGCTGCTCTCACCGGCCTTCGAATTCCGCAGCATGGAGACCTGCCTCTTCGAGCAATACGAGTGGCACCCGAGCCATGTGGTACGCTCTTACGAATGCGGTACCTTGCGCGTCATCGAAACCACCACTTATGGGGCCGAGAACCACGTGGCGGTGCGCGTCAGAGTGCAGAACACCGGGGCTGCTACAGCGTTTGCTGTGCGAGGCCGCTCCGGTAGCACAGGCATCGAAACAACCGTCCAAACTGATGCTTCGCTGCCTGGGGCAAGGATGGCACTCTCCGGGCAGTTGGTGAACATGTGGAGCGGCTCTGTGGCGGTCACGTGGAACGCGGCCATAACTTCATCGCCCCCTGCTACTTCAACGGAAATCGTTGATGAGAGCAGTGCCTGGTCCCTCAATTTTGCGGTTCCTGAGTCTGAGAGCCTCGACATCGTCATCTCAGTTGAGATTGCTGAGGGTGGCACCCCTTCCCCGCCCCCTATCGAGCCGCAGGCGTTTTACGGTCTTGTAGCTGCCATCGAGGATGAAATTGATGCCTGGTTCGAGCAGGCCCCCGACCCGGTTGCCGCCGGTTCGAGTGCCACCTATGCCACCGCGTGGTACCTCTTCTGGGAGAACGGGGCCTCGGCCAAGGGAAACTGGACTGGTGCTGCCGTGGTTCCCAGCAAGCGACACTATTTCCGCGGGGTCTGGCTCTGGGATGCGGCCTTTAACGCGCTGGCCTTGGCCTTTGGCGACATGGAAGCCCGCAACCTCGGCGTCGCGCAGCTAGAGCTCTTTTTGACCCATCCCCTCGGCGACGGCCACATTCCCCGCGAGATATGGACGACCGACATGAACCCTGGTGTTCAGCCCCCGGGGGTTCTAACGTGGGCGCTGTGGGTACTCGACGAGCAGGCAACCGAGGCCGAACAGACCCTCGGATTGCTCTCGACCCACTTCGATGCGCTGAGGGCAAACCACTCGTGGTTCGTCAATCATACCGATTCCGACGGCGACGGCCTCTATGAATGGTCGGGAACTGATAGCGGCTGGGATACCAGCCCCCGTTGGGACGAAGGCCCGGTAGAGGCCCTCGACCTGGCCTGTTGGCTCTATCTTGACGCGATCCTGCTTTCCAAGATTGCCCAAAAGCTCGCTCGCCTTGAAGACTCTATCGCCCTTGCCGACGAGGCCGCCCTGCTCAAAGAGCGCATCCAGAGCCTTTTTTGGGACGCCAACAGCGGGTTCTTTTATGACCTTCGCATTGAGGACAATTCCCCAGTACTCGTGAAGACCCCGGCGACCTTCCTTCCCTTGCTCGTTGGCGCAGCCACACCCGAGCAAGCTGCGGCAGTGGCTGGACGACTTTCCGACCCCGCACTCTTCGCTACACCATTCGGGCTACCTTCCGTGGCGGCCAGCGAACCGCAATATGATTCAGATAATTACTGGCGAGGTCCGGTCTGGATTGTCTTGAATGCGTTTACAATCTGGGGACTTGAAGCATACGGTTTCACCGCCGAAGCTGAGGCCTTGCGAACCTCGACATATGCCCTCCTCTCCAAATCCCCAACAACCTACGAGTATTATGACTCTCAGACCGGGGAAGGACTCGGCGCGCCCAACTTCATGTGGTCCGGTGCCTTCTACGTCCTGCTCCAAGGCGACTCGCCCATACGCTGGTAACGCGGAGATTTACAGGAGGCGGCGCATGCGTTGGTGGATTCTTGCTCTAGTGAGTGTTGTGTGGGCGTGTGGAAGTGGTCAGAGCAGTTCGGCCGATGCTAAGATAGATGGTGGGCCAGGTGATGCGCTCGAAACCATCGACCTACCTCGTGCGGATGCAACTACAGATTCTGCCGCCGAAGTCATAGACCTTCTGCCTGAGGTTATGGAAGTGCCTACCCGCACATGGCTCTTTCGCGGCATGGGCGGGGTTTCGATGGGGGCCAGCGGATTCAACTTCCACGTCCACAACCCTGGGCACCTGGACATGGTCGCGGCCCTTGGCGGCTATATCAACTACCGCTACCTCCAGGACTACTTCTTGAACATGATTTATGGTGGCTTTTGCGAACTTGAACTCATCGAGAACCACATCGATAATCTCAACGACCCGGGCATCCCCGAACTTCAATGCAGCCCGGTGGTGCCGCGGCACCCCTGGGAGTTCTCAGTTGGTTTCAACCATTGGCACTATGACACTTCGGGGATTACAACTGACCGCGACTTCTTTTTCTACATCACGGAGGGCATCTTCACAGCGGTTGGCAACCTCCTTTACTATAACCCCGACCATCCCTACCTGCCGCCCGGCGTGCCCGAAGAGTGGGTCCAACCTGGGAGCAAGGCAGAGAAGTGCGCAAACCCTGTCCACATCGGCAAGCCAAACAACTACAACGCCGAATACAATCCCCAGGGCAAGTATGACCTGATCACTTTTTGCGACGGGGAGGAGCCTGTCCCTGGCGGCAAGGATAATCCGGATTTCCGAGAACTCATGGGCAACTACGACCCGACTCAGGAGCACCACCGTCCAGTCGCAGTAGTACTGGCCGTCGACATCAATGGCAATGGTAAACGTGACTACCACGAACCGATCGCGGTCAACGCCTTCGAGCGTTACGACGATGCCGGCAGTGACGGCTGCTTCGACGCTATTGAAGATGGGACCGGAGGATGCACCGGCGGTGGCGCTGGAGAGGATCCCAACGGCGACAACTACGACATGCTCCACCACCCCTTTGGTACCCAGGGCAACTTCTACTTCGAAGATGGTGAGGCCTGGCATGACTACGGCCTCGATGGCGTAGCTGACACAGGCGACTACGGTGAGGGAGATGGCGCATACTCCCGCAACCCTCGTCTCCAGAAGCTCCTCGACGAATCGGTCTTGCAGTGGCTTGCCAGCGCACCGGTGGAAGAGTTGGAGGCAGTAGACGTGGTCATGGACGGAGGCATCCGCGACGCTCTCCACGCCCTTACAGCAACCTATCCAGTCTTCAGCCAACTCAAAGCGCGAGTACCTGATTCTCGAGAGTACAAGGGCTACACTGAATTCGAGGATTCCCTCCTCCCACTTGCCGGCGAGACGTTGCTTCTTCTGGAGCAGGATCTCGTTGATTGGTCGGCAAGTGGCATCGGCAAGAACGTCATCGTTAGATATGGCGATCCTGAGGCTACGGCAGAGCAGATTGATGGGGGTGATGGAAAGCACCTGGGGAGCGACATCACGATGCTCAACCGTGCCGCTCTTATGCTCCTGGTTCCCCTCAAACGTTGGCCTGGCCTCGACTGGGAGGAATGCAAAGGTAAGGCGGGTACCACTCAGAACCGCACCTTCTTCTCGCCGAGCATGAACAATCGCTACAACTATTCAATTTCCCTTCCTCCTTGCTACGATTCCACTGGACCGGACCACCCCGGCTACCCGGCATACTTCTATCTGCCGGGCCACGGCATGACCGCAGCAGATACCATTGCCGGTGGCGTCGCCTTCAACATCCTCATGCAGTCGGGGCAAGTGCCTAAGTTCATTCTGGTCGTTCCCGAAGGTCAGTGCTGTCACGTTGACATTGAAACCATGACTCGCTATTGCATCTGCCAGAGCGACCCTGACAACGACGCGCAGAGACTCTGTATGGATCCCACCTGCAAGGGACCAGGAGAGGAATGTGACATGGTTCCAGTACCCAAGGTTGCGCTCCACGAGGAGTGCAACGATGGGCACTTCTTCGCCAACCAGGTATCCAACCTCTTCGGCAATACTGAGCTGGCGGAGGAAATGCGCTTCGAGGATATGCTCGTAGACCTTATGGCCGACGTCGAAAGCAACTTCAAGCTCCGCCAGCCCGAGGAGTGGCCGCTAGAATAGACTCGGTTCCACTGCTTGCTCCGCACCCCCGCGTACTGTAACCTTCCTAGCGAAGAATGGGCAGGAGGCCTCGTCATGAGAAGACTCACCGTAACGATTCTGATCGGATTACTGGCCAGTTGCACCGGCACCAGCGATACCGTCGACAAAGTCGACATTCTCGAAGATAACATCCAACTTGAAGAGCTTGCCGCTGAGATCACCGTCGACGTTGTCTTCGACCAGCGCGAGGCAGGCGCTGAACTCCCCTGGATACTGGAATTGCCCGACCTGCAGGAACCTGAGGTGGTGGGTCCAGAGTGCCTCCCAGGCGAAGGGTGTTTTCTCGACCCATGTGGGGCAAACGGGGATTGTCTGTCGGGCTGGTGCGTGGAGCATCTGGGCGACGCGGTCTGCACCCAGGCCTGCCAGGAGGAGTGCCCCCCCGGCTGGACCTGTAAACAGACCGGTACCGGCGGACCTGATGTCGCCTTCATCTGCGTCTCCAATGTTGCTAACCTCTGCAAACCATGTGCAACCGGTGCCGACTGCAAATCCGTGGGCGGGAACGACGACCTCTGTGTCTCCTACGGCGACGAGGGTAGCTTCTGCGGTGGCACTTGCACCACGGACAACAACTGCCCCTGGGGGTTTTCATGTCTAACGACCGTCACGGTTGACGGCATCGACACAATGCAGTGCGTGGCCGACGCCGGCGTCTGTCCTTGCACGGCCAAATCGGTTGAACTCGCGCTCTGGACGCCCTGCGAAGTGGCGAACGAAGACGGGCAATGTAGCGGTAAGCGGCTTTGCACTGACGAAGGTCTTTCCGACTGTGATGCCGAGCAACCCTCCGCTGAAACCTGCAACGGCCTCGATGACGATTGCGACGGCTCATCTGACGAGCCTGACGACATTGCAGGCGATACTGTGCCGCTTTGCGACGACGGCAACGAGTGCACTCTCGACCTCTGTAACGGGGAAGATGGTTGTAGCCATGAAGAACTGACTGAAGGTGAGTGCAAAGATGGCGACGTCTGCACCGTTGGCGACCACTGCGAAGCGGGCATCTGCGTTGGCCAGCCCGTCAATTGTGACGATGGCGACGCCTGCACAGACGATTCCTGTGACGGGCTGGGAGGTTGTCTGGCTGAGCCCAACCAGGCGAATTGTGATGACAATGATCCCTGTACCGTCGCGGACCGCTGCGAAGACCTTGAGTGCAAGGGCACGGCAATCCCCTGCGATTGCCAGTCGGACGTTGACTGCGAAGGTCTGGAAGATGGCGACCTTTGCAACGGCACTCTCGTTTGCGACCTCGCCAATTGGCCCTTTGAATGCGTTGTCGAACCTACTTCGGTCATCTCCTGCCCCGACGCACCGCCGGGTCCGGACTCCGCCTGCCTCGAGCCGACCTGTGCACCGGCGACTGGAGTCTGCTCCCTGGCGCCTGCCAACGATGGCTTCGCGTGCGACGACGGCAATAACTGCACCGTTGGTGACCATTGTGAAGAGGGGACATGTGGCCAGGGCGTCCCGCCAATCTGCGACGACGACAACGTCTGTACCGATGATGATTGTGACCCCGCTGCCGGTTGCGTCTACGCAGCCAACAGCGCACCCTGTAGCGACGGAGATGTTTGCACCACCAGCGACCAGTGTGATGACGGAGCCTGCCTGGGGGGAGCGGAGCTGCTTTGCGACGACTCCAACACCTGCAATGGACTAGAGAGTTGCGATCCGGCGGTGGGCTGCCAGGCGGGGGTCGCTCTGATTTGCGACGACGATGATCTTTGCAATGGAGTCGAGGGATGTGACCCCGCCAAAGGTTGCACCGCGGGGTTGAGCCTGGACTGCGATGACGGCAACCTATGCGACGGCGCAGAGAGCTGCGACCCGGCCGCTGGGTGTCTTCCGGGCTTACCTCTTGTCTGCGATGACGCCAACATCTGCAACGGGACCGAAGTGTGCGACCCCGGCCTGGGTTGCATCGCCGGGCAACCAATGGTGTGTGACGACGCCAACCCATGCACCGCGGACTCCTGCAGCCAGGAGGACGGATGTGTATTTACCTTCACGGACGACGCCTGTAACGACGACAATGAATGCACGGTCGGTGACCACTGCGAAGCGGGGGAATGTCAGTACTCTGGACTGCTTTCCTGCTCGGACGACAACGTTTGTACGTCAGAATCGTGTGACCCGGAGGCGGGCTGTATATACCTCATGAACAGCGCTCCTTGTGACGATGGCGATGTTTGCACTTTGGGCGACCACTGCCACCTTGGCTCTTGCATAACCACTGGCACCCTCCTTTGCGATGATGGCAACGCATGTTCGGACGATTCCTGTTCGCCCCAGGCCGGTTGTCAGTTTGTCGCCAACAGTATCGAGTGCGACGACGGCAACGCCTGCACCGGTGACGACAAGTGCCAGGAGAAGGTGTGCAAGGGCCTTGTCCCCATCTCCTGCGATGACAACAACCAGTGTACTATCGACGCGTGCGATGCCCAAAGCGGTTGCCTCCACACCGCGATTCCCGGCGACTGCGACGACGGTGATGCGTGTACTACTACTGATGCCTGTATCGATGGGCTTTGCACCGGTTCTGACCCACTGCCTTGTGACGATTCTAATCTCTGCACGGACGACGCTTGCGATCCAGACCAGGGGTGTCTCTTCGTCCCAAACGAGGTGGTTTGCGATGACCAGGATGCCTGCACACCAACCTCCATATGCAGTGGCGGAGGCTGTGCCGGGTCGGGGCAGATTGAATGCGATATTGCTGCCTACTGCGCAGACTACAATTGTCTCCCGAAGTGCTTTGACTCTTCCTGTGTTGCCGATACTGGATGCGTGTTTATTGCCGTGCCGGCCTGCTGCGGCAACGGCATCAAGGATGGCGATGAGCAGTGCGATGATGGCAACGCTGTGGACGGCGACGGTTGCACTGCGCAGTGCGCCTCTGAAGGCCCCCCTGGGCCCTACTATCAGCTCACAGACCTGCCCGACCCGGCGAAGGTCTTCAACAGCATCGTGGTTACTTTCAAGTACCCCAACAACCTGACCAACGGGATCTGGCACAAGACCTCCAACACCATCCTCGTCGGTCACTACCACTACCAGAAGCACTGGCATCACGCGGCCAATTCGAACGGGGGACCGGGGCAGCCAAATAACGGCTCGGGATACTACGGCCGCTTGGTGCACATGCCCGGGACCCGCATGGTTGCTTTCACCAACGCTCCTAATAGCGATGGCATGGGGCCCGCCTCGGCCTCGCAATTGAGACTCGCCACCATCGATCCGGCTACCGGAAACCTGGGTAATCCCCTGACTGCGCAATTCTCCGATGGCTACAACGGAACCTGCAATGTCCTCTCATCATCAGTGACGGATTTGATGATCTTCAGCGGTTCCAATCAGATACGGCGATACAAGACGACGAGCGGTAGCGCCACTCTGGAACTCGTCGAAGTAGTCACCCTAACCCCGACCATTCCCGGGAACGCTACCTGCAATGGCGGTCATTGCTACGGCGGTACGTTCGCCTGGGACGGTCACTACTTCTACTTCGCCATGGGCCAGACTGGCTCAAACCATCTCAACTACAGGGTATACCTTGAAAACGGTACCCATGTTGGAGACTACAATGCAGCGGGGAGCGGCGGCATCAACGGAACCTACTTCGACTGGAATGTAGGTCGCTACGCGACCCACGATGGCTACGGGTCGCGGCAGGGCGGCAGCATCTACTCTATCGGCGGCGGCTCCGATGATTCACAATGCTACTCGGCGGTGTCGGACGATCATACGCTGGTGCCGTAGGGTCAGAGGCTCGCAGTAGCCTCCACCAACCATGCCAGATCATCGCCCTCAAGCAGCGGCGATAGTAATCTTTGCACCTGCGCATGGTAAGTATCGATCTGACTTCGCTCAACGTCCGACAACCTGGAGTCGTCAATCAAGTTGCGGTCATAGGGGCACAATGTGAGGTCTTCAAACCCAAGAAACCGTCCGCTCTCAGTGACTTCCCTCTCCACCACGGTCACAAGGTTCTCTACTCGGATGCCGAAGGAATCGGCCTTGTAGTAGCCAGGCTCGTTGGAGAGGACGTTGCCAACAGTGAGAGGAGCCATAACCTTGCGCGGCGAGACGCTGAATGGGCCCTCATGAACGCAGAGTGCGGCACCGACGCCGTGGCCAGTGCCATGACCGTAGTTGAGCCCGGCTTGCCACAATGGGGCCCGTGCTAACATGTCCAATTGGTAGCCATTGGTGCCCTCCAGGAACTGGCTTCGCTTCAAACTCAAATGCCCCTGCAGCACGGCGGTATAAGCATGCTTCTGCTCGGCGGAGGGAACACCCAGGATTACGGTACGGGTAATGTCGGTGGTTCCATCTACGTATTGACCACCTGAGTCGACGAGCAAGATATCCCCAACGGTGACAGGAATATTGCTCTCTTCGCTGACCGCATAGTGGACGATGGCACCATGTCCGGCAAAGCCCACAATAGAGTTGAAGCTTAACCCGATAAACTCCTCATGAACACGACGGAATTCCTTCAACTTGTCCCAGACTGACATTTCAGTCAGTTCCTCATTCCCCACAGCCTCTCCAAGCCAACGAAGGAAGCGAACCATGCTCGCCCCGTCCCGCACGTGAGCCTCTCTAAACCCAGTCAACTCAGCTTCGTTCTTGGCTGCCTTCCATCCGGCAATGGCCCCAGGCAATTCAACGACTCCGGCTCCGGCATCGTTGAGCACTCGACGTACATGGGCATTTACGGTACCCGGGTCGATCCAGACGGCGGCTTTTGACTCCCCGAGGCTGGCAAGGTAGTCGTCCAGTGCCCCGTAGGGCTGCAAGATAACGTTGGCTGGAAGCGCCTCCCGCTCCGCGGTGCCGACTTTGTGCAGGTCGACGAAGAGACGGGCCCCTTCGGGTTCGACCACAGCGAAAGCGATGAAGACCGGATTGAAGTTCACGTCACTGCCGCGCAAATTGAAGACCCACGCCAATTCATCCAGGGCGGCCAGGACGTATGCGTCGGTACCGTTTCCACTCATGGCTTTGGCAATGCGTTCAAGTTTGGACTCAACTGTTTCTCCGGCAAACTCCAGGGAATGTACGCGTAGCGGACCGTCTGGCATAGCTGGCCGATCGGTCCCCCAAACCCTTTCCACGAGGTCCTGCGTGACCGGAACCAGTTCCACGCCCTTGCCCTTGAGGGTTGCGGCGAGGGCGTCGAACCCGGCGGCAGAGAATACCTTGGGGTCTACTCCAACCCGCTCCCCGGATGGCACGACATCCGCCAGCCACGCTTCGAGTTCCGGCACCTCCGGTTCTCCCATCTTGAAGAGATCCAAACCGCTACCTGCCAATTCTTGCTCTCCTTGCAGAAAGTAGCGGGAGTCAGTCCACAACCCGCCGCCATCCAGGGTCACGGCAACGGTCCCTGCGGAGCCGCCAAAGCCGCTGATAAACTTCCGGCGCTTCCAGGTCGCAGCAACATATTCGCTCTGATGAGGGTCCGCACTCGGGACCACATATGCCGCAAGTTTGCTGTATCCCATCTGCTGTCGCAACGCCGCAATTCGCTTAGAAACATTCATTCCAATCTCTCCCGTGTCCATCAAGTGCCACCGTCCATCGTTCGCTTCTCATCCGTTCCTGCGGCCCGAGTCCTGAGGCCGCATCGAGTCCTCTTCTGCCCTTCCCCGTGCGCACTAAAAATAGTAGCGCGCGCCAAGCACGCTGCCGATGTGAAGAACGAGGTCAACGCCGTGGCGTCCAGCAATCCAGAGCACCGGTACTGCCTCAATGTTCACGTCGATGGGAACATTATTGAACTGCAACCCGATTCCCACCGCCACCTCCGCACCGAGGCCGCCAAAATTGTCGTTCTTCCCTGAGCCTCCCCAGGACCACGGAAACAGGTCCACCCCAGGCCCCCAGTACCAGCCCAGTTTGCCCCAATCCCATTTGGACAGTTTCGGCATCCACCAAAGATAGTCAATGCGCCCGCCGATGGCCCCCCATTCTTCCCTTAGCCACAAGGCCAGGCCAAACTGTAAGGAGGTGTTGTCAGTCATGAACCAGTTCATGGTGATACCCTCGAGGGGGTAGCCAAGCTGCACTCCAGCGCCAAACCTGCCCGGGGTCTGAATCTCAGACGCCGCCACTCCCAGGGGTGCAGCGACCAATGTTGTCAGCACGGCGAGGGCTACCAGGAAGTCGCGCATTTCCCCTCCAGAGTGGTCATGGTCAGATATCGTCTCCGGCTGAATATAGACACCTACCTGCACCGTTGCAATCACTCTTTACAGGGGTTGAGAAGGTGGCCGGAAATCGCTATAAGTGTATGGCACTATGTCCGGAATGGAGGATTCCATGAGAAGACTGTTGGCCATGCTCGTGGCCGTACTTACGCTGGTCGGGTGTTGCAAGAGCAAAGTAGAGGCCCCCGCCGCGGGAGAAGTGGCAGCCACTACGCCAACCGAGGACGAGGAGAATCTAACCGTGAAAGCAACCAAGTTCCTGGCGCAATATAACGATGAGTACTTCGCCAAAGACAAGGCCAACAACCTCGCCTATTGGAAGGCAGCCAACACCGGCAAGGCGGAGGATTTCGATGGTTATGCGGCCACCGAATTGGCCTTGAAGACCTTTCACAGCAGCGCTGAGCATTATCAGACATTGTTAGGCCTGTTGGCGGAGCGAGAACAACTCTCGCCATTGCTCCAGCGCTCGCTCGACGTTGCCTTGCTCGCCTTCAAGGGCAATCAACTACCCAAAGACGTCTTGAAGGATCTCGTCGATCGCGGGACAGAGATTGAGAAGACATTTAACACCTTCCGTCCGACCCTGGATGGTCGGAAGATGACCAACAACGATCTGCTTGAGAAGATTTCAAAGGAAACCAATTCAGCCAAACGCAAGGCGATGTGGTTGGCTCTCAAACAAGTTGGCAACGCCGTAGGGCCTCAGCTAGTTGAGTTGGCGCGCAAACGAAATGCTGCTGCCGTAATGCTTGGCTTCAAGAATTTCTGGGACATGCAAATCCGCCTCCAGGAGCATGACCCAGATTCTCTGTCCCGACTGCTCGATGACCTTGCGCAGGCGACAGACGGACCATTCCGAAAGATGAAGGCTGAATTGGACGGCGAACTCTCCCGCCGCTTTGGCGTAGCCCCAACCGATATGCGACCATGGCATTATGACAACCCGTTCTTCCAGCAGGCCCCCCCTTCTGAGAAGGTCAAACTCGATATCTTCTACGACCATATGAAACGGGAGGAGGTTGTCGCTCTTGGCGGCAACTTCTTCAAGGCCATCGGACTCGACGCAGACGACTTGATTGCCGCCAGCGACTTCTACGAACGTGAAGGGAAGGACCAGCACGCGTTCTGCATTTCCATTGACCGTGCCGGAGACGTCCGCATGTTGCTCAACGTCAAGCCGACCGCCGAATGGATGGACACAATGCTCCACGAAACCGGCCACGCGGTCTACGACAAGTACATCGACCACGACCTGCCTTTCAACCTGCGCGATGCAGCCCATATTCTGACGACGGAAGGCATCGCAATGCTCTCCGGGGCCCTCGCCAAGAACCCGACCTGGCTGGTGGGCTACGTAGGTGCCGATGCCGACAAAGTTGCAACCCTTACCCCTGCCTTACTGGAGCAGCGGCAGCGCGAGCAACTGATATTTGCCCGCTGGACCATGGTCATGTTCAACTTCGAGAAAGCGCTCTACGAGGACCCCAACCAGGACCTCAATACCCTCTGGTACGACCTCGTTGAACGCTTTCAGCTACTCAAACGCCCTGCCGGTCGCGACGCTGCGGATTGGGCCGCAAAACCGCATTTCACCATTGCCCCGGTCTACTACCATAACTACGTCCTCGGCGAGCTCTTCGCAGCCCAACTGCGCGGAGCGATTGCCAGAGAGTTGGGCCACCAAGGACCGACCTCCACAATCGATTTCGTCGACCGTGTCGAGATTGGTGAATTCCTTGTCAAGAAGGTCTTCAAGCCAGGCCGCTCAATTCCCTGGCCCGAATTTGTCAAGGAAGCCACTGGCGCTGCCCTCGGAATCGACGCTTACATCGCCGAAGTCAAATAGGCGACTTCACTTCCTACCAGATAGAGTCTCAGCAACTCAAAAAGCCGCTTGCGCATCTCCGCACTGACTCGATGCGCAACGTCGGGAAATGACTCAATCGTCGCGTCCATGCCCAACGCCTTCATGGCGGCCACCGATTCAACCGCCCCGGCATTGGGTACCAACCCGTCATCTGCTCCATGCAATGCCACGAGCACCGGCAACTTGATTCCCGGTGGGAAGGGTCCCCTTGGGCGCAGCTCCTGCGGCCAGAGGCCGCTCATGGGGATAGCGGCAACAACTACGTCGGGGTGGTTTGCTGCCACCACGAATGAGAGAATTCCCCCCTGCGAAAAACCGGTGATCACCGGCCGACCTGCGGCAGGCCACTTGATTGTCATAGCCTCTGCCAGCCAGGCCAGTCGCTGCGCGGAATTCCGCATCACACCGTGGTCCAGACGAGTAACGTGACCATCTTCAATTTGGGTGGGGAACCAGGTATAGCCCTGGTGATAGTCGCCTGGGGCGCGCGGGACTATTATGCGCGCCGGAAAAGGCAACTGAGCCAGGAGCTTCTTGAAGCGGTCTGGCCGGTCCCCCAGGCCGTGCACCGCGATGACCATCGGTAGGGCTGAAGCGGGGTCGCCGCCTGCAGTTATGAGCTCCTCATAATGCAGCCCGTGCGCGGGCAACGATGGACGCAACTCGACTACTTCTTTGCCAACATCACCGACGGCAGCAAGAGAAGACCCCGCCGTCTGCCCACCACTTGGACTGGACTGCTCTGCTGCCGGGGTGGGCCGCACGGCAACCTGATAGTAGAGCATTGCCGCAGCGACCAGCAAGGCGCCAACGCTCACCGCCACCTTGATCCACGACGGGTCTCCGTACCACCGACCCGGAGGTGCCCCAGGAGGCAGAGTGCCACCCGCACTGTGACCTCTCTTCCTGGCCATCTGCGCGGCCAGCTTCATCGCTTTCTTCTGCTGCTTTCCATCGGCCAGGCTCATGGTCACCCTCCTAGACAATAGTAAGTCAGACCGTTGTGGAAGTCGACGACAGAGGATAGTATCGTGCTAGGCAAGCCATGGAGAACCATCTTTGCGTACCAATACCGACCCATCTGCTCCAGCCACTTCGCACCGGTGGCACTCCCTTCTCTTCTCTTTACTGGCTCTGGGAGGTCTGCTTCTCCGCTTCCGCTTTCTGGCTGATACATTGGGCGAGAAACGAATCTTCCTCTTTGGCGCAGACCCTTACTATCACATCCGCCGTGCCCGCCTTCTCGTGGAGCGGTTTCCAGATCTGGTCTACACCGATGCATTCCAGAACTTCCCCCATTGTGAGCCTTGCTCTTCTCTCCCCGCGGGCTTTGATGGCCTTCTCGCCTTGCTCTCCCTGGTCATGCCTGCAGAGACCATTGCTGACCGGGTGGCTTTGGCCGGGGTGCTCATCGTCCCTCTCCTCGGCATGGTCACTCTCTATCTCGTCTGGCACCTTGGTCGTCGCATCTTGAGTCCGGCTGGAGTGCTGGTGGCGTTCGCCGCCACCGCTCTGCTTCCCTGCGCGGTCGACAACAGCTTCGCAGGCCGGCCAGACCACCACGTCCTTGACCCTCTTTCAGCCCTCGCACTCATCGCTCTGTTGGCATCATCCGCGCGCCGGTACGTGAGTGGTGCCGGGCGGCGCTGGTGGCCAACGGCCGTTGCCGCCGGGGTGGTGGCAGGCCTCGCCCTGGTCTCTTTTCCCTCCGCCCTGGTCACTGTGACCATTTCCCTGGCAGCAGGACTTCTCGTAGCACTCTGTCAGACCATGCGTGGGCGCGACGGTCGCCAATTCGCCGCACCGCTAGCCTTGGCTGCTCTCCTGGGAGGGATTATCCAGTGGGCCTTCATGGCCTTCCTCACGCCCTGTTTCGGCTCCACTACCCTCATTTCCAACACGATTGTGCCCGGGCTGCTGGCAATGTTGATTGGCATTGGCGGCGGAGCGCTTCTCGTGATCTATAGGTTCGTCCCCGACCCTGGCAGACGCACAGGCTTCACCGCAGGCCTCCTCATCCTCGCCGCGGCGGCGGTGCTGGCGGCGCTGCTCTTTTCGGACGCTCTCAGGACGGCCCTTGCCAATTGGCTCTACGTAATGGCCGGCAATGTAATCCCCGAACTCAGCCCCGAATGGAGGCCCCTGTGGCGGACTCCCGCCCATTGGTTCACGGGCAAGTTCACCTGGGCATTTGTATTGATATTGCCTGGGCTCTATTGGCTTGTCCGAAGGTTGTGGGCGGAAGTCTCCACTCCCGAGAGACTCCTCGTTGCCGCCCTGGCGCTACTCCTCGTCCCACTGGCAATCCTGCAAGCGAAGTACTTCGTCCACCTCTATGCTCCCGTCGCCTGTTTTTCCATGGGGGTCGCGTCGGTTACCATTTCATCGGCCATCTGGAAGCGAATACCATTTCCCCGCAGCTTGCGCTCCGTCGTCGCCATTCTCGCTGCCACATTCATTATTGGACTGCTCGCCCTTGAACCCCTCGCCCACTATCGCGCCGTTAGGCTAATCCACTGGCAGACAGTTGACGTACTCGGCCTCCTCGATTGGATACGGGAGAACACCCCGCAAGCGGACCCGCAAACGCCAGAATATGGGATCATGAACACTTGGGAAACCGGCTTCTGGGTGGCGGAGGCAGCAAACCGTCCAGTCTATGCCAACAACTTCGTCGCCGCCCCACCCCACTCAGTCTATGTGCGGCACCTTGAGTCCGCCTACCGCTGGCTCCTCGACCCCGACCCCGCTGCACTGCTGGCATCGATGACCGAGCTTCAGACTCCCTACCTGCTACTGATCCCGGTCGATGGCGGAAAGCTCTTTGGATACTATCGTCTGACAGGTCAAGACCCTGGTGATGTGCTCCAACTTGATTCCGACACCGGGAAGTGGAGTGTCGGCCCCGGGTTCCTCGGTACCACCTTCGCACAACTCTATGCGCAGCAAGGGTCAGCGCTTCCCGGCAGACCCTGCGTCTCCGGATTGCAGCTCGTGCGCACCAGCGAGGGAGCGATGCCTCTTGGCGGTCGCAAACTCCCCGTCGCGCAGCTCTACCGTCGAGTGGAAGGGGCCCTCGTGAAAGGCACTGCACCGCCCGGAGAGAGCGTGAGGATTGGTGTGATCCTGCGCACCACTGCCGGTACCGACGCCCCCTTCGAGTGCGGAACCAGGGCGGATAGTGACGGCAATTTTGAGCTCCGCTTCCCCTATGCGTCCGACGAGAGCGGCACCGTTGAACGCGGCTCGCCAGTGCTGCTCATTGTTGGCACCCCGGGCCCCGGCAATCCACCCCTCCCGGTGAGTATCCCGGTTCGAGCCGTTAGCGAAGGTCTAGCGGTGGACCTCGACGATTGACCCGATTCCCCTTTACTCTGTCGCCCACCCGTCTATAGTAGTCGTGCCATCTAAATTGAGGTGCGAAATGACCTTCGTGGTCGACGGCAAGCGGCTGGCCAAATCATTGAAGCAGCAGGTTAAGATTGAGGCCGCTGGATTCGCCGCGCACCATGGTCGCCCCCCAAAACTGACGGTCATATTGGTGGGCGAAGACGCTGCGTCACAGTCATATATCAGAGCAAAGGAGCGTGCTTGCAAACGAGCGGGGATTACTTCGGAACTCGTCAGGCTACCGAGCAGCATCACTGCCGAGGCATTGCTGCAGGTAGTGGCGAAACTCAATGCCAGCGAGACGGTGGATGGCCTGCTCGTGCAACTGCCCCTCCCGGCGCACTTGGAGCCTGAGCCTATAGTTGCCGCGATTTCCCCCCTCAAGGATGTCGATTGCTTCCACCCCGAGAACCTTGGGCTGTTGCTCCGCGGATTACCGCGCTTCGCTCCGTGCACGCCAGCGGGCATTCTCCAGATTCTCGATTCCCTCGACGTCGACCTGGCTGGAAAGGATGCCGTGGTCGTCGGCAGAAGCCTCATCGTTGGACGTCCGCTGGCCATGCTCTTGATCGAGCGAGATCTGACTGTCATGGTCTGCCACTCCAAGACGGCACGCCTCCCCGACAAGGTGCGCGGTGCCGATTTGGTGATCGCGGCAGTGGGAGTTCCCGGACTAGTAAAGGGCGATTGGCTGAAGCCGGGCGCAATTGTTATTGACGTCGGCACCAACTACAAGGGTGATGGACTTGTCGGAGACGTCGATTTCGAAAGCGCAATGGGGCGAGCAGGCATCATCACGCCAGTACCGGGCGGCGTCGGCCCGCTAACCGTAACGCAACTACTGCGCAACGTCTTGACCGCCGCCCGCCTGCTCCGCTAATCGGGCTTGGAACTTACCCACAAGCGACCACCTTCAATCTTCGTCGCATAGGCTCGCAGAGGCAAAGAGGGATGGCTCACGCACTCGCCGCTATCGAGGTCGTACTCCCAGCCATGACGAGGGCAACTCACGACGTTGCCACTGCGCTCACCTCCAGATAGGTCAGCACCATGATGCTTGCAGGTCAGCTCTCGAGCGATGAAGGTCCCATCTGCACGCCGCAGCACGCCAACCGGACATCCACCGATGCGCAGGCAACGGAGACCGGCAGCGACGACCTGGTCAAGGGTCCCAGCATCAATCCAACGTGACTCTTCTTCGCTGCCTCCATTCAGGTCATCGAGGAATGAGAAGAGGTCGCTGCCATCGCTTTTCTTGTTCACAGGCTCTCCTCGGGCACCGGCCACAACAACTCCGGTACTCCATCTTCAATGGCGCTCTCGATGAAGTGGTAGTAGATGCCTTGCGCCTGCGCCTTGATGGCAGCACCGTCGCTGCCAAAGAAGAAATTATGGTCGCCGTCGAGTTGCACGGTTCCGACCTGAGTGGTTGAAGCCGGTACTACGTCAAGATAGGGCCAGCATTCGGTACAGGGGTCCAGTAGGGGTGAACCGAGGGCCCGCGCCAGGTCATAGCCCGTTTCCCAGTAGACGGTCCCATCCTGCAATCCGATTTCCAGTAGATAGGGCTTCGCCGACACTCCCTTTGGCGGCTGCTCATACATGTAGCGAGCCATGACCCCCGGGTCCATGGGGCTCATCGCGTGGGAAGCAATAATCCTCAGGCCATGCAACATGTCACACGGGGCAAGGTCATAAAGCCCAGTCTCCTTCAGGAACCCCATCATCAGGTACTGCAAATTGGCACCAGCGTTAAGTAGACCAACCAGGGCATCGTCCTTGTAAAGCGGCGCCGTAAGAGTAGCGACAATGGCCCCCAGGGAATGGCCGGTAATCACTACGCGCTCGAAATCAACCTTCCCGGTAGTTATTGGGAGCATCGTCTGGATCTCAAACTCCATGAACTGCCTGATCCCATGCAAGAACGCGTAGTACTCGAGCGCGCACTGACGAAAATTGTCCCTGGTTACCGCCAACTTCTCAATGACCACGAAATCCCAGCCGCCTTCGTTGTTCTTCTTATGGTGGAGAAAATCGAACGCCACTACCGCAAAGCCGCGGGCGGCGAAGTCCTTTCCCATGCCATACATCGTCTCCTTCCAGCTATTGAGCCCGTGCTGGACAAATGCAATTGGCACATCTTCTGTGAGTAGTTTCTCCGGAATCATGAGCCAGAAGTCACGCCATTCATAGCCTTGGAGGACCAACTCTCCGTCCTCCCCATACTCCATGATGCCATCCTCATTACGGAAACTCGGGGTCCGCAATCTGCCCTCTACGAAACCGAGCATTCCGGCCCCGGCAGGCGCGCCGTTGGTTCCTGGCTCAAAGACATTCGGCTGGCCGTTCCCGTCGGGGTCGAGGTCAACTTCAATGTTCTCCTCATCAATGATGCGAGCAGCCCCGAAGAGATCCGACTCCATGACATCCACATCGAAGACGTAGGCTGCTGCAAGTTTCTCCGGCTCGATGCCGATATCCCCTGCGGCAAGCGCGGCCAGAGTTTCGTCGCGAGCTGCGGACATGGCTTGGCGCTCCGTTGGCGTGCCGTAGGGATCCCGCAACCCCAACAAGACCTCTGCCACTGGGAAGGTCTCAAAAGGTGTGCCCAACGCGTCCTGCATATCGGTGCTCACGGTTACCAGGTATCGCGTCCTCTCTCGTAGCGGACGCCGGGGGTGGAGGATGAGCAGGCGCACATCACTCTCCTCGTGGGTACAATCCTGCAACTCCACCTGAAATGGGACTTCCACAAGCTCGCTGTCAGTGACCTGCCATACACCGATGAGAGAATTCTCGTCGGTAGCAATGGGAAGACTCTCGGGGTCCATTTCAGAAGCCAGGGGCAGGGCAATCATACCCATTGCCCCAAAACCACCCATGATCTCCAGGTCTTTGGGGGCACTGCTGAACATGCCCGCAGCGCCATCAAACATCTCGGGGAGCAAGAAAGGGCCATTGAAGCCGATTCGGCGACCAGTCCGACTGGAAGCGTCGTCGATCAGATAACCATTCCAGGGAAAGGGAAGCGCTGGCATTTCACCCAAAGTCAGCTTGATGCCTGCCAGGGGGAATTCAGCCGGGTATTCCACAGGCACGTCGACCGAAATGTCCGCCGCTGGGCCATCTTTGGCAAGATCTAGGAGAGTTCCGTCCGCGACCTTCGTGTCGGCGTGGTTGTCCCCGGCGTCGAGACCTGAGTTCTGGTCACTTTCCAAGGTTTGTTCGTTCATGTTGTCGAGCATGGTGCGAGCATCCTGAGGCCCCTTGATCCCCCCACCGCCACAGCTCACCACCGCTATCACCATCCACCAAAGCCCCGCCAGCAATCCCCCACGTCCCAGTCGCATGTCGCCTCCGACTCACCTGATGCTCTAACGTCGGCGAGTATACCGGTGCACAGCACTTTGATGCCAGCGATTCTTCTTCACCTTGCCGCCAGCCAACAGTCCGACTATGCTTGCATGACATCTTGGAGGGAGCGCACATGAGTAGCTTGACGGAAACCAGCGAATGGCAAGCCCTGGCGCAACATGCGAAGCATCAGAACCTGTCGATGCGAGACGAATTCGCCCGTGACCCAGGTCGTGCAAGCCGTTATTCCCTCACCCTCGATTCCATCGTCTTCGACTACTCCAAGCACCTTGTAACTGACGAGACCATGGCGCTACTGCACTCACTTGCAAGAAGGTTAGACGTTGCAGGCTGGCGAGAGCGGATGTTCTCCGGGGATGCCATTAACCTGTCCGAAGAAAGGGCGGTCTACCACGTCGCTTTGCGGAATCGCTCGACCCGTGCAATGTCTATCAACGGTCGGGACGTCATGCCCGACGTTCGCAAGGTGTTGGCGCATATGCGCGAGTTTTGCGATGACCTCAGCAGCGGTAAGTGGCGGGGCGCCACCGGGCGTCGGATCACGGATATCGTCAATATTGGAATTGGCGGCTCCGACCTCGGTCCGTTGATGGTTACCGAGGCCCTCAGACCGTATTGGCAGCCTGGCCTGAAGGTCCATTTCGTCAGCAACGTAGATGGCACTCATCTGGCCGAAACCATTGGTCCTCTTGACCCCGACAGCACGCTCTTCATTGTGGCGTCAAAGACCTTCACCACCCTGGAGACATTGACCAACGCGCTAACCGCCCGGCAGTGGCTTGTGGAGAAGCTCGGGGAAGCCGCTGTCGCTGACCATTTCGTTGCTCTTTCAACGAACCAGGGGGCGGTTCAGGACTTCGGCATCGATGGCGCCAACATGTTCGAATTCTGGGACTGGGTTGGGGGAAGGTACTCTCTCTGGTCAGCCATAGGACTCTCCATCGCCGCCGTCATCGGCATGGACCGGTTCGAGGAACTTCTGGCCGGTGCCCAGGCCGCAGATGAGCACTTCTGCACCGCACCCCTGGAGGCGAACATTCCCGTGGTCATGGCGCTCTTGGGGTTCTGGTATCGCAACTTCCTTGGAGCTTCGTCGCACGCCATTCTCCCCTATGACCAATACCTCAGTCGCTTCCCCGCGTACTTTCAACAGGGCGACATGGAGTCCAACGGCAAAAGCGTAGATCGGGATGGGAATCCCATTGTCGATTACCGTACAGGGCCCATCGTCTGGGGTGAACCTGGCACCAACGGCCAGCACGCCTTCTTCCAGTTGCTCCACCAGGGTACCGAACTGGTGCCTGCAGATTTGCTTGTTCCGTTGCACAGTCACAACGAGAGCGGTCGTCACCATTCGATCCTTCTCGCCAATTGCCTCGCCCAGGGCGAAGCATTGATGCGGGGTAAGACGGCGTTGGAAGCGCGGTCCGAACTTGCTGACCAGGGCCTCACAAATGAACGCATCGAGAGCCTCGTTCCGCACAAGGTCTTCCCCGGCAACCGCCCCACTTCTACATTTCTATTTCCACGCCTGACACCGAGCACGCTGGGCACCCTCATCGCCCTCTACGAGCAGAAGATCTTCGTCCAGGGCGTGCTCTGGAAAATCAACAGCTTTGACCAGTGGGGCGTCGAATTGGGAAAGGAGTTGGCTGGACGGATACTGGAAGAATTGGAAGGGGACAAATCGAGCCCGCATGATAGCTCCACGGCTGCGCTCATCGAAATCGTTCGCAAAGCTCGTAAGTAGACCTCGCAGCTACCTCTTCTTCCACCAGTTTCCCAAGCGCGAGAGGGCGTGCACACCCTTGTAGAAAGGATGGAACGCGACCCCCGCAATTTTCGACGGATACCTGGCGTAGAAGGTCGGTTCAAGCAGCGGATCATTAATGTCGATGAGCCCCTCGTCAACTGCAATCTCGTGGAGCTTGGTGTTGGGATATATGCGGGCGTAGGAGAGACTCATGGAGAAGACTCCCTGACTTGCCAGGAAAGCGCACATGCCCGGGAAGGCAGCCAGGTCGGATAGTTTCTCACCGGGGCTGCCAAAGAGAAATGAGACATGGATGTAGTTGTCCTTCTTCTCCTTCACCAGCCGGATAGCCTTGCGCTGCTGCTCCCACTTCACCGGCCGCTTCCAATTCTTCATCGCCTGGGGGCTGACCCCATCAAAGGAGAAATAGTAACGTCGGCACCCGGCCTCGTAGAAGAGGTCTCTCTGCTCTTCATCGAAACGGGCCGCGTTGAGGAAGGCTCCCCACTTGATCGGGAGCTTTGCATCCTTGAGGGCATGGCAGATTCCCTGCGCATGAGCGTGGGGAAGATTGAATATGGAATCGAGAAAGAAGAAACTCGGAACGCCGCGTCGGACGAGGTCTTCGGCCTCCTGCACCACCCGCTCCGGTGATTTCTGCAGCGTCGAATCGCCCATCAGAAAGGGATAGACGCAGGGCACACACTTCATCTTGCAGCCCCGCTTACTTTCCAGCCCAATGGCGGTAACATCTTCATCCAGGTAGTCAGTCACCGGAAAGATATCGAAGTTGGGCGGGGCCAACTCATCGAGGGGCACTTTCGTCGGCGGGCCGGTGAAAACCACCTCATTGCCGTCTCGATAGAGAATGCCGGGCAGATCGCGCCGCGGAAGAGGATTCTCCACAAATTCCGGGAAGGAGCGGTCACCAGCCAGGTAGAAACCGACATCCACCTCCGGCAGATGCTCCATCAGCGGCATGGCGAAAAAGCTGAAGCCGGAGCCACCAATTACAATGCAAGTGTCAGGAACCGCTTCACGAACGATACGCAGCCCCGCACTCAGTTCCGGCAAATAGTTGCGCGGTTCGTAGGAGAGGGTCGTATCGAAGATCCTGAAACCAATGGCCACCAGCTCCGGCCGAAAAGTACCCAGCAATTCTTGTAAAGACGCAGGATAATCGGCCTCTACGTCCGGATCGTAGCCACGAATATCGTGACCGGGCTCCAATTGAGCCGCAATCTGTGCTAGCGCGGTTGGGTAATTGGCACCGGAGTGGACAGAGTGACGACCCATTCCGGTGGGCGCTGGCATCAGTAAAATCCGCATCAACTCCTCCTCGCTACCACGCGCTACAGAGGTTACACCATAGACACTGCCGACGACTATGCCTACTCAATCCTCGTTTCGCAACTCTTTGGAGGTCGTCGCTGCGTCGTTGACACGGGTTGCAAAAAGCGTGCACAGTGAAGGGGTTGCCGGATAGCCAATGGGAGGTGAGCATGCGTATCAGGGTACTTTGGTTATTGATGCTGGCGGTGCTATGCACACCACCGGCACTGGCTCGGGTTGGTTCGAGCTACCGGACCTTCAGAGCCTCCGGGTTTGCCAAGTTCTTCAGCGTCACGACCCGCTCACGAAAGGATCGTGAAGATGGCGGTACCCTTATCCATCTTGAGCCGGGCGGCCATCAGAAGCACATCGACATCCACATGACTATCGACCAGTCCATGAAGACCATCGCGGGGCAGCTCTCTGTAGCCCGCAGTTGGATTGGCCCCGCCGATAGCCCCAACAGTTTCGCCAAGGACATAGTGAAGAGCTTCGTGGCGGACGTCTCCTGCGACCCGAAGAACGAAGGACTGACTACGGTTGTAGAGCAGATCTGGCACTATCAAGGAGCTGGACAGGAAGTCATCAAGACTAAGGCGACGGCCAACACCGCGGCCGCGGCTGCTCCAACCACTGAATTGAAGGTCTTTCTTGGCCAGGAAGAGAGTTCCACCCGTACTCTTGATGGCTGCACACTTACCTTCACTAACGAGAAGGTCGGTGAGAAGAGCTGGCTTCGCGTTCGAGTTGAGAAGGACACGGCCAAGTAGCCCTTCTTGTCCGGTAACGAGGTGGTATGACTCGTCTCCATCGCATTTCCATCCTGCTTGTCCTTGCCTGGCTTGCCACCCTTTCCGTTCGGCTCGCGTTCACTGCTAGGATTGGTCACGACGACATTGAGCATCTCCATACCGCCTGGCTCATGCTGCAAGGCCAGACCCCTTTTCTCGATTTCTTCCAGAAGCAGAGCCCTCTGCTCTGGTGGCTCTTGATGCCTCTCGTTTCCCTGGCAAATGGTGACCTTGCCATCGCTCTCTTTCTCGGGCGTGGCCTGATGCTTCTTGCCCTGATATCGAGTTCCGTTGCCATCTGGCTGCTCTCGCGAGAGGCCCTGCGGCGCAAACAGCTCAGCTCCGTTGCGCTAATCCTGCTTTGGGCCTCTCCAGTAGTGCTCTACAATATGGTTGTCATCCGCCCCGACGGACTGATGATCTCGTTCGTTCTCTGGGGCCTCGTCCTTGCCACACGTTCTCTCCGTCGAGGTCGAAGGGCCCTTCTGATTCCTGGAGGCTTCTGTTTCGGCCTCGCCTCTGCGCTCTTGCTGAAGGCTGCCCCGGTGAGCGTTGCGGCTGCCATAGCGCTGGCCTATGTAGGGTGGCACCAGGATCGCCGCAGATGGCAGGGTATGGCTCGCAATCTCCTCTTCTTTGGCGTTGGCGGATTCCTCGCCGTGGCGCCCTTTGTCGGCCTCTTGGCCGCCACCGGCCTCCTGGAGCCATTTGCCTTTTTCAACATCACCTTCAATGCCGCGGTATATAGTCAGCCCTGGGCCGGTGACGTACCGTGGTGGACTCGCGTCTCAACCGTGCTCCTTAACGAGCTTCGTCAGGAACCGTGGTTGATCATCTCGTCGGCCGCCTCCAATTTGCTTTTCATAGGCCTTCTGCCGGTGCCGCGGCATGGTGCCGGACGTTCACGCTTTGTCCTTCTTGTGGCCCTCTTCTGGGCCGGTATCGCCCTTATTGCAGTGAACCGTCTCCCCTTCTACAGCTACTTTCTGCTACCGCTGCTCATCGGGCCAATTCTTGGACCGGTGCTCTGGGCAAAGCTATCGGCCCGCATGGAGGGGCACAGACTGTTGTGGATATCGCCTCGACGCAAGCGCACCTTTGCTCCCGCCCGTATTCTGGCGCCAATCCTCGTTCTAGTCATAGTCGTCCTCTCCACCCACTGGCACAACCGCTTCACTACTAACGAAGGGCAACTCGATAAGCTCTCTGCCCTGCCCCGCGTCGAAGCCAACCACGTTATGCCTCGCCACCCCATATTTGCTCACGATGCCAACCGCATCTGGGACAATGTCGAGAGGTACAAGTTCGCTTTTCGCTTGTTGGCGCAGCGGGGGGATCTCCCGGAGTGGGTGGTAACTGCCTATGGTGACGAGTACAGGAAGTAGCTACAATTCGCCCCTTTCAACTCTGGCCGCAACATCGGATAACCGCTTTCCAAGGTAGCGATCACCCGCAACATTGTAGAGATGTCGCAAGGAGGGGACGATTTCGTCCGCAGCCGCGTTGGCGGCCACCGCCGCCTCTGCTGCGCCTGTGGCGATGAGTTTCATCTTGGAGGGATGGATGACGATATCGCCAGCGGCGAAGACCCCGGCCACATTGGTTTCCATGCGGTGGTTAACCGGGATGGAGTTCCCCACCACCGAAATCCCCCATCCACGCACCAGTTCGAGGTTATGAAGAAAGCCGATCGCGACGACAACCGTATCGAAGTCGACACTCTCTTCGGAGCCATTGCGGTTATCCAGAATCCGCGCTCCAGTGATTCGCTTCTCACCCAGCAGCGCCGTGATCTCATGGAAGGTCTTGACATCCACATCAGCGTGAATCAGTCGCGCCAGGTTTCCCTCGTGGGCTTGAAAGACATCGCTGCGGTGAATGAGAGTCACCTCGGCCTTACGCTCATGCGCCTCCATCGCCCAATCAACGGCGCTGTCACCGCCGCCGACCACCAGCACGCGCTTGCCGGTGACCTCTTTCATGTCTTTCACGAAGTAGATGAGCCCCAGCCCCTCCAGCTCATCCAACCTCTCAATGTGGGTCAGACGACGGGGAGTGAAGGCGCCTAGTCCCAGTGTGAGTATGACCCGTCTTGTGGGGAATATATCGTTCTTCGTATGGATCCGAAAGGGTCCGCCCGGAGCAAGCTCCTCGATCTCTTCAACTTCTGCTCCCGTGATCACATGGGGGTCAAATTGCAACATCTGACGAGCCAGGGCTTTGGTCAAATCGGCGCCGGGAATGGCCGGAATCCCAGCCACATCAAAGATGACCTTTTCCGGATAGATATTTCCGCACTGGCCCCCGAGATTCGGCAAACGCTCGATGACCCGGGTACTGCATCCCCGCAAACCTGCGTAGAAGACTGCGAAGAGGCCCACCGGCCCGCCACCAACGACGGTGACGTCAACCATCTTCTGGGCGGTTGGTTCCTCAGATCCCTTTCGCATACCTCACTCCAATGCTCTCGTCTTGCAGCAATGTACGCACGGGAACGTGCGTTTCAAGGAGGGCAGCCTTGCGACTCGGCGCTCTTCCCCAACTTCCCGGCTATTCCGGCAGACGACCCGCCCGACCCACCGTTGCCAATGGCGAACTCTGTATCTGCAGCCCCGAAACTACCGCCCTCACCACATAGAACACCAATGGAGGGCCCACCGCCTCCACCGCCACCATGGCCGCCGGCACCACCGCTGCCGCCGGGTCCTCCACCAGCTCCCAGCCCCTGGTTATCATCATCGCCCTTGGGGCCGCCACCGGCACCGCCACCGCCGAGACCGCCAATACCACCACCGCCGCCCACGCCTCCTGCGCTACCGTTGCTTGTCTTTATCACCGAATTAAGGAGCTCAATTCCCACACCGCGAACAAATACTCCAATGGAAGCTCCAGCACCACCACCGCCCCCACCG
>CAZFVN010000074.1:0-27673 GCA_964522395.1 uncultured Myxococcales bacterium
TAACGGCGTTACGAATTTGCCCGAGCCCGGATGGGGCTCCCAGTGGCTGGGCCGTCCTACCCATCAGATTTCCAGAAGTGCCATAGCTGAACATGGAGCTTCAACCCCAGGCGAACACGCCTTTCGGCCCTCCCGTGTAAGGCTAACGCACTTCGTTCGACCGATAGGGCGAGTAAATCGAATGGGTGAAGCTGAAACCTTTTCGGCTCAGGTGGCTCTACTTCGAACGAAGCGGATAGCGGTACCATTGATGGAGAGACCAAACTGCTGAACGGCAGGGGAGGAACAAGATGAGTGGACAGGCACTGGAAATGACCAAGGACAACTTCGACGCGACGCTAAATGGCAATGACATCGTCTTCATCGATTTCTGGGCGGAGTGGTGCGGGCCCTGCAAGGCCTTTGGACCAATCTTCGAGAAGGCCGCCGGGAAGCATGGGGATATCGCCTTCGCCAAAGTCGATACTGAGGCGCAGCAAGAGCTGGCCGCGCAGTTTGGTATCCGCTCCATTCCAACCCTGGGTGTATTTCGGGAAGGTGTGATGCTTTACTTGCAGCCCGGCATGGTGCCCGAAGAGGGGCTAGATGATCTGGTAAAGCAGGTGAAGGCCTTGAACATGGATGACGTGCGCAAAGAGATCGCCGAGCACGAGAAGAACCACAAGCACGACGATGGACACAGTTGCAGCACCTGCTAGCTGATCCGTCTCCGCCGTACGATTCAATGTCTTGCGGACTTCTGCCCCCGCTACTAGTGACCCGCCAGAAGATCTTGTTGACGGTCGAGACCTGACCGCACACACTTGAAAGAAGTCGGTCATGGGTGAATCACCATATAGTGGGGGACGGGTTGCGGCGAATCACGCTGGTCATCTGGTTAATGTGCGTTGCGTGTGGGACAGATCCCGGACGGGTGCAGGTGACGGTTGATTGGGGGGATATCGAGCCGCCGGCCGGTCTCTGGATTTCCGGCAGAGTCCTGAAGGCGGCCACCGATGGCGGCGATCCCCACCTGGTTGCTGAACTCGCCAAGCCCCAGGAGATTGGCCCGGAACTGCAGCTACGATTCGGTGACGTGCCAAATGGTGAAGACCTGGCTTTGTTGCTAGAGGTCAGGGCTGAGTCTTCGACTGCAACACGGGTCCTCTACTACGGTGCGTCAGACCTATTCACGCTCGCTGCCAATGCCAACATTACTGTCGACGTACCGATTACGATGGTGGCCACGCCGAGTCTGTCGGGACTCAAGATCCAGGAGGCTGTGGGGCCGGACGATTGCACTGACTGCTACGTATCGACTGGTGAGATTACTCTCAGATTCGAGGCGATTGATGCGGGGTCAGTTGAGGTGGCCGAAGACAATGGTTTCTCTGTTTGTGCCCAGAGTCTAACGCCGGGCCAAGCGGAGGGCAACGTTTCACTGGGAGTAGATGGGGCTCTCTGGACGGTGGCGGGTTGGTCCCTCGATTGTGATTTGGCGGAGAAGAGCGATGGTCCTCGCAGCGTCTTCGTCAGAGCACTGGATGAAAACGGGTATCCTTCTGAGACTATCTCCGAACAGGTGATTCTCGATAGGGTTGCCCCGACGGGAGGCACGCTCTACTCAGGGGATAGTGAATGGCAGTCCGATCTTGCGGGGACCTTGTTGTTCGCTGTCCAGGACGCTGATGAGATGTGGGTGGAGGCGTGCCATGGCGGATGCGCCGCGGATATCGATGCACTGCCCAACGGATTGCATGAGTGCGCTGCGTCCCAGGGGGACTTATTGGGGGTCAACGCCTGGGTTGAGTATCAGACTAAAGGTTGCGTTGGTTTGGCTGATGCGTCGGTAACCCAGATCAGGGTGAAGTTCCGCGACGCAGCCCGCAACGAAACGCCATGGTATGTGCTTGAGATTACCAATCCGGGATTGTTTATTGAGGAATCGGTGGGGCCGGTGGACTGCCCTGAGTGTTTTGTATCGACAGAGGTGGTGACGCTGCTCTTTGACCCGGCAAACGCGGTGGCCGTTCAGGTGGCCAATGACAGTAGCTTTTCAGCGTGCAGCCGAACTCTCGTACCCGGTGAAGCGGGGAGCGGGGCGACTATCCTCGTTACGGGTGATGGTGAATGGCGGGTTGAGGGTTGGTCTCTCGATTGCGGGTTGGAGGATACAGGTGACGGTCCACGTACCGTCTATTTGAGACTTCTGGATAGCGAAGGTTATCCTTCCTTGACCCTTTCAACGGAGATCACGCTGGACCGAGAGGCTCCCGTAGATGGCAGCCTTGTTGCCGAGGATGGAGCCCATTTGATCCAGCTTAGTGTGGTCATGCTTTTCGGTGCAACGGGCGCCGACGAGATGTGGATAGAAGCGTGCGACCCCGATGGCGAGACTCCAGGAGAGTGCAAATCGCTACCCGGTGGACTTCTGGCGTGTGATCCCGAGAGTGCCGACTTCGTCCAGGTGGATAGCTGGACCAGCTTCCAGGAGAGGGGATGCGTCCTACTGAAGGACAATGCGGTTGGTGGTGTCCGGGTGAAATATCGGGATTACGCCCGAAACGAGAGTCCGTGGGAGGTGTTTGCGTTCGAGAGTGTCGTCGCGCTGGAGCTGGATTGGGTGGAGATCCCGGGCGGTACTTTCGACATGGGATGTTCGCCTGGAGACGACCTGTGCGAGTCTCGGGAGCAGCCGGTACATGTTGTCGAAGTCGCTCCCTTCCTGATCCTGGAAACGGAGGTCACGGAGTCTCAGTTTGAGACGGCAATGGGCTACAATCCGTCATGTAATCCGGGCGGTTCTGGAAGTCCTGATTCGCCGGTGGAGTGTGTAACCTGGCAGGAGGCCAGTGACTTTTGCGTGGAAGCCGGCGGCCATTTGCCCACTGAGGCTCAGTGGGAATATGCCGCCCGTGGCGGCACGACGACGAGGTACTACTGCGGAGACGACAGTAGTTGCCTGGACGACATCTCCTGGTGGGATTCCAATTCGGGACACAAGAAGCACCCGGTTAAGGGCAAGTTGCCCAATGCCTACGGACTCTACGATATGCTGGGCAATGCCTTTGAATGGAGCGCAGACTGTTTCCACGACGGCTATGCGGGGGCACCTGTGGATGGTTCCCAAGTCTGGGGGACGGATTGTCTGACCGCCAACATGATCAGTCGCGGTGGCGGTATTTACAACGGCGAAATAGTCATGCGGGTCACCTACCGAATGGATCTTGAGCCGTGGGTCACCGTCGAGTACCAGGGCTTCCGCTGCGCCAAATAGATGTGACGCTCGGATTTTGGCGAAGGGTAGGCCGAGGTAGAAATGTGGCGGGTGCTAGACGCGCTTAAGGAGCTTTGCTTCCATTTCCATATTGAGGCGTCCGAACTGGACCTTGACGCGGCCTTTGAGGTCGACGGAGAGGACCTTTCCTTCTTTGCCGGAGAGGAGGCCGGAGGTGACGCGGACCTGATCGCCTTCTTCAAAGCCGGATAGTTTCTTGGCCTTCTGTTTCTTCTCTTCTTTCAGGACCCGGGCGAGTTTGAGGCGGTCGTTTTCTCGGGACCAGGCCGCGAAGCGCCAGATATCCAGGAGACTGGGCAGGGCCTCGGCGATGCGGTCTACCAATTCGGGGGATGAGAGGGAGTCGTCATCTCGGGGCAGTCGCAACTCGACTCCGAACCAGCCGGTGAGTTGGTCGAGTTGACCGAGCAGCTTCTCAACTTCACTGGAGTTGGTGGGAAGTGGCGTGAGTTCGTCACCGACCAGTAGTTGGAAGTCATCGTCGAGGCGAGAGAAGAGGATCGCCAGATGGTTGACCTCGGCGGGGTCGCCCAAACGGGAGAGGAGATTCCTGCGGTCGAGCAGGGCATTGGCGTGGAGGCGGAAGAAAATCGTTGCGCAGTCGTGGTCAAGGCCCACGCCGACCAGCGCCATATGGTGCTGGGGAATGGTATCCTCTACCTTCTGGCGCAATGAGGTGTCCTTGTCGATTACCCGCGCGAGCTGGTTGCGTTCCTCGGCGGGTCGGTCGAGATAGAGCCAGAGGTGACAGACCCGGCTCTTGTTGAATATGTGCGGGTGGTCGAGGGTGGTAGAGAAAACGAGCCCGTTGACTACTTCACCGAGGCGTTTCTCAAGTTCTCGGCCCAGCCCATCGAGCTTGGCCCGCGCCTTCATCCGTTCCAGATTGAAGCGATTGGACCCCCACTTCTTCTGCTGAAAGGCATCAAAGTCCTCGGGAGCGAAGCCTGGGAAGCTATCGAAGCTGTACAACATCGTCGCTATCTCCTCGACCGAAACAGGTGCGTCAGCAACTCGTCGCTAACGGCGACGGTCTGCAACGCAGCTCAAGCTTCGGAAGTATAGCTCTTTGGCCACCCCAGGTTCAACCAGATCTTGCAGGAAAAGCGTCTTCATCAGGTTGCGGACGTCATCGCGGTGACGCCGATTCCAGAGCTTCTCGGCCATTTGGTAGCCGTAGAGGTGGGCGAGAGCCTCCTGATCCAACTCCTCCCGCTTCACATTCAGGGGCAGGGTGGGGGGCCTTCGTTGGGGTTCCACAACCTTGGAGCCAAGGTAAGCGGCCATTTCCTGGATGGCGATGCTCCAGAATTGGTCTTCGGTAGAGCGCCCCACGCCAGCACCACCCGCGAGGGTGCGGACGGAGTGGGCAGCCTCCTCGGCAACGTGGCTCGACGCGGGTTGGCCTAGGTAAGCAATGTCAGCTTCTGGCAGATAGCGGCTCTCTCCGTTGCGCTGCCCGGTAGCCAGATGTTCCATTTGGGCCTCGTCAAAGTAGCCCGAGGCCGCGGCCAGGTAGCGCGGGTCTCCAGGGGCAAAGACGGTGAGTCGGCCAGATCTGCCGGGTGGGAGGTCAAAGTGCTTGCGAATGGTCTGTGCATAGGTACGAAAGCGCTTTTCAAGGAGGGGCCCATCGAAGGACTCCTCGTCGCTTTCACACCAGTTAATAAACCCGAGGATCCGGGTCAGGGGCGGCTGCCTCTGCACGCTCCACGTGCGTGGTGCCAGCAATGCAGTACCAGTTCCGTCGCCTCCGGCGGCAATGGCATCGAAATAGGGTCCGGGGGCATCGCCGAGGAGGCGTACAGTTCTCTTGCGAAGGGAACGAGGTAGCCTGGTCAGTGCCAGGTCGGAAACTCGTAGTTCACCGAGGAGGGCTACCACTGGCCCGGTCAGAGAGAGTTCGGCGATGCGTCGCAAGGCAGCCTCATGTCGAGTTGCCAGAGGTTCGGTGGAATCAGGCTCCACCAGCTCCACGGCGCAACCGAGTCGAGCGGCACTCTTGAGGAGGCCAACGTAGGGACGCCAGGCAAAGCGGGGAATTCGCTCGGCTAGCAGGCCATCAGCAAAGAGCTGGGCGGGGGAAATCTGGCCCTCAAGAAAGGCTGTCAGGAGCTTAGCGTGGGTGGTGTCGGGGAGGGTCAGAGCCAGGGTCGCTCCGGGTTGGAGTGAGAGAGCTTCGCTGGCCAGCTCCTTGGGCGCCGCTGAGGTCGCGAAATCCCCAACCAGGATCAGTGGAGCTCTCTTTACCGCGGCCCTAGCATCATCCAAGTCGGCAGCCGAAGAGGAACCGTCCGTGAGCGCGGTCAGGTCCTCGTCCCATTGGCTGGAAAGGCTCTCTGGGTGGCTATCTAGGGCGGCGAGTCGAGCCCGCGCATCGAATAGACATTGCCGGGCTATGGCGAGCCCTTTCTGGAGCCAATCGGAGTCCATCGTGCTAGAAGAAGATCAGGCGGAAGAGCCAGATGAGGGCGGCTAGATTAGCGAGCACTGTAAAGGCCACCAGTAGAGTTGGGACGAAGCTTCGACGCCGGGTGATTCCTTCGATTGCGAGGTCGTCGCCCACCTCTTCGCCATCCTGGAACTCCTGGAAGGCTTTGGTCAGTCGCTTGTGCTGTCTGATGGTTACGGCAACTGCCCAGAGCAGCAGACCGACCCCGACCAGGCCCCAGAGCACCAGCACCGTGTCCCGCTGATGGCCGGCGCGGGTGCGCAACTGGGCAACGTCCCCGTCGTAAGTGTTGAGAAGCTGTGAGATCTCCTGTCCATGGGGTTGAAGCCGGTCCTGGAAGTAGGCCGTGGCCCGCTGGAACTCGGCAGGAGTAAGCTGCTCTGCCGCCGGCCAGTTGGCAAAGAACTTCTCGTCTGCGGCCAATTCAAGAATGGCAGCAAACCCAGCGGGTGGGTAATCGGTGCTGAGGACAGCTCGTTCGGCGATGAATTCGTTTGAGCTCAGGAAGTGGTCATCACAGGTGACCCAGAAGAGGCCCCGGGAGGGGAATTCGAAGGTGACTTCACCAAGGCCATCGGCAGTATCTACGCGTGCCAGATCGATGGGAGTGGTCTGCTGCCAGAGGGTGCAGTAGAAAGTCCGGTCGGAGCCGTCGGTCTCGAGGGTCAAGGTGTGCTCGACGGGTGGGGGAGTCTTCCAGACTAGCGGTGCGCCGGTGAGGCGGGCGAGCTTGCCGGGGGCGATCATCTCTTGCCAGACGACGGTATCGTCCTGGTAGGGCACTTCGATAATGAGATTCTGATTGGGCCCGCGAGGAGCCAGGGAGATGGGTGTTATGCCCAGACGTCCGGTGGCCTCTGCCTGCACTTCTTCGCCCTCGGCCAGGGAATAATTGAGGTGGACGTCAGCGGGGACTCCTGCCGGGCTGGCGAAGCGAATCCAGACCTGATTGTCGAGCCCTTCCACCATGCCACCGGCGGGCAGGGTAAGGTCCATTAACGCGCGGTTAGCATCGATTGGTGCGTCGAGGCCGGGCCTGAGCCTGGCAGCAAATTCAGATGATCCTCTGGGCCGGACCGTGATTGGAACTTCAAGCTTGCGGCGCTCGCCGTTCCAGCCCTCAACATCGAAGTGAAGCGCAGCTTCCCCGGGCACCAATCCGGTGGCATCAATGCGGATATCGGCGGGGACTGAAGCGACATCTTGAAGGGCCTTGCCGTTAGAAACCTCGCGCTCACCCTGACGGACGGCGGTGGCAATAATCTGCATTGGAAGGTTGCCCTGGTTGCCATCGTTATCAAACTGCACGAGGCGGAAGACTGCGGGCAGACCTTGAGTTACGGCGCGGCTTCCGTAGACCTGGAAACTGGTTGCCACACGCTGGTTACGAAGTCCGAAGTAGACCAGACCAAGGGCGAACATGACGGCCACGGAAACTACGATAGTGAGGCGGTATGAGAAGGGGAGCGGTGCGTTGTTGGGGTCGCGGTCGTCCCTCACGCCTGGCTGTCCTCAAGTCCCATGACATCGAGGGTGCGCAATTCGTCAATGTACTTGCTGACGGTCTTGGTGAAGAGGTCCATGAATTTGCCCGGCACCGGTTCGCCACCGGGGAAGTTCTCTTTCATGTGGTCGACGCTGCGTCGTCCCTTCTTGAGCGTGAAGAGGAGAGAGGGGTCACGCTTGCCACGCTTCTCGCCGAGTTTGCCAATGGCGCTCTTCTGGAAGACCTGGGCCCCCTCAGTGACGCCCTTGGAGAGTCGGGCCAGATTGCTGTAACGCGATTTGTAACCACCGGAATGCTGAATCTCTACGCCCCAGCCTTCTTTCTTAACCTGTCCGGCAAAGGTGACGGTACCTGATGCCACTGACCAGACGCTCGCTTTGGGCGGTCCGGGGTAGCGGACCGCGAGGTCCTTCTTGTAGCGGGTGCGGTCTGGTTCGTAGGACTTGCGCTGGTTGGTCTGCTTGGCACTGGCGTAATCCACCGGAACCTTCAGGAATTCCTTGCGCAGGGCCTGGCCTTCCAAGGTGTAGTATCCCTCAATTCCATCCGGATCCCGGAAATGGAAGACCGAGAATTTGCCCACGACCTGGCCATCATATTCGGCCGCGAGGATTTTCCCATAGTGCATGAACTTGTTGTCGACGTAGACCTTCTCAATGAGCATTCGCAAGGTGTCGCCTTCTCGAGCCTGCTCAAAGAAGTTGAAGTCCCAAGCGAAAAGATTCATGAAGAGGTTGGCCAGACGGCTATCGCCACCACAGCGCTGGAAGCTCCGATAGAGGGAGCCCTGAATGGAGCAACCGATGGAGGCGATCCTTCTCTCGGTGGGTACTTCCTTGCGTGACGCCGCGTACTTGCCGCCATCCTTGCGGGTGACCACGTAGATTTCCGTAGCGGACTGCTTGAACTCGAATTCGACGACCTGACCGACGCGGTCAAGCTCAATCTTGAAAGTGTTGCCAGCCTTGGCAGAACGGAAGTCGAGCACATCTTCCATGGCATTTACAACGGGCAGGGCTTCCGTCGTGTCGACGCCAAGTTTCTGCAGGGCCATGAGCATGGTTTCGCCACGCTTCAACTCACCAGCTACAGTGGTTGCCGGCTGTTCGTCGGGAAGATCGACGGGCACGTCAATGCTAGTCGGTTCCGGAGCTGGAATTTCGATGCCGGGAGGAGGCTGTACAGTCTGTTCGAGGGACGGGGCCGAGATCGTCAGGCTGTCCTTCAAAAAGACCCAGTAGTTCACCAGAACAAGCGAAAGTACGAAGAGAACTGTACCGAGCTTGGACAGCATACTCTTACGCCTGCCGCCGTGGTGCCGAATGAACATGTCCTTGTCCCTGCGCATGTTTCCTCCCTGCTTCTTCCGCTGCCGCCGGAGTCGAATTTGGATAGACGAATCCAACGGTGCCCTGAACCTAGCAAAGCCAATTCTTTAAGTCAATCGTGAGCGCGTGAAAATCAGGGCTCGGTCGGGAGCTCCTCGGGGGGGGGGCTTTTCTCCTTGCAATATACCTTGTCCGGATACTTCTTGCAGCACCGTTTGGACGATGGATAGCCCTCTTCAAGATCGTACCGGCCGGCCACGCAGCGGCACCGTTTCCCCTGGTTCACCGGCTGCTTGGAGCGGTAGCGGATGTCGCACAGGTCTGCCCTGGTTCCCTTCTCCGCCAGGGTGCCGTAGACCCGGCAGTCATCGTCCAGTTTGGCCAATGCCCAACCGACCTTCTCGGTGGGCAGTTTCAAGACGCTGTACTCTTTGAAGCGGGGCTTCCCTTTCTTCGAGCATTCCAGCTCCACCCAGAGCGGCACATTGGCCCCCAGTTCACGCTGCAATTTTGCCTGATCACCACCGGTCGTACGACAGCCGCCCAACGCCGGCAGGACCAGGGCTATGGTCAATAACCAGCGCATGCCTATTCCTCGTCCATTTCCGAAGGCACAAAGTCGATCTTGACGTGCTCTTCGACCTTCTGCTTAATCGTCTCGCCGACAGTGCCCGCCATTTCGGTGATCTTGGTGTGGGTGGCGATGATCTGTTGCTCGAGATCACCCTTCACCGTGTCGACTTTCTCGGAAACCGTATCGACCTTCTCGGAGACTGCCGTGATCTTCTTCTTCAATTTGCGTTCCATGAACCGCATATAGGCCTTTTCGGCCTTCTTCCCCAGCTCGCTGACGATGTACTTAGAGTCGTCCTGAATCTGGGCCACCATGGTGTGCATTGCCTCTTGCTCTTTGGCGAAGCCAGCCCGCACCAATTCGATTTGCGTGGCCAGTTCATCGCTGCGGGTTTTAAGCGCCGCGGCCAACTTAGCGTCCTCACTCTTCAATTCTTCAAGGCGTGAATCCATGGCCGTCTGGAAGGTCCCCAAGTCACTTCGAAGCCTGGTCAGCTCGGAGGTCAGACCGTCAACCTTCTTTCCCGTCTTCTCAAGGGTTACTTCCAAATCTGTCAAATGGGCCTGGAGGGCTTTTTGTTGCTGTTCCAGAGCTCCCTGGAGGGTGCCAGCAGTTTCACCCATTTCAGTGCGCAGGCCGTCGTCGGCCCCGCGCAGTGCCACAAAAAGGTAGCCGACCGAGCCGGCCACAATGAGGATTAGAGCTACCAGTACATAGAAATGTCCAAAGCTCGGGCCCCGCCCGACGGGGCCGCCTGCGTTCCCATTTGCAGTTCGATCGTCCATGGATTCCTCCTCGCCTATGCCATGCTAGTGTTGTAGCACGTTCACCGTGGGGTCACAAACAAGAACCCTGGGAGAGAATCCCTATTCCCCCGGTTTGATGGCAACGGTGGTGGCGGTGAAGTGGATGAGCAGCGGCCAGCCGGCCTCACCGTCAATCGTCACGAGCCCATCGGGGTCCAGCAGGGCGCTCATCTTCAAGGGAGGCATCAGGGGAAGGGTGACGTTGATGACGTCAGTAACACTCTTTTGCAAGAAGGCCTCGATGTGACCTTCAGCGATTTGGTCAGGTTCGGGCATGCCCAGAAAGGTGCCCGTCACTTCGGCCATGGAGATGGGAATCACGATATCCATAACTCCAACTTCGATTCCGTCGCCCGCAACCTGGAAACAGGGGGCTGAGGAGCTCTGCCCTGCTTCCGTCAGGCAGGCGGCCTCGTCCTCGTAGGTCACTGGTTCCATGCTGGAAGGTTGGTTGTCGAAGCTGCAATCGACAATCTCGCTCTGGTTATCGAAATTGCAAGACCCTGGTCCCAACGAGAATGTGCTCTGGTCTCCCGACAGGTCAAAGGGGTCGAAATGGCCGAGCATAACGAGTGGAGACTCGTCGGATTGGATATCATCATCGATGAACGAATTGACCAGGGCGGTGGCATCGGTGCACTCCTCTCCGGGAATAGGAGAGGGAAGGCAGAACCCCGGCTTCTCGAAGACGAGGCTGGTCAATTTCAGGCCCAAAGTCGGGAGGTCCTGGCAACCGGTCTCGAGGCCGAGACATTCACCGTCAAGCGTGCAGAAGTCGTTGATGGTGCAAGGATCTTCGTCGTCACACGGGACGATGGCCGGGACGAATTGACACCCCTCGCCTGCAATGCAGACGTCCTCTGTGCAGGCGTTATTGTCGTCACATTCGATGCTCTCTCCGATGCACTCGCCCCCCTGGCAGATGCCTTCCGGGACGCAATTGAGCGGCTCCTGGCACGTCTCCGCCTCGTTACTGACAACGAGTTCACATTCGCCAACGTCAGGATTGCACTCTGAGGTAGCGCAGATAGAACCGGTATCCACGCATTCAACGGTTTCCACTTCGCAGAGGAAGGGTGCTTCTCCGGAGCTGCAATGGGCTGAGAGCACGCAGGGCTGAATCAAGTAGGCAGCGCAGTCTGAATCTTCATAGCATTCGCAGATATTCTGGTCGGCTGCACAGCCGCCACCGACGCAGGTGTCGCCGACGGTGCAGGGGTCACCGTCCTCACACTCGCCATCCTGGTTGGTATGAAGGCACCCGGTTTTGGGGTCGCACGAGTCTGCGGTGCACGGGTTATCATCTTCGCAGTCGACTGGCGCTCCGGTGCAAACGGCGTCGATACACTCGTCATCCATTGTGCAACTGTCTCCATCTTCGCAGAGCCCGGCAAGTGGGATCGTGATGCACCCCCCGTCGGGGTCGCATGAATCCTCCGTGCAGGGATTCTCATCGTCGCAGACCTTGGGTATGTCGCCGACGCAGATAGCGGCCGCACAGGTTCCCCCGTCAAAGCAGATTCCTTCCGGTTGGCAGGGGTTTCCGTCGGGAGCATCGATGGCGACGCAGAGGTGGTTATCGTCGCAAGTGTAGAGCCGGCACTCCGGGAGTATCTCCAAGCCGGCGCAGTCGCTGTCCTCGACACACTCCCAGCCGGTGGAAATGTCGGGTTCTTCGATGTCTTGGACGGCAACCTCCGCGGTCACCTCTTCGTCCACTAGCCCGCCCCCATCGCCCGTGAACGAGTCGTCGTCAGTCGCCGTCTCTTCTTGAACGGCGTCACCTTCACTGACCAGTCCTCTTCCCGCCGAACAGCCAGCCACAATAGCTAACGTCGCGAGAGCAGAGAGGAGTCTCAGAACTGGAGTTCTCATGATGCCTCCAACGATTCTGTGCAGATTAGCGGAGGGAAAGGGATTCGAACCCCCGGTACGCATAAGCGCACACTAGATTTCGAGTCTAGCGCCTTCGTCCACTCGGCCATCCCTCCGGCACGGCAACAAATCAACGAACCGCTTGATAATATACTCTGTCAGCCTTTGCAAGCAAATAGCGGGGTGTGGGGGCATGATTCAGGTGGGGCGGTGTTAGAAGAGGCGAGAGGCGGCGTCGGGCGTCGGGAACGGAACACCGCTAAGGCAAGGGCGGCGTCGGGGAGGGTTGATGTTGGGGTCGCGTGGCGTTAGGATGTGGCGGTGATTTGCCCATAGAATTCCTTTTTTGGGGGTTGAGTATGTTGACTGATGTTCTGGTAAATGTGGCGTTGTTGGGGGCTGAGTGGGTGCTCTACTTGCTGGTTGCTCTATCGCTGCTGGCCCTCGCTCTCATTATTGAGCGTGGCATCGTGTTGCGTAGTAGTCGTAAATATCTCTTTGCATTGGAGCAGCAGATGTTGGGCTTTGCGGACCGTGACCGCAAGCCCGTGGCCGACATCGAAGGTTGCCGCGAGTGTCGCTTGTTAACGGCGCTTGAAGAGGCGGCCACGGCCACTTCCGATGATGATTCGGGACAGTTGCTGGAGTCTCAGGTACAGGGAGCGGTAGCTGCCTACCGGCGTTACCTGGACCGCTTCACGCCAGTGCTGGGGACTCTGGGCAACAATGCACCTTTCATCGGGTTGTTGGGTACCGTTATTGGCGTTCTCGTCGCCTTCAATCAGCTCAGTGTTGAGATGGAGGGCGGCGCTTCTTCGGTCATGGGAGGCATTTCCGAGGCGTTGGTTGCTACGGCAACAGGGATCGCGGTGGCTCTTCCGTGCGTCATCTTCTACAACTACTTCGTCCGTCTTTCGGAAGGCTATGTCGAGCGATTCGAGCTCCTTGCCTGGACAAAAGTCAAGCGCCATCCAGACGGCTCGTAGGGGAGGTCTAATATGCAAGCAGGAGGCGGAAAGGGAAGACTTATCGAGGGTATCAATGTCGTTCCCCTCGTGGATATTATGCTGGTGCTACTGGTCATCTTCATGGTCACGGCAACCTATATCGTTCGTGGGGCCGTGAAGATGAAGTTGCCCCAGGCATCGGAGTCGGGACCGGCCTCGAAGTCACCCCTCGTGGTTGGCGTTGATAAGGACGGCGATTTTACGGTGGAAGGGAAGAAGGCCTCGGAGCGTGAGGTGGAGGAGTACATCCGCAGCTTCGTGGCTAGTGATTCGGAGGTCGAGGCGGTTATCAGTGGGGACAAGCGAGTCGCTTACGGCAAGGTGATGTACTTGATCAATCTGGCGCAGCAAAATGGCGTCAAGAACTTTGCGGCGGCGGTGGAAAAAGGGCGGGAGAAAGGTAAGTGAAAAGGAGTCCTCTCTACATCGGGGTCGCCATTTCGGTGGCGTTGCACGGCATCTTGATTCTGTCGGCATCGCAACTGGAGCGGCCCGATGTGCGGGAGCAGATGCGCACGGTGAAGTTGCGCATGGTCAAGAAGGCCAAAGAAGAGCGGGATGAGACCAAGAAGAAGAAGGATATCAAAGAAGCGCTAAAGAAGCTCGAGATGAACAAGAAGCTCAAGGAAGCGAGCCCCGAGGACTTGAAGAAGGTCAAGGAGGCCCGGGAGAAGCTTGCGGAGTTGCGCAAGAAGCTGGCTGAAGAGGCGAAGAAGCGGCGGGAAGAACTGGAGAAGAAGAAGCCAGAACCAAAGCCGGAGAAGAAGCCGGTAGTGAAACCGGAAGTCAAGCCTCCCTCGGAAGAGGCGAAGAAGCCTGCCGAGAAGAAGCCGGCGCAAAAGAAGAGCAAGAAGAAGCGGAGCAAAAAGCGGTCGAAGAAGTCTAAGAAGAAAGTGAAGCCGGCAAAAGGGGAGAAGCCGGCGCCGCCAACCCCTGAACTGGCGGGGGCCAGGAAGGGGGCCGCGATTGACCTTGAGTACACGATGAAGGGGGGCACCAGTAACGCCGACAAGGGTGGCTCTTCGGTGAATGTCCAGGTGGGGGACGGCATGGATGTCCCGGAGGAGGGATACAACGACGACCCGGCCACCGCGCTCAGCGAGCAGCCGGTGGAAGGGGAGGACGATGGCGAGGAGTTCCAGGAGGAATTCCAGGATGCCGATGAAGAAGCTCTGCCCGACGAAGATGGCAAACCGGGCCCCGGCGGCGGCCCCATCAAGGGCAAGCGGAAGAAGGACCCGAGGTCCCGTAAGGTGAAAACTACTTCGAAGCACCGGGTGACCAGGGAAGCGAAGATGGTGAAGAAGGTCTCGCCAGAGTATCCGGACGAGCTTCGAGCGTTGGAGATTCAGGGGCGAGTATACCTCCTTGTTACTGTTGACAAGGAAGGTAGGGTGGCCGACGTCGCGCTCAAGAAAGGGCTCCATCCGAAGCTTGACAAGATTGCCGTGGAGACGGCCTGGGAATTGGAATTTGAACCTGCGATGAAGGAAGGCGAGCCGGTGGGCGTGAAGCTTACGGTTCCCTTCCTCTTTGTGTTGGAGTAGTGCCATGTGGCGTTGCGAGACATTGCTGATTTTCTTGCTGCTCCTGGTCCACTCGGTCTCAGCTTTCGGGCAGGAGGCCCCGGTGGAGGGAACAGTGACTGGTGAAGAGGAGCCCAAGCCCCCAGTGGTTGAGCCCCCTGTTTTGTTACAATTCGTCCACGCGCAATACCCCGCTGAGGCCGAGGCTCAGGGCCTGGAGGCCGCAGTACAACTCCTGGTCGTGGTTGATTCCGAGGGCAAGGTAGCGGAGATTGCCGTTCAGGAATCAGCAGGGGAGGCCTTTGACCAGGCCGCGGTTGCAGCGGTGGCGAAGTTTGAATTCACGCCTGCCACCATGGACGGTGAGCCGATTCCGGTTCGCATCGGCTATACTTATCGCTTCAAGTTGGAAGAGAAGTCGGTGAAGGTGGAGCCGGGGCAGGTCCTAAGTGGAACGGTCAAGGAGAAGGGAGTGGGCCTTCCGGTAGTGGGGGCCGAAGTTACCCTCGAAGGGCGTGCTCGCACCACCACCAACGCAAAAGGGAAATTCACTTTGCGGCGCATCGAACCGGGGACCTACAAGGTTTTTGTGTCGGCCAGTGAGTACAAGCCGTTGGCAACGGAGCTAACCCTGGAGGAGGGGAAGACCCTCAAGGTTTCGCTACTCCTGGAGCCGGCCATTGCGAACCCCTACGAGATTGTGGTCAAAGGCAAGAAGCAGAAAGTTGTCGTTACGAAGTACGTGCTCGAGCAGCGGACGCTGGAAACTGTTCCTGGGACCTTTGGCGATCCGGTGCGGGTAATTGAGACGCTCCCCGGCGTAGCCCGAGCCAGCTATGGCGCCGGCTTGCTGATCGTCCGCGGAACCAAACCAAACGATACGAAGGTCTTTGTCGACGGCATCGAAGTCCCGCTCATCTATCATTTCCTGGCAGGTCCTTCAGTGATCAACCCCAACTTCTTGCAGGATATCGGCTACTACCCCGGCAATTACCCCACGAAGTATGGTGAGGCAATTGGGGGGATTGTTGATGTAACCACGACCAAGGAGCGACCCGATGTCTATGGCGGGGAGGTGGACATCAACCTGCTCAACGCCGGGGCCTACACCGAAGGTCCCATTGGGGAGGATGGTTCCTTTCGCCTGGGCGTTCGCCGCTCCTATATTGATGCGGTGCTGGCCGCAGTGCTAGCGTTGGCTGATGCCGACGGCTTCCTGATTGCACCGGTCTACTATGACTTTCAGGCTCAGGCCATGTGGAACGTCAACGAGAACAATCGTCTGGGCATCTTCTGGCTCGGCTCCCACGACTCACTCTCTCTGGTTACCTCAGAAGAGGAGGATGACAACGGTCTCGACCTCTCTTTGCAGACTGACTTTAATCGCGTGATAACGACCTGGCGGCATGCTCAGGAGAACTTCTCCATAGTCTTGAAACCTTACTTCGGCTACGACGGGTTCAAATTTGATACGGGGCCCCTGGAACTTGATGCGAAGGCCTTCCTCCTGGGAACACGCGTTGACGCTGAGTATTCGCCGGAGAAATGGTTCACTTTGAACATCGGCGCGGACGGGGCGTGGTACACTGCCAACTACTCTGGCGAGCTGCCGACGCCGAAGGACTACTACCATCCAGGCTCGACCATCACGGGGCTTAGCCTGAGTGACGAGCAGGACGTTGAGAGCCTCGAGTTTTCGGATGATTACTGGCGGGGCTCGACCTATTTTGATCTTGTGTTCCAGCCCGCTGAGGGGCTGTTGCTGACTCCGGGGTTCAGAATCGAAACCTGGCACCATCCGGGGGGGAGCGTGCTGCTTTGGGACCCGCGGTTCGTTGCTCGTTTTGCACTTGGGGGCGGGGTTAGCCTGAAGGGTGGTATTGGCCGTTTCAGTCAGCCCCCACAGCCAGGGAATCTGGACGAGACTTACGGCAATCCCGACCTCGGGCCGGAGTGGGCGGTGCACTACAGTGCCGGCATCGAGTGGCAACCCTATGAGAAGCTGATCATCGACTTGCAGGGGTACTACACTCGGACTTACGACCTCGCCACCCAGGCGGGGGACTTCGAGGCTGACGAGGACGGAGAGGTGAGCACTGTTTCTTTCGACAACGGCGGTTTCGGCCGCTCTTACGGAATGGAATTGCTCATTAAGCACGCACCCACCGACTATTTCTATGGCTGGATTGCGTACACTCTGGCACGTAGCGAGTTGGCCGGGTTCGATTTCATCAAGGGTGATGAGGGAGCCGCTGGAAACTCTGGCGTGTGGGTACTCTCCCCCTTCGACCAGACCCATATCTTGAGCGTTGTCGGTAGCGTCAAGTTGGCCCGGGGCTGGGAGACCGGACTTCGCCTTCGGCTGGTTTCTGGGAATCCATTCACGCCCACTGTTGGCGGGCGTTTCTCCGGGGATACCAATGGCTTCTCACCCATTACCGGCGCCATTCGTTCCAAGCGGCTCCCCGCTTTCTTCCAACTTGATGCGCGAGTAGAGAAGAGGTGGACATTTGATAGTTGGCTGTTGACCCTCTACCTAGACGTCCAGAACATCACCAATCACGCCAACAGCGAGTTCTTCACCTGGGACTACCGCTTCCGAGAGAGTTGGAAGGTGCCGGGGATACCCTTCTTCCCGAGTCTGGGCATCAATGGGAGGTTCTAACATGAGAACTGTAAAATGGCTTTGCGTAGGGTTGGTTTTGATGGCCTGTTCGCCCGGTTTTGACGAGCCCTGGGACGTCTATGACCTGCGCATTCTCGGGGTCAAGTTGGACCCACCCGAGCACGTTTACACGATCACTTTTGACAAGCAGGGGATGCCCTCCCCGGACCTGGAGACGTTCATTGTTCCCCCCGTTACTTTGACCATTCTGATGGCCAATCCGGAGGCCCCAGAGGTGCCCGTACAATACGTAGTTGAGGGATGTTTGCTGGATGACTCGCTGGGCTGTGTGGATGATGAATTCCGCACTCTCTTCGCCGAGGGTGAGGCGCTGCCGGGGGAGATTTCGGTGCAGTTCACTCTCCCCGGGGAGTTGGTTGGGAAGTCCTTCGAGGAGGATCCCTTCCTTGGCCTCTACGGGGCCTCCGTCTGGGTGGCCGGGTCGATTACAGTTGGCGATGCCACGGTGCCTTTTCTGAAGTCATTTGCCCTTGTTCCTGACTACGGGCAGGGCAGGGTGGCCAACAGTAACCCTGTGATTACCGAGCTCTGGGCCGGGGAAGAGGATGAGGAAGAGCCTCTGGAATTAGCTGATGACGGCAGCTTTCAACCAGAAGCGTCAGACGAGATCCGGTTGCTCCCGGTCTTCCCTGAGGATGTTCGTGAGACCTACACCGTCAAGGCCATCAACCTGGCTACTTTCGAGTTTACCGAAGATACGACGGTGGAGGCGGTTTGGGAGCAGGCCTACGACAAAGAACTGACGGAGGAGATGACCGTCTCCTACTTCACGACTTGCGGGTCATTCGGGTCGGCTATGAGAACGGAGGCAATCAACATTGCCATCGAAACCGAGGAGGATAAAGAGGACAAGGAACTCGGTAACGAATACACTGCACCGGATTCTGGCAGTTGCACCATCTGGATGGTTGCCGGCGACGGTCGCGGGGGGGTCGGGTGGTATGAATTGCCGGTGGTGGTGAAGTAGATTAGGTGCGCTCCTCACGGGCTTTGATATACTCTCGTAAGACGACCTTGTCGCTCTCTGTCAGGCCGATGAATTTGACGCCCATATCCTTGGGCACTTCGTGATTCACCCAGACCACCTCACCCTCAACTTCGACGCTCTTGTGGAGGTCGGGAAAGTTGATCGTGATGTAGACATTGGTGCCAATGGCTTCAGGCGTTGCGGTTCGAATGCTGATGCCGCCGAGACTCAAGTTCTCGATCTTGTGGAAGAGGAGAATCTCTGAGCCTGTGTAGTCAACCAGCGCATCAGTTTCAAATCGAACGTTCTCTCGTTTATGGTCTTCGGTCATGTTTGCCCCCGGCCGAGATCTTAAATGACTTATCCAAAATGTAACTCTAGCATGGCCCTGCGGCGGCTGTAAACACCATATTGCATCGCCGAAGCAATGGTGGTGCGGCCGCTTTGAGGTTTCCGTAACGAACCGCAGGGCAGTCGCAGGGGTTCGACTCTTCCGGCCAGATGGCACAGGCCGATCGCTCAACCCCTTGATCACTCCCTCCCACCTTGCTACTTTCAACCATCTGGAGGTGAGTCAATGCGGTTTTCCACGTGGGTCTGGCCGGTGCTTCTTCTGCTGCTCTCTTCGTGTGCCAGCGGTGGCGGGAAGTCTGATCCGGCGCAGGAGCGACTGATCGACCTGGAGATGGCCTTTTTCAGCGAGGAACTCAAGCCCTGTAGCTCGAGCGACGATTGTCGCTCCGGGCATTGTGACCTGACTCCCGTCTTTACGATATCGGTATCTGCCGGTTACTGCGTCTCGTTTCCCAGCGCTTTTGAGCGGTGGCAGAAGGTAGAGCTGGCACATCGGCTCGCAGACTACGCAAGAGAGTTTCCGCAACTGGCGGAGCGAGTGGAAGCGCGGCTGGCAACGGAGTATCTAAACGGTGACCGCACGGCCGACCTGGAGACGGCCTATATCGTTCTGGTTGCCCTGGGAACGAAATCCGCAGTCGAGCGGCTTGCTAAAGAGTTTGAGGCGCGTACCGGTACCGTGAAAGAGGTTGCCGGGCTGGCCCTCGCCGAGGCGGGAGATGCCCGGGGAATTGAGGCGGTGGTTGATGCCGCGTTTTCGCCCGTGGTTCGAGTTCGATTGCATGCTGCAAGGGCGGCTGGTCGCCTCTGTTCGAAGGCTTGCCTGGGAGTGCTTGCCGAGTTGCTGGATGATGACAACCCCTTGGTGTCAGAGGCCGCGGCCAGCGCCCTCGGCCAATGTCCGGGAGAGAATTCGCTGGAGCGGTTAGAGGAGTACAAGGGATTTGCCGCTCGCAGCGCGAGATTGCAAGCATCGAAGAAGCAGTGAGCCGATCTAGCGAACCCGTTCGTGGGGGAGTAAATCGGGGGCCGCCCGGAAGTAGTGAATCGGTGAATAGGAGAGGAAATTGGCCAGACGGCTGGTATAGAGGCAGGCCCAGACGCCCACCTGTTCGCCGAAGACGCTGTGGCCAGTTCCGTCCTTGAATAGTCGGCCCCAGTAGGGATTGAAAGGTTCCAATACCAGTTTCTTGTTGGCCGCGATCTGTTGCTCGACCCGGTCCAGTTCAAGCCGGATTTCACTGATGTTTTGCTCACAAACCTGACTGACCCTGGCAATGGGGTGGCTCTCTGGTCCGTTTGCGCCATCTTCACCGTTGGGCCCACTAAGTTCTTCCAGGTTGAGGAGCGAGCCGAGGAGGCGCTGCTGATAGTTGGCTTCCACTTCGAGTTGGACCCGTCGCTCAAAGAGCGCTTCCCATTTCCGGGTCTCCTCCCGGACGGAGGCCATGCCGGCAAGTTCCTGCTCCATTTCCGGGATGATCATCGCGGTCCGCCACGCACTGGACTTTTTGGAGCGCAAGATGTCGCCATAGATATGATCACCGATATAGAGGACCGATTCGCCGGCACATTGGAGCAACCCTTCGAATTGGCGTAGATTGCCGCCCCGAAAGACCTTGTGGCGCAGTTCCTCAGGGGCCTGATTCTCTGTCTTCAGGGGGCGTCGCTTGGTGAAGAACTCCGGTTTGCGTGCTTCAACAATGATGTGCTCGAAGTAGTCGTGCCACTGCGGAAATGCGGAGAGCCGACCGTCCAGCAAGTAAGACATCAACGCCCGGGTGTAGTGCCAGTCGGAATTCGTTGCGAGGAAGAGCTTCTTCCCGGAATAGATGAACTGCTCCAGCGTGTAGGCGACGTCGTGGTCCCCGGCGATATACTGCTCGATATCCTGCAGGACCTCACGCTTCAAGGTGCCGTCACGGTGGATGCCATCAACAGCCTGGCGAATGCACTGGTAGGCGTGATGATAGCTGTCCGACGTTCCTTCGTCGTGGGCATCCAACCAATCAACCATCTGCGCATACATGTGCGTTTCTGGAAGGGAGAAGAGGGTGTCCACGAGGAAGTAAGTGGGCTTGGAGAGATGGAGTCGACCCTTGCGATAGAGACTGTGCCGATTCTCTTCGGGGAGGGGTCGCGTACCGTGGTAGGCCGTGGAGACGTGACGATGCCGGTCGAGCTTGATGATGTTGCCGGCGAGCATGTCAATCACCAGACCGCGCAGGGCGAAGCCTGGGTCGTACTTGAATTCCAGGACCTGCTCGGGGAAATCAAACTCGTCAACCAGGCGACGGAGCGCGAGTTTCCACGCCAATCTGTCGAAAGCTGGCTTGTATATCGCCAGGGTATAATCCATGTCGAAACCCACGGCCTGAATATTCTTAAGCCGCAGGTTCCGGTTCACGAAGACCCGCCTCGAGTAACGGATGGAACTCGGTTGAAAGTGGTTGAGCAATTGTAAGAGAGCTTCGGTGGGAAAGCGGTCGCTGCGAGTGGCCATTCTTACCTCCAGATCACCCGCGCCAATTCTACGTCGCGTTTCCTTGCTTTCCAAGTATATCGCCGATATACTCTCGTGGAACTTTCCTGTTCACCGGAGGTTGCCGGAAGATGAAAAAGGTATTTGGAATATTAGCGGTGGCTATCTTTGTGATGGCGTGTGGCTCGGATGAGGGTAGCGAAAAGAACGATGTCGACCTAGGGACCTGGTGGCAAGACATCGAAGTCGATACGCCGCACACCATCGATGTTGATGCGGGGCCCGCGGACACTGATATTGTCTTGATAGATGTTCCCGCCGAGGACCTGGAACTATATGACTTCCCCGAAATCGGCGACCACGCGATTAAGCCCGTGGACCTTGACGGTGGCGGCCAGGAGTTGGACCTCAAGAAGGACGAAGAGGCGGAGGTGTACTTTCCGCCTGATGGGGAAGCCGGGGCCCCCTGCGTTACCGGTCTCGACTGCCAATCGACTCTCTGTCTGGTGGGTGCGAGCGGCAATGTCTGCTCCGGTCCCTGCCTGATGAACACCGATTGCCCTGCCGGCATGGCGTGCGTGAATTACCTCAGCAATGGCCTGCAGTGCGTGCCGTCCATGGTCAACCTCTGCCGTCCCTGCACTTCAAATATCGATTGCCTCTCAAATGGCATTGACGTCGGTGACCGCTGCATCTCCCTTGGGGCCAAGGGTAACTTCTGCGGCGGCGGTTGTAACGGTGACAATTGGTGCCCCAGCGGCTATTCCTGCCACGGTATGACTGACGTCCAGGGCAAGCCGTCTGACCAGTGCATCAAGCCGGATAGTGACTGCGACTGTACGACTCAGTTCGGCCTCGAGGGGGCCTGGACCGTTTGCTACAACAAGAACTACTATGGCAAGTGTGACGGGGACCGTCAGTGCACTCCCGGCGGGCTGAGTCAGTGCTCCGCACCAATTCCCTCCGAGGAGATTTGCAACGCCAAGGATGACAACTGCGACGGTCAGATTGATGAGAAGACCAAAGACTCTGATGGCGATGGTATCTGCGACGCCATTGACGAGGACGCCGACAACGACAACATCTCCAACTTTGCCGACAACTGCATCGATGTTGCCAACCCTGGGCAAGAGGACTTTGACAAGGATAACAAGGGCGATGTCTGTGATGATGACAAGGATGGTGACGGCGACCTGAACGAGACAGATTGTGCACCGATGGACCCAGAACGTTTCCACGGCCAGGAAGAAATTTGCGATGGCATCGACAATGATTGTGAGGGCGGGGTGCCGGGCAATGAAGTAGATGGCGACGGCGACGGCGTTCTTGGCTGCGACGGGGACTGCAATGATAGCAATGGTCAGGTATATCCGGGCGCTGCCGAAAGTTGCTCCACAGCGTTTGATGATGACTGTGACGGCGACGACAACACCGAAGATGCCGCCGGTTGCGTCAACTACTTCAAGGATGAAGATTCCGATACCTACGGCGTAGACGACGCGAAATGCCTCTGCTATCCGGAAGCTCCTTACACCGCGACCAACAGCTTTGACTGCGATGATACAAATGAGGATATTCGCCCCAATGCCGCAGAAGACTGCGCTACTCCCGATGTCGACGACGACTGCAATGGTTCTCTCACCGCAGTGGGAGCCCTCAATTGCGAACTCTTCTACAAGGATGGCGACCAGGATGGATTTGGCGTCGCCGAGTCGCAGTGCGCCTGCGAGGAAAACGGTATCTATACCGCCGATAACGTCCTCGACTGCAATGATGGAAATGATGCCATCAATCCCGATGCAGAGGAAGATTGCACAACCATCAATCAGGATGACAATTGCAACGGCACGGCCAATGATATGGACGCGCAAAACTGCATGAACTGGTTCGAGGACAAGGATGGCGATACCTTTGGTATCGGCCAACCGGTTTGTATCTGCGAGCCGCAGTCCATCTACACGTCACCCAATGCGGATGACTGTGATGATGCCAACGGCCTTGTCTTCCCAGGCAAAATCGAGCTTTGCTCCACGCCCTACGATGACAATTGCAATGACGAAACCAATGAAGCCGACGCTGATGGCTGCACTCCGTGGTGGGTGGATCAGGACGGCGACGGCTCTGCCGGGACGCAGATTTGCTACTGCGAGGCCCCGGCTAATGCCGAAGATTTCCCCGAAGACTGTTGCGATGCCGATCCCGATGCCTTCCCGGGCCAGACCAAGTTCTTTGGCGAAGAGGTCAACTGGTGTGGCGGTTACGACTACAACTGTGACAGCGAAGCCGAGAAGCAGTACGGGTCATCCTGCGTTGAAGAACCTTGCACGGCCGGTTGGTCCCAGCCTAATCCGGCGTGTGGCAGTACTGGGAACTGGTGCTTGAACTGCAATGGCTGTGGTTCCTGTATCGGCCAAACAATCCAACAAGCCCAGAAGTGCCGCTGATCTGGTGTCGGCAGCTTCGTTTCATCGGCGGGTCGGTCGCTGCGGCGTACCGACGTACGCCTCACTCCCTCCCTCGCCTCGCGCCTCGCTGACGACACCAGCTCCACGGCACTTACACGGCTGTGGTTGGGGGCGAGCGCGGTTCGCTGCCGATGCCAGCTCGATGGTTCGCATGGCGCGGCTCGCTGGCGTGGCCAGCTCGACGGTGGAAGGATGGGTGGGGGGCATGTTGGCGCGGTTCGCTGGCGATGCCAGCTCAGCGGTCATCCCGTAGGTCAACACCAGCCCCGATCCAGGACCGAAGCATTGCTGAAGTACTCTGCCGACTACCCAATCAGAGGCCCGCGAGGGGCCGACCGCACCACGCCTCGCCGGTATCGCTAGACTATTTGTGAGGCGAGTTGGAAGAGCTCGTCGAGAGTGTGGACTGTTACGCGCTCACTGTCGGGCCTATTGGCTACGGTTACCATCGCTGCACCAACCGTTTTTGCGGGAATGGCTCGATAGCGACGAATTCCGGGGATCCAGTCCACCGCCTTCAGGGCAATCTCGGTACAGCGCTCGGCAGTGCGAGGGACTTCCCGTTGCCCGAGTAGCAGGCTAGGTTGGAAGAAAGCGATGCGGCTGAAGGATAGAGCCGTCACCGCATCTTCAAGCTCTCCCTTGGTGCGCGAGTAGAAGACCAGCGACTTCGAATTAGCGCCGGCCGCGCTCACCAGCAGGCAACTGGCGACGCCGTTTTCGGCCGCTGCCCGTGCCGCTTCAAATTGGTAAGTATAGTCGATGCGATACTGGTTCTCCTTGCTCCCCGCTTGCTTGATAGTCGTTCCCATGGCCGAGTAGAACTCGTCGCCTTGCAATTCGTCAGACCAGGAGTCGGGCTGGTCAAAATCGACAATCCGCTCGTCGAGCTTCTTGTGCTCAATGCCCGTAGTGCGCCGCACGAAGACTCGCACCGTCCCATAGCGTTCGTCAGCAAGTAGCCGTCGCACCAGTTCACGGCCAACCAAACCTGTCGCACCGATGATACTCGCCCGCTTCAGCTCTTCAGGTCGGTCCAGTCCCTCGGTCATATACAATTGACCAGGTCGGCATAGTTGGCGCAACAGTAAGTGCAATCCCAGGTTGTTCCGGGACCGCCTGCGGTTTGGAAGAGGCAACCGCTAGAACAACAACCCACATGGGCGTCTGGTAGGCCAAGCTTGGGGAGGAGTTGACCGCACGCGGGAAGGCATTTTCCGTTGACCTCTTTAAAATGGGGGGAGGGACCGCATTTGCATTTATAGCTGTTGCACTTGGTGCCCCAGCCACATGTCCCGCAGTAGCCACCGCATCCGTTTGGTCCGCACTGCTTGCCTGCGCAGTCTGGGATACATTTGCATTTCCCGCTCTTGCATGTTTTAGGACTCTTGCACGTGCCGCAACTGCCGCCGCAGCCGTCGCTGCCACACACTTTGCCGCTACAATCGGGAAGGTCAGGGTCCAACTGGTCGCAATCGTCGACGTCGGGAATGCCGTCGTTGTCGTCGTCACTGTCCAGGCAATCGGGGGTTTCGTCGAGGTCTGTGTCAAGGAAACCCTCGTCGATCTCGCCATCACAGTTGTCATCTATACCGTTGCACTCCTCGTCAATTGCCCCGAAGAAGGGATCGCAAGGAACGAGCTGACCAGCGGCACAATTGCCGGAGATGTGCTCGCAAGGCCCGATTCCACAAGTCGTAACCCCCTGGTCTTCGTCGATGCCGTCGTTGCAGTCGTCATCCTGCCCATTGCAAACTTCTTCGGCACCGGGAAAGGCGTCAGGGTCGAAAGGCTGACAATCTTCGTCATCCAGGAAGTCATCATTGTCGTCGTCATCGTCACAATCGTTGCCCATGCCGTCTTCGTCGAAATCCGCCTGGTCAGGATTGGACAGTTCGGGGCAATTGTCATCCTCATCATCAACCAGGTCACCATCCTTGTCCGAGTCTACGCAGTCTGCAATACCGTCCTCGTCGAGGTCGGCGAACCCCTCATCGGCGGTTCCACTGCAGTCCTGGTCAATGCCGTCGCAAAGCTCCTCGGCACCGGGGTAGATCTCTTTGTCCAGCGGTGCGCAGTCCCCGTCTTCCGTGGCAGTGAAGGGGGAGTGGGGCTCGCAGTAGCAGGCGGTCTTGCCAGCTTCCCCGTAACCATCCTGGTCCGAATCGAGAAGGTAGTCGCTGCACCCCTCCGCGCCGATCTCATCAACGACCCCGTCGCAGTTGTCGTCCACATCATTACAGACTTCGGTGGCGAGGTGGGAAATCAAGGGATTCAAGGGTTCGCAGTCGGTGGCGTCATCTTCTCCGTCGCCATCATCGTCAAGGTCGCAAGCATCTCCGATCTTGTCATCGTCGAAGTCCTCCTGTTCCGGATTGGCAACGCCCGGGCAGTTGTCTTCATCGTCCGGAACATCGTCCCCGTCGGCATCCCCGTCACAGGCATCGCCGAGCCCATCATTGTCGGAATCGACCTGGTCTGGATTGTCCACCAGGGGGCAGTTGTCATCTGCGTCGGGTATCCCATCTCCGTCGTCATCGTCGTCACATGCATCACCGGCACCATCACCATCGGTGTCTATCTGTCCTTCGTTGGGGATATCGAGACAGTTGTCGTCCGAATCGACGACGCCGTCGCAATCGAGGTCCCACTCCTCCACGGCATCAACCCAGCAACCGAAATCGCACTCGTCGCCAAAACCATCATCGTCACTGTCGGTCTGTAGGGGATTGTCCAGCATCAGGCAATTGTCGACGTCGTCTTCGATTCCGTCTCCGTCCATGTCACTATCAACGCAGTCGGCAATCCCGTCCTTGTCAAAGTCGTCAAAGCCTTCATCGGCACTGCCATCGCAATTGTTGTCCAGCCCGTCGCACTCCTCATCAAGGGAACCCTCGTCCGGGTCGCAAACGGTGGGAGCCCCGTCCACACAATTGTCGATAGTGTGCTCGCACTCACCCTCTCCGCACGTGGTCGTGCCAAACCCTTCGTCTATGTTATCATCGCAGTTATCGTCAATGCCGTCGCACTTCTCATCTGCACCGGGGAAGATGTCAGCTTTGTATGGCTGGCAGTCCTCACCGTCATCGACGCCATCGTTGTCGTCATCGGGGTCACAGACGTCGCCGAGCTCGTCAAGGTCGTAATCTGCCTGGTCTGGGTTAGGTATGTTGGGGCAGTTGTCCTCATCGTCAGGTACGCCATCTCCATCGTCATCTGTGGAAACGCAATTTGCGATACCATCCTCGTCGGTATCGTCGAACCCCTCATCGATGGTCCCGTCGCAGTTGTCATCTTCTCCGTTGCAAAGTTCCTCTTCCGCTCCGGACATCGGGTCGCACTCCTGGACATTCCCGTCCGTGCAAATATCGATGGAGTGCTCGCAAATTCCTTCACCGCAAGTGATGCTCCCCAGTCCTTCGTCAATGTCGCCGTCGCAATCGTTGTCCTTGCCGTCGCAGGTCTCGGCAACGGCCGGAGGAGCGTCACAATCGGTGAGGCCATCCTCGGTGCATTTGCGGGTCCCTGGACAGCCCTCGCCGGACTCCTCTCCGTCCAGTGGAGGTGATGTGCAATCTGTGGAAGCCCCCTGGTCAATGGCGTAAGGGCTGCAAGCGCACTCTTCGTCGTCCGCGAGCACGCATTGGTCAATCGTCTGGCCGGCTGTGCTCACCACTTCAAGGCAATCGTAGTCGGCCGGGCAATCATCAACCTCATCGCATTTAGAACCGCAGAAAGACCCGCCGCTGTCGCCAGCTACGCAGCGAGAGCCCGTATCGAGTCCGCTGGTATCGCAGTCGTCATCGTCCTGGCAGGCGAAGCAGAGGGACAAGTGCATGGGGAGGCAAATGTAGACGATGTCCGGCAGGGCAATACTGCTCTGCAAACATTGCCAACCGTCGGGGCACTCAGTGTCGCAGGCGATGGTACAGACCTTGCCCTCCTGGCTGATTAGACAGTAGCCAGAGAAACAGTCGAGATTTCCGTCGCAGGGCCAGCCGAATCCACCTGGCTCAAGTGTGTCGAAGAAGCCGCTGTCCATGACTTCGGTGGGAGCGGGAGCATCCTTGAAGTTCAGAACGTCGGCAAGCAGATCCCCGGGCTCAAAGTGGAGGTCAGGATTCTCCATCTGGCCATCGAGGTCTGGGGAGCTTGTCCCAGTTGAAGGGGAGCATCCGGAGATAATCAGGAGAAGGCCGAGAATCAAGAGCTGACGTGTGCGCATGACAGTACCCTCAACAAGTCATTAGTAGTACTATCTTACCACATAGATAACCCGCAACCATAGCCATTAATGGAACGCTCCGTTGGCCGACGATCTGATCACGGCTGTACCCCGGTCCGTTCTTGAAGGGAGGTATGGCGTT
>CAZFVN010000075.1:0-27658 GCA_964522395.1 uncultured Myxococcales bacterium
ACGCCATACCTCCCTTCAAGAACGGACCGGGGTACAGCCGTGATCAGATCGCTGCCTTGTCCTCTACCTGTGAAAGTGCTTGCATGCTGCCTGGAGCATGCAATATACCTCGTCAACAGTCGAAGTTGCACCATGCAAGGTAACATGGACGAGACGCCTCGGCGTTTTCAATGCACGCCGAAAGCGCTGCTCAGGAGTCTATGTACACTGCGACTGCAGTAGCGAAGGAGGAATGATGCGAACTGCTGCACGAGTATCTTTCTTGTCTCTGCTTCTGGTGTTCACAGCGGGAGCGATCCTGCCCTCGCCAGCGAGCGCAGAAGGCAACAGGGGCCTGTCGAATACCGACGATCGGACCGGATTCGGTCTGCTCGCCGGAGTCAAATGGCGGACGAACATCATGCTCGATGTGGAAGTTCCCAACACGTGGTCCGGGTTCTTTGGAGTACACCACATGTGGGCAGTCTCCGAGAATATCCTGATCGGTGCTTTCGCATCGGTCGATGTGAACTACACGAGCGTAACCGTATCTGACCAGAACAACGAGTCCAGCCGCTACAACAGCCATTGGTCCGAAGGCGACCCGTGTGGCAGAGGGGACAGTTGGGATGCGGTGGGATACGGCGTCCAAATCGGCAGCCGGGCGCTATTTTACACCTCGGAAAGTTTCGCTTTCGTCGTTTCGCCTCTAATAGAGGTATGGGACGTCAGCGGGGCCATCGGTTGTGAGGACAAGAGCTTCCTCGGAAGCGATGGTGTGTACTCGGTCAGCGAGTTGGCTGTTGAGCTTGGATTTGCGTTTAAGGGAGATCACTCAAGTTGGGAAGTGAACCTGCTGCATGTCGGCTACAACCCGGATGCTGGGGCCACGGGGCCGTTCTACCCGGGGCTCATGGTCCGTTCCACTTTCTAGCACGAGAAGGGAGATGTCTGATGGCTGTGATTCGTAACTTGATGACTGCTTCTGTTCTGGCAGTGCTGGTCTGCATTTCTGCGTCCCCGGCAAAGGCGGATAGCGGATTCGGCATTGGGGGAGGACTGAGCATGTACTTCCCGGCAATGGACATTGAAGATCTGCCGGGCTCGGTCATCGGTCTCAACGTTCTACCCGGAGCATATGTCAGGTCGCGGTACATCCTGGCAATGTTCAATCTATCACTGAACACCTCATACCTGAGAGTCAAGGCCGGTGAGACCTCGAAAGGGGGCCTCGGATTCGGCTGGGGTGCCGATGTCGCCACCTTGTTCGGCAAAGAATGGGGGTTCCATTTCAATCCGCGGTTCAGGCAGACGTCCCTGAACACCGATGCCGGCAACTTCAAGTTCACTGAGTTCTTCACGACATTGGGGGTGGGTTATCGCTCCAAGCACGTCATCTTCAGCGCCTCGCTCTTCCGAGTCGGTGCCCGTCCCAACGCCAGTTCGATGCTTGCCTTCATGATCGATTCGAACGTGGCCTACCTCTTTTGATTGCTTGTCACCCAACTCGCCACGCACACAGCGAACCGAGTGCGGTGCGAAGGCGGAGGCGGTGCGAAGGCCGAGGCAGTGCGAAGGCGGACCGGGTGTCTCTCGCATAATGCGCGGGGGCATGCGCGGGTGCCATAACAGCATCGGTGGATATCGGTGGGCAGGAGCATTGTCCTCACTCCTGCTTGGCTGCACGACTTCCCTGGTAGAGACCGACATGACGGGCGCTGGGGAGGGACTGACCGACGGCCCGCGGGGAGCGAGGTCGTGGAAATCATTTTCTCGGCAGATGTGCCGGATACCCTTTGGGCTCCTGAGACAAGGAAGTTTGGTGAAGTCCATATGACCGATGGCTCGTCTTTGGCCGACTTGCAACCAACTCCACTGACCGCTATACTTTTGATAGCGAAAGGCTATCCCATGGAGGACACCATGGCCGGGCTACTTGTGAAGAACTTACCCAAGCACATCCATCTTCGACTCAAGGAGCGGGCGGCGCTCAACCGTCGCAGTATGAGTGCTGAAGTGATTGTAATGCTGGAGCGCATCCTCGACGACAGGGCCGGTCCCTCGACCCTGGAAGGAATAGACCGACTCCGAGTGAAGGGGGCCACACCGCTGACCCAGGAGCTTCTAGACGAGGCCCGAGATAGAGGCCGTCGATGATCGTTGTGGACACCAATGTCATTGCCTATCTGCTCATCGAGGGGGACCGAACTGAGGCTGCTCGTCAGAGTTGGCAAGAGGACCCTGATTGGTACGCTCCCCCGCTCTGGCGTAGCGAGTTTCTCAACGTGCTTGCGGTGTCCGTGCGAGCGGGAGTCCTCTCCGCAGTAGCGGCACAACGTGCTTGGCTCGGTAGCTTGACCCTCATGGGTGAGCGGGAAGTCGAGGTGGCTGGTGGTAAGGTACTGGAAACCGCCATCGCCAGGGGGCTATCCGCCTATGATGCCCAGTTCGTCGTCGCTGCCACCAACCTCGGGGCCCAACTCGTCACGAGTGACCAGCGCATCCTGGAGGCCTGGCCGGAGGGGGCCATCTCCATGGAAAGTTTCGCAACCGGTAGCTGAGATGATGTTGTGACGTGGTTGCCGTTGATGAACGGCCCAGCCACTGGGAGCCCCATCCGGGCTCGGGCAAATTCGTAACGCGTTGCGAATTTGCCGAGGCCCGACTTCCCCACGGGGAAGTGCTCTTTGGGTGACCACGCGCGCACTGCCTGCCTGGTGTTGCCGCATGGTTCAGCAATGCTGGTTCGAAGGCGTCCGCAGGGGAATGTGACACACCGAATCAGCCCGGAGGCCCGCAGCGCCTACCCTGAGCGAGGCGTGAGCCGAGTAGAACGGGGAGCGAGGACCAGAGGGCGTCGGCTGAACAACGCGTTGCCGAAGCAGCGCAGCAGGCCCGGCGCGGCAGCCCGGGTGAGACAGAATAGAGCGTCGGGGATGCACTGGCATTATCGAAGGCAACCGAACCACCGCGGAAACCCTGGTCACAAATCGGTCACAATCGGTCCGGAGCATCTCGAGCTTGACATGGTCGACTGGGCAGGATTTACAGCCACCCGTTGGTTTTCGGGCGAATAGCTCAGTTGGGAGAGCATCGGCCTTACAAGCCGATCTCCTCAGCCACACCCTTCATGGCATCGAGCGCAAGAATGATGAATTCATCGAGGGGGATGCCGACCTTGTCGATAAGGCGAATTCGATCTCGGCTGACGTTGGCGGCGAAGCGATGTTCCTTCATGCGCTTGCGAATGGATTTGGGCTTGACGTCACCTACCTTTTTCGACGGGTAGACGAGTGTGCAGGCGACGATGAGACCGGTAATGGTCTCGGCCGCGCTGAGTGCATAGTCGAAGTTGCCGGACATCTCGATTCCGAGGACATCTCCATTGTGAGCGAGGATGGCCTGGAGCCCTTCTGGTGGAAATCCCTTCGCTTCCAGGATTCCTGCCGTAGTGCGCGCGTGGCGATGCATGTCGTTGTCAATCACCTCCAGATCCATGTCATGCAGAAGCCCGGTAATACCCCATAACTCAGGGTCTCCTTCGAGCCGCGGCGCAAGGGCACGCATGATCGCCTCCGTGGCCACCATGTGCCTGACAAGATTCTCATTCCGGATGTGACTGCGCAACAGCTTCAGGGCCTCTTCTCTGCCGGGAATCCACATCTCGCTACCTCGTGTTAAACAACGTTTGTCGTAGAAGATAGCACACGGGTAAAAAAGATCTCAAGCCCGAGGGATGAGTGTCGTAACGTGACCTACCTTCCGGCAAGGAAGCTGACAAAAAGAAAACGCAAGACGATACGGAGCAGACGATGAAGACGCTCTCGACAACCCTGACGATACTCGCCGCAGCCCTGCTGCTGACAACCACCCCGGCACACGCCTCCAGCACCTCACTCCTGACCCTCGGCGGTGGCCCCACGGTCGGCCTTTCCCACGTACTGCCAGTTACCGGAGGCAGCACCAACGTCGTCATCTCCGAGATGAACGTTCGATTGAAGATGCTGCGGGTGCTGGGATTCGACCTCAATTACAACATGGCCGGGGAAACCGAACTGGGCCACGGCGAAGTCTACTCCTCGAATCTTCGGGCCAGCGCCCTACTCTACGTGGTTCCCACCAGCGTCCTCTCCATCTACCTTTCTGCAGGAGCCGGCGCTTCCAACTTCAACAGCCTCACCTCCGATTCCGCCACCGACAAGTCCTACCACGGCGGTGCCGGCATGGAAATCTACGTCGGCAAGCACCTCGCCCTCTCCACCGAATTCCTCATGCTGATTCCCCAGGTGGACAAAATCGTTGTCTCCCAAAAGCCCCTGCGCGTCGACGAAATGGGCAGCCTCGACACCGGCTCCATGACCGGACCGAATGTCGCAGACTACATCAATCCCAAAAACTTCCAGTTGACCTTCGGCCTGAAATACTTCTTCTAGAGAGTGCTGAGCGGCCTGGTGGTAGAGGAACCACGTCACAGCCGTCGGACATGTAGGCACGAAGGAACTTGCTGTCGCGACCAAGCACAACAGTCGAACGTATTGATTCCCGAAGGCACTTCTGCAACAATAATGGCTAGTATCCGCAATTCTAGGCGTATGCTAGGAGTGCACGTGCAAAAAGCATTCGTGGTTCTTGGTGCGGTAAGTTTGGTCTGGGCGTGCTCCAGCAGCTCACCCGTCCTCCTCGAGGTGGCGGTGGCAGATGGGGGGAGAGAGGTGACGGTCGAGGATGGTGAGACGGAGGCCTCGTCAGATGGTGGGGAGGTCGCCAGTTCCGGTGCGGACGTCCGCCCTCAAGACACCCGGTCGGACTTTCTTGGCGATGCGCCGTCCGACTCTTTTGGCGATGCGAAGGATACCACGGAAGCTGACATGCTTCTGCCATGCGAACCTGGACAGGGCTGCTTCCTGGACGAATGCGGAGAGAATGGTGACTGCCATTCTGGTTGGTGCGTCCAGCACATGGGCGATAACGTATGCGCTCAGTCCTGCCTGGACGAATGCCCCGACGGGTGGTCGTGCAAACAGGTGGGAGGGACCGACCCTGATGGGCTCTCCATCTGCATATCCAACTATGCAAATCTCTGTCGTCCCTGCGCAGCAGATTCAGATTGCACCAGCTCGGGCGACGCAGCGGACGTATGTATCGACTATGGCCCAGGCGGTAACTTCTGTGGTGGCAAGTGCGGTCAGAGTGCGGAGTGCCCCTGGGGCTTCTCGTGCAAAGCAGTAACGACAGTAAGCGGCAGCGCCGTCCAGCAGTGCACCAACGACGTTGGGGAGTGCCCGTGCATGCAATCTTCAATTGAGTCGGCTCTCACTACACCCTGCGACGTGGCCAACGAATTCGGAAGCTGCGCCGGGAAGAGAGTCTGTACGGCAGAAGGACTATCATCCTGCGACGCGGCAACGCCTGGAGAGGAAGAGTGCAACGGCTTTGACGATGATTGCGATTTGGAGAGCGACGAACCGCACCTCGTGGAGGGCACCAGTGTCAGCCTATGTGCCGATGACAATCCCTGCACTGAGGATCTGTGTATGGGGACCGAGGGATGCGTCAACAAAGCACTTAATGATGGGCTGTGTGACGATGAGGACCCGTGTACGGTGACGGAATTATGCGTTGCGGGAACCTGCCTTGGTGTCCCAGTAGATTGTAATGATGACAACCCTTGCACGGACGACGAATGTTCGGCGGACGGGGAGTGCGAGTACTCCCCGAACACAGTGCCATGCGACGACTCCGACCCTTGTACCCTGGCAGACAAATGCAGCGGTGGAGAGTGCCTCGGCTCGGCAACGGACTGTGAGTGCCTGGTCGACAGTGATTGCAGTGTGCTGGAGGACGGCATCCAATGCAACGGCACCCTCATGTGCGACACCAGCAGCGTGCCATTCAAATGTGTGGTTAATCCCGAATCGGTCGTCACCTGTCCTGACCCGCCCTCCTCTACAGACGCGTTTTGCCTCAAGTCCTTTTGTCATCCGGGGACAGGCGCATGTTCCTTTGTGGCCGACCACGAGGGAGTTCTCTGCGATGACGGGGATCTCTGTACCAGCAACAGCTCTTGCACCAACGGGGCCTGTACGAACGGCGAGGAAGTCAATTGCAGTGACGGAAATCCGTGTACCATCGATGGATGTGCCTCCAATTCGGGCTGCACCCATGCCCCAATGGAAGGACCTTGCGATGATGGAAACTACTGTACGGTGGGGGATACGTGCATTGCCAAATCGTGCGTTCCGGGACCATCGAAGAGTTGCGATGACGAAAACGTGTGCACCGCGGATTCCTGCAAGCAGGATGAGGGCTGTTTGCATATGCCATATGAGGGGCCTTGTGACGACCTGAACGCCTGCACCGAGGATGATTCCTGTCATGAGGGCAATTGCGTGGCTGGTAACTCGGTGATCTGCGACTCCGGCGACATTCGCGTCGAAAGCACCTGCGACCCCCTCCTGGGGTGCCTCTTCAATTTCAACGAGGTACCTTGCGATGACGGGAATTCCTGCACCATGGGGGATACGTGCACCGAGGGTAAGTGCTTGCCGCAGGGTAGCCTAGAGTGCAACGACGGGAATAGCTGCACTGATGATTACTGTGACCCGGCAGCAGGATGCACGTACATTGATAACGACAGCGCTTGTGACGACCAGAACATCTGCACCTTCGGAGAGACCTGTTCGAACGGGAAGTGCATAGGCTCACAACCACTCGCGTGCGACGACGATAATGTGTGCACCGACGACTACTGTATACAAGGGTTTGGCTGTACGTTCGAACCCAATGAGGCCGATTGCGATGACGGCGATGAGTGTACTGAGGGAGACCATTGCATCGGGGGCAATTGCACTCCCCTCACCCTGTTGTCGTGTGATGACTCCAACCCATGTACGGCCGACAGTTGCGACGCCCTTCTGGGCTGCCTCAACGCGCCGACATCGGCATGGTGCAGCGACGGCGACGCTTGCACCATTGGCGACCACTGCAGCGGGGGTGATTGCCTCTTCTTTTTTGCCGAGGACTGTGATGATGGGAACCCGTGTACAGTTGGTGCTTGCACTCCAGAAGAGGGTTGCCAATGGCAGCAGTTGACGGACTTGGAACCGTGCGACCTGGTTGAGAATGGATTCTGCCTGGAGGGGACGTGCCAATGCACTCCAGATTGCATGGGCAAAGCGTGTGGCGATGACGGCTGTGGCACACCATGTGGAGTTTGCCCTGGGAACCAGGACGAGTGCCTCGAGGGTGAGTGCGTCTGCATAGTGTCCTGTGCAGGCCTTGAGTGCGGATCCGATGGCTGTGGCGGCAGTTGCGGTGAGTGCTCTGAGGAAGAACTTTGCTTCGGCGGCCAATGTCATGCCCAGATGGAGAGCGCCGTCGTAGCCGCGGGCAAGAACCACTCTTGCGTTGTTACGGACCAGGGGAAGGTCCATTGTTGGGGGCGCAACGCCAGCGGGCAACTGGGTGATGGCACGCAGAATGAAAGAAGCGCGCGGGGCCCGGTGACAGGGATCGATGGAGCCATATCGGTAGCGGCGGGAGGAGACCATACCTGTGTTCTGAAGGTAGACGGCAGCGTCTGGTGTTGGGGTCTGAATGGGAATGGACAATCAGGTAGCGAACCGGGGGGAATCCAGTTGTTACCTGTCAAGGTAGACGGTGTGGCTGGGGCAGTTGCAATTTCTGCGGGGGTGAAGTTCTCCTGCGCTGTTTTGGCCGACGGAACAGCAAAGTGCTGGGGGATAAACTCGTATGGTCAACTAGGACACGGGTCAAACGAACCATTGGCAAATCCAGTGACCGTTTTAGGGTTAGATGGATCTATCAAACTGGACTGTGGGGTAAGCCATACGTGTGCGCTGTCAGCGAACGGAGAGGTCAAATGTTGGGGCCACGGAGCCTTGGGGAAGCTGGGAAATGGCGGCAGCAACAGTTCCGCTTTGCCCCTCGAAGTTTCTCTAGCGTCGGCTGCTGTGGACATCGCGGCTGGACTCGCCCATTCCTGCGCTTCGCTAGACGATGGGACCGTGCAGTGCTGGGGTGCGAACTTCGAGGGCATACTTGGTTTCGGAGATTCTGAACCTTCTGGGATTCCGTGCCTGGTCTCAGGACTTACGGATGTCGCTGGATTGACGGTCGGTCACTCTTTCACTTGCGCCCTGAAGATGGATGGAACGGTGCACTGTTGGGGGCGTGGTTATGCTGGGAAACTGGGGATCGGTTCGGAGGTGACTACTACCACTCCTACGCCCGTGTCGGGTCTATCCGGGATGACCGGGATAGGCTCTTCCCAGCACCACGTTTGCACCCGAGGGTCCGGCGGTGAAGTCTATTGTTGGGGCCTGAATTCCAGTGGCCAGTTGGGCAACGGCGCGGTGGGCGCGGGCGCATCGATTCCCGTTAAAGCCTCCGGCGTAGTGGATGCGAATGCCCTGACCATGGGCAACGGTATGAGCTTTGCCGTTTTGCCGGAAGGAGCCGTCTGGTCGTGGGGCCGCAATACGAATGGGCATGGGGGCCTTGGACTAGGCCACAGCGAGCCGGTTCTCGGCCCGACACCGGCTCCTGCACTCGGGGATTATAGCGGTATCAGCGCAGCAGACTACTCCGCCTGCGGGCTCTCCAGCGAGAAGGAGGTCATGTGTTGGGGACAGAATTCGGCAGGCCAATTGGGACTCGGCACCCGCAGCGCACGCGAACTGGAACCTTCTCAGTTGGTGCGCTTGCATGGAGCAGTTGACGTAAGCGCGGGTGGTGACCACTCTTGCGGCCTCCTGGAAGACGGGCACGTTCTGTGCTGGGGCGACAACTCCTCTGGTCAGTTGGGGGACGAGTCTACTACCTCAATAGCGTGGCCGGTAGAGGTGGTTGGACTGGACAGTGTTGCTGGACTGGGTGTGGGAGCGGCTCATAGCTGCGCCGTCACGAACTACGGCTCAGTCCGTTGCTGGGGCAACAATGAGCACGGCCAACTCGGGGACGGCACAAATGATAACAAAGAGACTCCCGCAGTGGTTCTGGGACTTGTCGGGGCTGACCTGGTTACCGCCGGGAGTTCGCACACTTGCGCCCTGTCCAACGAGGGGGTCAAATGCTGGGGCCATAACGGCGACGGCCAATTGGGTGATGGTACATTGTTGGACCGCTCATTACCTGGGGCGGTAGAGGGATTGCAGATGGTCACTGCAATCGCGGTTGGCAGTAACTTCTCTTGCGCGCTTATGGCAGACGAAACTCTCTCCTGCTGGGGAGACAACGATTCCGGCCAACTAGGGGACGGCGGCGATGTTGACAACGCGTTGCCCGGAGTAGTGCTGGGGCTCACAGGTGTGACGCACGTCGCCACCGGAGCTCACCACGCGTGCGCAAGGACTGGCGAGGGCAAGGTCTATTGCTGGGGGGACAACGGTCGGGGTCAGCTTGGGACAGCCACACCAGACTCTTCGAACACGCCCCTCGTGGTAGTCGGCATTGAGGATGCCGCAAGGGTTGAGTCAGGTTCCAACTACTCGTGCGCAATACGCAGCGATGGGAGCGTTGTTTGCTGGGGGGCAAATGATCTGGGTGTGCTTGGCGACGGAACTACCGTAGACAGTTTCGTTCCAGTAGTCGTGCAGGGCTTAGGGGAAGTAGAGCGACTGGGTCTTGGCCAGTGGCATGCATGTGCCCTCGACGAAGAGGGGGATGTCTGGGCCTGGGGAGGAGGCGACGTGGGGCAACTTGGAGACGGAGCCCGGATTTCCAGGGGCAGTCCGGAGCGAGCGGGCCAGTTGGTTGAAATTGACTCACTCTCCTCCTTTGCCGGGCACACTTGCGCCGTTGGCAAGAACGGCATGATCTATTGCTGGGGGGCCAATGGCAATGGACAGCTTGGCGACGGTACCGAAAAGGACAAGATCGGTCCCGTCTGCCCCGCTGGTCTGACCGATGTGTCTCAGGTGTCGGTGGGTAGGTATCATACGTGTGCTCTCAAAGAGGATGGAGAGGTTCTGTGCTGGGGGAGAAACAGTGACGGACAACTTGGTGACGGCACTAATCTTGACCATAGTAAACCACTCGAAGGAACTGCTGCACTCACTGGCGCCTCGGCTGTTTCCGCCGGTGAAACTCACACCTGTGCGCTACGCGAGGATGGACAGGTCCTATGTTGGGGGGCCGGAAAACACGGGCAGTTGGGCCAGGGGAATTCCTCTTCCTCCTACCAACCACTGGAGGTTACGGGCTTGGACGACGTGGTCAGCATACAAGCTGCCTGGAATTTCACCTGTGCACTGCGTCAGGATGATGATTCGGTTTGGTGTTGGGGGCTGAACCAGTTTGGGCAGCTTGGAGATGGCACAACCACCGGCAGGTCACTTCCCGGTCCTGTTCTCGGGCTGGGAGAGGTGATCGCTCTCTCTTCCGGCCGATCTCACAGTTGCGTGCTTACCGAGGGCGGGGAAGTCTGGTGCTGGGGAACATCTACATTTGGGAGTCTCGGCAATGCAGATTGGTGGAGTAACGTTCCTGTGCCGGTGTTGTAGGGGGAGTTTATTGGGGGGATTGCCAAGGAGACTGTGGAAGTGACCCTCGAACTGCATCTTCCGGTTCCGTGACGAGTCAAACGTCCAAAGTAGCCTATGCGACAATCTCCGCCTTCTTTCGCTTGCGACGCAGGAGTTTGTAGAGGAAGAAGAGAGCCAGGGCGGTGGCGAGGACGATCCAGGTTGTTGTGCTGACGGTGGACATCCACTCGATGATCTGCTCGAAGTGGGTACCGACAACGTAGCCGAGGACAATCCAGGCAGGAACGGTGACGAGAGCTGCGATGGAGTCCATGAGAACGAACTTACGCAGGGGCATGCGAGTCATCCCCGCCATGGCGAAGGTCACAAAGCGGATCCCTGCCACCATGCGGCCGAAAAAGACGGTCCAGTTTCCGAATTTGGCAAACCAGCGGTCGAGGCGTTCGATGCGGTGGACCGGCATGGCCCATCTGAAGGGGGGGTATTTGCTGATCGTACGACCATACCGTTTTCCCAGCCAGTAGGCGACCAGATCCCCCAGGATTATCGATGAGTAGCAGATTATCCCGACAGTCGCCACTGCCCCCCAGAATCCGCCAAAAGTCTCCTGGGTGCGGGGCAGGCCCAGCAAGATGCCGGAGAAGGTCAGGGGAATATCCTCGGGCATAGGCAGACCGCAGCCGGCCAGAAAGAGCAACACGAAGACGAAGCTCATTGCCACCACCGGGTCCATGGCATTAAGTGAGACCCACAGACTTTCGAGTGTTTCGGTAGTGACAAGACTTGCTAACGTGAACATCAAGAACCTCGCACGGCGGCCCAGTCGGGCGCATCGGTCGCTTATCATAGGCGGCGGTCGGCGAGAACACAAGGGGCGACGACGAGGGACCAGCGATCGAATAGAGGCGGTCGCTCTCAACGGGCTTTTGCACCAGCCAGACCTTTGCCTCCTGGCTATACCGCTTCCTCCCACCTCTGCCAGTGCCATTTCCTCCCATCCCTCATTCCCCCTGTTCCGGGTCTTGCTTCAGGACTATCCTGTGCTGTATGATCGCCTTAGAACTTGGTAAGAGTTGGAAAACAAGGGCAGCTAACACACAGAGGGTAACCGACCGCTCTTGGGTCGAGCGACTCTGGCACAGAGTGTCATGAGTCATCTAATAGTTTTGAACGGTCATCTACTGGTCTATCGGTCGTAGCCAGGCGAACTATAAGGAGCGTGCGCTGGAATGGCGAAACAGATTTGCGGCACTTTTGGCGGGAACCGTGGCAGGGTTGTTGATACTGGAGGCAGGTCTGGCGTTGTTTACCGGCGTCGATACCTATTGGTTTCCAGGACGCGCGCGCTTGCTGCTGGATGAGGGAATAGCCTTCTGTTACTCCCCCGGACTCACCGTTGAATTGCCTCTCAATGCCAACCTGGAGGAGGACCGGAAGCTACTTGTTGCAAAAACCAGGAAATGGCAATCCGATGGCCGTCCTCTCTCCCTTGAAATGCTTCTCGAACTAGCGCCACACTGCGTGATAGTCGACGGAGACGCGCGTGATCGTGGTCCCGCCCCGGAACGGTTGCAGGTGGTCCCAATCTTTGGCGATTCGTTCGCTTATGGTCAGGGGCTCCCTGATGAATACAGCGTCTCCGGATTCCTGGCCGCCAAGGACGGTCAGCGCAACTTTCCCACCTTCGCTCGTCCTGGCAATGATGTTACGGGAATCGCTGTGCAGGAGGTACAGTTTCGACGTATGGCTGCGGATCGTGGCTGGACTTGTACTGAGGCACTCTACCTCTACAATGTGGACGATTTGTTGCCGCCAAATCCAGCTCCCGCGAAGTTGGCCTCGCTGAGCCGCCGGGAAGGGCAGGATCAGAAGGCCGGTACTCCCGAGCTCTCTTCATTGTGGGAGCGACTGATTAGTCGTTCGAGAGCATTTCGCGTGGTTCGTCACCGCCTGCGCCAGGCCAAGATTACCTCGTCTACCCTGGAGTTCTACAAATTACTCTACGACGACTCCATCCCCGACAATGGGCGGCAACTTTCCCGGGATTATCTACGCACCTTGAACGAGTCTTTTCGCGCGGCTGGTATTCACTTACATGTAGTTCTCTACCCGATGCTTGCCCTAGATGACAGCGGTGCCTATCCTCTGGCTGAAGTGCACGAGACTATGCTTGGGTGGTGTATTGAAGATGGGGTGAGCTGTCACGACGCGGCATCGGCTGTGCTGGGAACCGATGGAGTGGAGGGGCTGATCCTTCATCCCCGTGACCGCCATCCAAATCATGTGGCCAACGATCGAATGGCTCAGTATATCCTTGATGAAGTGCTCGCCGAGGCCTCGGGCCACGGCGACAGAACAAGGCGAAAGAAGCAATGAAGCGCACCGCGTCCTCCGAGCATCAGTTCACGGATGCGCCCGAGGTTCCTGGTACATTGACTTGCTCGTTGAGCGCTGCTATAGATTGATGCACGCTGCCAGGGAGGGTTGTGTGCGTCGATTGTTTTTCATTCTGTTGCCGATAGTGGTTGGCTGTTCCGGAGCTAAGGTCAAGGTTACAGGCGATCCTGCGGGTCCGGCCTACAAATATGAAAAGGCGATGGACGAGCTGCTCTCCGGTGACTATACCCAGGCCGCAACAATGTTCGAAGAGCTGTCGGCATCGACGCTCAATCCGGTGCTTAGCCAGATGGCTACCCTCAGACTGGCTGATTCCATCTTCTTCCAGGCGCGTTACGCAGAAGCTGCCGAGGTCTATCGCCAGTTCATCGAGCAGTACGCCCGTTCCCCGGATTGGCCTCACGCAGCCTACATGCGCGGTCTCTGCTTCCTCCGCAAGATGCCGGAAGACCACTGGATTCTTCCCCCGGCTGCGAGCCGGGAAATGGCCGATGCCGACAATGCCTACCAGAGCTTCGTAGGTCTCATTCAAGGGGCTCCCGATTCCTACTATGCGATGCGTGCCCGGCTACTCCTGGCGAAAACTGTTGAGCGCCGCTGCCAGCACCACCTCTACGTGGCGGAGTGGTACGAACGGAAGGACCGTCCCCGCGGGGTCACTCAGCGCATTGAGCAAGCCATCGCTGCCGAAGCCGGTGAAAAGGCCCGCGGCCGCATACCGGCGTCCTTCCATTGTGCTGACGCACCGGCGACGCTGGTGCTGCTTGCCCGGGCCTACGACGCGACGAATAATGGTGCGGGTGTGCAAAAGACCGTTGCTCGTTTCAACGAACGGACTACAGAGATGAAGGTCTCCGCTTCTGCCCTCGAAGAGATCCGCGCGCTGGCAAAGAAATACGAACCAAAAGAGAAATAGGGAGCCAGAACCCCAGTGGACAACAAGGAAAAGATCTATCAGGTCGGCCGCGGAATCTGTATGGGCTGCGCAGACATTATCCCCGGAGTGAGCGGGGGCACTTTAGCCCTGATTCTGGGAATCTATGAACGGCTGATTGAATCCATCAAGCTGATGGATATGACCCTCGTCAAAGCCCTCTTTTCAGGTCCATTCTGGCGAAAGCTGTTCGGTGGGATTCTGGGCCGCTTTGAGTCCAGCGGCGACGAGTTGGACAGGAGAGTGGAAGCTCTCATCTTCATTGGCTTCCTGGTCCTTGGAATCGGTGCCGCGATTGTTGCCGCGGCAGGGGTTATCACTTACTGCCGAATCAACTACCCGGGACAGACTCTCGGTCTCTTTCTGGGGCTCGTTGCCGCCTCATTGAAGGTGCCTTTTCGCCGCATAGAGAAGAAGGGTACTGCCCAGTGGGGCGCCTTTGTCCTTTTTGCAGTGGCTACCTTCTTTTTGCTGGGCATGGGCCAATTGCCGGAGCAACCGGCACTCTGGTACGTATTCTTGAGTGGCTCCGTGGCCATCTGCGCGATGATCCTGCCTGGTATTTCAGGGGCCTTCATCCTCTTGATGCTGGGCATGTACGACTACATAGTTGCCAAACAACTCAAGCCTCTGCTTTACGACATGCGGCTGGACGGACTGGTCCCCATCGCAGTCTTCATGGTGGGCATGCTCACGGGTATCGTTACCTTCTCAAGATTGTTGCACTACCTGCTGCGCCGGTGGCACGACGTGACCATGGCCGCCCTACTCGGCCTGATGGTTGGTTCTTTGAGAGTGCTCTGGCCCTTCAAGGAAGCTTTTTCGGATGATCCGCACGTGCGTGTAGAGTCGCTGCGAAACGTGCTCCCCGACCCCTCAGTACCCGGTTTCTACTCAATTCTGGGCACCTTCATCGCTGGCTTCGCAATCGTCCTCGTACTTGATCACATCGGCAGCAAGCAGTACGATTCGGAGTCATGAGAGACTCTTTGCCAGCCTTTGTAGTTGCGGGACTCTTGCTTGCCCTGGCGGCGTGCAGTAGCGATTCCGGCTGTGGCTGCACAAGTTCATGCGGGGGGGACGTTGTTTATTGCGCCGAGGGTCCGGACGGCACGCTCGTCTGCCACAGTTCTTTGGAGGAATTCCCCTGGTATCAGCAAGGGCGTACTGGCCCGCCGGAGAAGGACGTAGTCAACGTCCATACTGAGCTTGATGTCACCTCCCATGAGGACTCACTGCCCAACACCAATGATGTAGCTGTCCAGGCCGATGGCGACCCTAGCATCGATCTACCTGATACGGGCATCGTGCCACCCTGGAATGGCCAGGGCGAGATGCGAGGCATCTGGGTGACCCGCTGGGATTACAGCAGTGCGGCGGACGTTACGGAAATCATCCAGGAGATCTCCGAATGGGGATTCAACGCCGTCTTCTTCCAGGTTCGGGGCACAGCCGATGCCTACTACCACTCCAACATTGAGCCGTGGTCCAAAGACCTTTCGGGTACCCTGGGGCAAGACCCCGGATGGGATCCCCTGGCGGTGGCCATCGACGAGGCTCATGCACGGGAGCTGGAGTTGCACGCGTGGATCAATACTTTTCCGGCCTGGTCCGGCACGACGCCAGTTCCGGCATCTGACCCGCCCCACGTCCTCTACGCTCACCCCGAGTGGCGAGTAGTGGACAGCTCTGGTCAGCCACAGGCATTCAACAATTCCTACACCTTTCTTTCGCCCGGCATTCCCGGAGTACAGGACCACATCGTTGCCGTGGTGGTGGATATCGCCAAGAATTACCCGGTGGACGGTATCCATTTCGACTACATTCGTTATCCTGGGCCCCAGTATAGCCATGACAGTTGGACTCTAGAGGCGTTCGACAAAGCCAAAGAGGACATTCCCGGTCTCATCTGGGGCAATTTCCAGCGGGATCTGTTGTCGTCATTGGTGGCCAAGGCGTACGGGGCCATTGTCACGACAGCCCCCTCCATAAAGGTAACATCGGCAGTGTGGGGCATCTACAAGGACGAGTTCAAGTGGGGCGGCACGTCGCAAGGCTACTACGACTACTATCAAGACTCACATGCCTGGGTGGCCAGTGGTTCCATGGATGCCATCTGTCCGATGATTTACTGGCCGCTTACGGACCCCAAGGGGGGGTGGACCGATTTCGCCACTCTGGCCGACCACCATCTGGCCGGAGCTGGAAGCCGCCACGTCTATCTCGGCATGAAGTCGGATCAGCCGGCTTTCGAGGAGATCGAGGCGGAAATCAATTACGTGCGCGAAATGCCTGCTCCCGGCTTTGTGATGTTTGCCTATTCCACCGTTCTCTCGAAAGGCTATGGGCCGCTCCTAAAGCAGACTGTTCTCGCCTCTCCAGCCCCCCTTCCGGCGATGCCCTGGAAGTAGTCGAATCGGTATTTTGTCTTTTTTTCTGGCCAATGTGTTTTTTTTTCCTAAAGTTCCTTTAGTGGCAGCCGTCAGGCCATTAGATTGTGCTCAGGGATAAGGAAATGACACGCTTCAATGCAATTTGCGCCACCATGGTTGCCCTCGCATTACTGTTGGCTCCAGCACCTTCGCTCGCTGATAGCAACGCGGATTTCGATTCCCTCGGTAAGAAGGTTGGCCGCTTTAAGATCACCTACTATTGGGTAGTCTTCCAGACGCACTTCAAGGGGCGCCCGTCGGTGCCCCTGTACAATATGAAGAAGAAGGTCCTGGCGGTAGTGACAGACACGTTTGCCCGCCGGGTCAGCATGGAAGGGACCGGCATCTTGCGTGACGGCCGAGTGGTCAATCTTCACAAGGAGTGCAAGTTCGCCAAGTATGGATGGTGCTTCATGTTGGTAGACACCGGCAAGGCGCCCTTCGGCTATGGCTCATCTGCCCCACTCCATCCGTTCCGGACTCTGGCCGTACCGAACAACGAGCTTCGTCGGGGAACGGTGGTCTATTTGCCTGACTTCGACGGGATGCCGCTACCGGGTGCGGAGGGCGGATTCGAATACCACGATGGCTGTTTTGTTGTTGAGGATACGGGCTGGTCTCTAAAGGGGCAGCATATCGATATTTTCGCTCTCTCCGAAGATTACTACCGGGCACTGCACAAGCGGGTGGATGAGGCGGCACACGTCAATGTGTTTATCGACTATCCCCTCTGTCCAGACAAGTCGATCAATTTGAAGGATCCTGAATCCTGGGCCCGCGATCTGTTGGACTCCGACTGACTACTTCCCAGCCTTCGGCAGCCCCACAAGACGGTTGTAGAGATCTGCGGGGGCGGTCCCCTTGCGTAGCAAGACGTAGGCACGGGCAAGGCCGAGGTCGACCTTGACCTGCAGATCCCCTACTGGTACGGCTCCCGAAACTGACACCCCATTAATGAATGATGCGGGGGTTCCTCGCACGCCAAACTGCTCGGCTTCGTTGATGTCGCGCTGTACGCGCTCCCGCAACTCATTGCTGGCGACTTTGGCGAGTACGCTCTCCCAATCAATCCCTGCCTCCTCGGCCCACTGTTGCATTTCCGAGGGCGAAACCGGGTTGCGGTCAAAGAGGCGATCGTGTACCTCCCAGAACTTGCCCTGTTCGAGAGCAGCAAGTGAGGCCATGGCAGCGGGCATTGCTCTTTGATGGAAGTTCAAGGGGAATTGCTTGAATACGACTCTCACCAGATCGCCATTGGCCTCCTTGACCTTGGCAACGTTTGCCGCGTGCCGGCCACAGAAAGGGCACTCGAAATCCGAGAATACGATGAGCGTAACGGGGGCATCAGCCGGGCCCCAAACGGGGTCATCGGCGTTGACGGGAACCGGACTCAGAGTCTGGTCCTGTTCTGCCAAAGAGATATCGAGGGGATTGGAAACTGCTTTGCCCTGGGAGAGTCCCTCCTCGCCCAATCGCTCGGCAATGGACTTCATGATATCCGTTCCCCCGGGAGTCGGGGCAGATGCTCCGGAGCAGGCAGTCCCGGCCATGAGCAGAGTCGCGAGCAGAGATAAACAGAGCCACCAGTTCTTACGCATTAACTTTCTCCTCATTGGGCTGAACCGCCTTCGTCAGCACTGGCCAGTCTACATTGTGGCCACCCCCGGTTCAAGCCCCACGGCCACGCTTGCAGGAGTTCCGGATGATTATGGTGGACTCTAAGGAGTCGCTTGACACCCCCCCCCTGCCAGACTACTTTCTGAACTGTTCTACGGACGTCTGATTCTGGAAGCGAGAGGATAGAAGAAGATGAATCGATTAGTAACGTTGCTGCTGGCAATCGCTATGTTCTGGTCTGGATGCGTTCCGAGGAAAGAGGAGATTCCCCGTGAGGAAGTGGACAAGCGGACCGCCGTTGAAGTGCTTGATGTGGGAGTCGCGTTGCTGGTAGAAAAGGGGAACTATTACGGCAAGTTGGCTCCTGCGGAGTCTATCATCATCTCTGCTGAACTGGGCGGGGAGGTCCAGTCCGTGTCCTTTGATGAAGGGGATGAGGTGGCGCCGGGGAAGCTGCTCCTCTCCCTCGACGAAGAGCCCTTCCGAATCGCAGAAGAGCAAGCTACTCAAGCGCAAGCTGCCGCCGCTATCCGAGTCACCCTGCTGGAGCGTTCCATTGAGTTGGAGCGTAAAAACATCGCGGCTGGCATTCAACAGGCTGATGCGGTAGTCGATGGAGCCAAGGCGCGCCTCAGACTAGTGGAGAAAGGGGCTCGTTCCGAGGAGAAGAAGCAGGCTCGCGCCGGGCGCGAGGCTGCCCGGGCAGCACTAGAATCCGCTCGGGTGGAGAAGAAGCGCATCAAATCGCTCTTTGAAGAGGGGGCTGCGACCAGCCAGATGCTCGATGGTGCCGGTACCCAATTGGACAGTGCAGAGGCTCGTTTTGACCAGGCTGAGCAGGTCTATCGCCTCACCGTGAAGGGTGCGCGTGAAGAGGACAAGGACGCTACACGCGCCGGGGTGAAGCAGGCCGAGGCAAGTTTGCTCAGGGCTACGGCAGCAGAAGATTCCCTCGCAATCAGGGAGCAAGAACTGGAGGCGGCCCGGGTTCAGGTAGTCCTGGCCGGCCTGCAACTGGAGCAGGCGCAGTTGCAGCGCAAGAAGGCCAGGATCGAATCGCCACTCGAGCAGTCGGCAACGGTAGCAATGCGCAACATCGACAAGGGTGAAATGGCGGCCCCCGGAGTGCCGCTCTTCGAATTGCTGGTGATGGACCGGATGATTCTGGAGTTGCAGATACCTTCTCGGGACATCCGTTACCTCAAGAAAGGCTCCAATGTAGCGGTGGTATGTGTTGGTGACCCCCCGGACGCTGCTGTGCGCACAGGCACAGTGAGCTACGTAGGCATCAAGGCCAACCCGCAAAACACTACCTTCCCGGTGGAACTGGAACTCGCCAACATCGGTGGAAGCTTGCGAGTAGGCCAGGTGTGCGAAGCCCATCCCGGGCTGGACGAACACAATCTACCGTTGGTTCCAAGAGCCTCTGTGCTCGACACGGAAGAGGGAAAAGTGGTGATGACCGTGACTGAGGGTGTAGCGCGGGAGGCCCGGGTGGACCTGCAGGCGGTGCGCCAGGGAGTGGCCGCGGTGAAGTCGGGAATTGAGGCCGGCACACAAGTCATAATTGTCGGTGAGAGGCTGGTCAAAGATGGGGAAGAGGTCAATGTTGTGAAGCGCCATCCGGCGCTCGCCACCGATTCCCAGACGAAGGAGTAGGACATGGTCATTACCGACTTTGCTCTGCGCCATCGGACCACCACCTTTGTGTTGGCGTTTCTGATCATCGTCGTTGGCGGCGTTTCGTATATGAGCATGCCGCGCGAGGCGGCCCCTGATATCAAGATCCCGACCATCATGGTGGTGGTCCCCTACCTAGGCGTCTCTCCCTCGGATGTAGAGTCTCTGGTGACCAACCACCTGGAGGCTGAATTCGAGGACTTGCGGGACCTTGATGAGATGCGTTCCACCTCTTCGGAGGGAATGTCTCTGGTCTATCTGACCTTCCTTCCCGACACCGACATAACTGAAGCGAGCCAGCGAGTTCGTGACCGCGTAAACCGCGCCCGGCCGAAGATTCCGCCGGACGTTGAAGAACCGCTGGTTCAGGAGATTTCGTCCAGTGACTGGCCCATCTTGCAGATCAACTTGAGTGGCACGGCTGGTCTCATCAAGCTGAAACGAATGGGCGAGGAGTTGGAGCAGGAGATTGAGGCCATTGAGGGGGTCATCGCGGTGGATCTCGCGGGCGGCATTGAGCGGGAGATCCGTGTGGAGGTCAATCCTCACCTGCTCACCGCGTACAAGATCGGCTACAAGGATGTCATCACTGCCCTCTCTGCCGAGAACATCAATGTTCCTGGCGGTCCGGTGGAAGAGGGGTCGATTCGATACACATTGCGAATCCCGGAGGAGTTCACTGACCCCGACGAGATCCGTGACATCGTGATCTCGACCAAATTTGGCCATCCAATCAGGATTCGTGAAGTAGCCGAGGTGGTGGACGACTACAAGGAGGTAACCACGAAGTCTCGTTTCCGCGGCCAGACGGGCATCTCCTTGACGGTTAAGAAGGAAGCCGGTGCCAATATCATTGTCATCGTCGATGCCATCAAGGAGTTGGTGGAGGAGCGGAAGGAGAACTTTGCGCCCGGCACCACGGTGACCTACCTCAACGACTCTTCTGACTACATTCGTGACCGCGTGTCGGAGTTGGAGAACAACATCCTCACCGCGCTGATGTTGGTTGTACTGGTCCTCTTTCTCTTCATTGGCGGCCGCAACGCGTTTTTCGTCGCGATTGCGGTGCCATTTTCGATGTTGGTCTCCTTTGCGGTGCTGCACGCGATGGGAGTCACTCTCAACATGGTGGTTCTCTTCTCGTTGATACTGGCGCTGGGCATGTTGGTGGATAACGCCATCGTCATTGTCGAGAATGTCTATCGCCACACCTCCATGAAGAAGACCTTGCTGCAGGCCTCTCTGGACGGTACCCGGGAGGTAGGCTGGCCTGTGATCACGAGTACGCTGACCACCGTTTCGGTCTTCATACCGTTGCTGAGCTGGCCGGGCATCATGGGCGAATTCATGAGCTATTTGCCCCTCACTCTGATTGTGACTCTTAGCTCGTCCCTCTTCGTCGCGCTGATTATCAACCCGGTAATCACCAGCGCGTTCATGAAGCCGGACAGGAGTGACGAGAAGCGGGAGAAGCGGGAGGCGAAGCGGCCGGGCCGATTCGATTTCAGACCGCTCTTCATGATGGGCTATCGCCGCTTCCTTTACTGGTCATTGAATCACCGGGCGATTGTTGTTCTGGGGGTCATCGGCATTTTCATCGGCTCCATTTTTGCGCTGAAGCTTGCCAATCTAGATGTGGAGTTTTTCCCCTCCACGACGCCAGAAAGAGGTCGAATCTCCATTCGCGCGGCGGAGGGCACAGCACTCCACGCCACCAACCGTGTGAGCGAGCAACTCGAAGATTTCCTCATGGGCCTGGACAATATCGAGAGCTTCCAGGCGGATGTGGGGACCGCCGGAGGCCGCTCATCCGTACAATCGTCCGAGGGTACGCCCTATCTGGGTACGATCTCATTTGACTTCCAGGACCGGGACAAGTGGACAGAGCATCCGGCCGAGACCATTGAGAAACTTCGCCAGTTCATCCCTGGTGTGGCCGGTGCCGACGTGCGCATTGAGAAGGCTCGGATGGGGCCGCCAACCGGGGCCCCCGTGAACATCGAAATCTCGGGGCGGGACTTCGAGACTCTGGCCGAGGTATCGGAGGATGTTCAGACGAAGATAAAGGACATCAAGGGTCTCACTGACTTGCGGGACGACTTCTCCCAGGGACGCCCTGAACTCCGGCTTGAGTTTGACCGCGTCCTCTCCAATCAGTTGATACTACAGGGCCTGCGCATTGTGGCGGGCACAGTCCGCAGCGCCGTCTATGGCTCTAAGGCTACGGTCTACCGTCTGGGCGAGGACGAGTTTGACGTGACGGTGAAGGTAGCTGAGCGATTCAGAGCAAACCGAGAGGATATTGGCGCTCTGGTGGTGTCAGGCAAAGAAGGGCGACAGATTCCTCTCTCAACGGTCACAAGTCTGCGCGGCGACGTGGGGGCTACTTCCATTCGCCATGTTGATCGTCGACGGGTCATTACCGTCAGCGCCGATGCCGAAGGTCGCTCCGGTGCCGAGGTTCTCAACGATGCGCGGAAGAAGCTGAAGGACTACGAGAAACGAGATGTACAGCTCTCCTACACCGGGGAGAACAAGGAGATGACGAAGGCTCGCGGGTTCCTCGCTCAGGCGCTGGTAATCGGCGTCTTCCTGATTGCTATGGTGCTACTCACTCAGTTCAACAGCATCGGGCAGGCCTCCATAATCCTCTTCTCGGTGCTACTCTCGATGGTCGGCGTCTTCTGGGGACTGATTATCAACCGCATGGCCTTTGGCGTAATGATGACCGGGGTGGGCATCATCAGCCTTGCCGGGGTCGTGGTGAACAACGCAATTGTGCTCATCGACTTCATTAACAAACAGAAGGAAGCGGGCAAACCACTCACCGACGCCATCGTTGAGGCCGGGACGGTGCGCCTACGACCAGTTCTCCTCACCGCGGGCACGACGATCCTCGGGCTCTTGCCAATGGCGCAAGGATTTGACGTCAATATCCGAGAGATGAAGTTTGTGACCGGTTCGGGCTCCATGGAATTCTGGGGTCCCATGGCCATCGCGGTGATTTACGGCCTCTTTTTCGCGACTATCCTCACGCTGGTCGTCGTGCCAGTCATGTACCACTTGATTGAATCGGGTCGGGACCGCATGTCAGGCTTCCTTGTTCGGCACCCCTATTTCAAGAAGGCGACCATCGTTATTGGAGTAATTGCGGCATCGGCGCTGGCGGCCCTCATGATTGCCGGCATCTCGGCTTTAAACGGTTAGCGTTGCTGGAGACGCGCATATGAATAGTAGAACCCGCATCAAACATCTTATCGTCAAGTCGATGGTTGCCCTCTGTTGCTTGAGTTTTGCACTGCCCGCACGCGGTCAATCGGGGGACGTGTTGCCTCTGGACGAGGCCGTCCGCGAGGCCTTGGTGTACAGCCCCCAGCTCAAAGCCTCCCATGAGAAGCTGGTGCAAGCTAAGGAACAGCTCTGGCAGGCGTACGGACTGCTCTTGCCCTTCGTCACTGTGCAGGGGAGCTACACCCGGGCGGATGAGCGCATCTCGTTAGATTTTGGGGGCTTCGATGACGTCTTCGCGTTGGCTGCCCTGAATTGCAACGTTTGGGATGAGGGCGTCATGGGCCCACTTCCAAGCCTCTGCACGGCGGTTTCAGAGCCAGCCCCAGTAGCGGGGGAGGAAGAGGATGACGGAGGTGCCAGGGTCATTCAAGAGCTGAACAACTGGGATGGCAGCATTACGGTGGGCATGAGCCTACTCAATGCCCGCACCCTACCCCTCATCAAGAACGTTTACACCGGGGAAGACATTGCCATTTTACAAACGACCTTCGCCGAGGAGCAGCTTGTCTTTGCGGTAGTGCAGACCTACTACGGTGCCTCGACCGCGCAGGCGGCCGTGAAGCTCATGCAAGAAACCCTCGGTACCGCCATGAGACACCTCGACTTCACGGAGATCCGGCGTAAGAACGGCGTCGCTTTGGAGAATGAGAGAATCCGTGCGGCGCTCTCGGTCCTCCAGGCTCGAAACGCCCTCGACCAGGCGCGTGCAGGCATGGAGCTGGCGCTGAGCAGTCTGGCCATCATCATTGGTCGGGAGAGCGCCGATTTCACCGTCGAAGAGACGCCCCAAAATCCCTGGGCGGGGGTTGAGACTGACTTCCCCGACGGCAGCAGCCTGACGCGGAGGGTGGACCTGCGGTTGATGGACCAGATGTCATTGCTTGCGGAACGGGGGGTAACGGACATCTGGATGAAGTTCGTGCCAACAATTGGAGCCGCATGGAATTACTCGGGTAGCAGCAACACGGGCTTTGCCGGCCGCAACACGCAGTGGCGTGCGATGCTGACTCTCAATTGGAGTATCTTTGAGGGAGGAATGCGGCTGGCGGAACTGGACATCGCCCGCTCCAAGGTGAGAGAGACGCAGTACAACAAGCAAGCCGCGATGCTGGCCGCCCGCCACGAAGTCCAGTCTGCGACCAGCGGCATCAATAGTGCGCACATCGACCTCGACACCGCAGTTGAAATGTCGAAGCTGGCGGATGAGAATCTCACTCTGGTGGAGAAGCAGTACAAGCACGGCGTTGCGCAGCAGACGGTCATGCTCGATGCTGAGCAGCAGGTTCAGAGCGCCCGCATTCAGACACTCCAGGGCAAGTTGCGCCTGGCTCTGGCCCAGGTATCCCTCGCCAAAGCCATGGGCCTCGTTTCGAAATCCGCGTTTGGCGACTAAGGTCTCCGCTTTCAATTCGGCCCTTGAACCCCATCATTGGTAGTGCTACAACCGGTTTTCATGAAGGGAAGGGAGGAGTAATTCCATGGATATCAAGAAGGACATTTTAGAGGCCATTGGCAAGACCCCGTTGGTACGGCTGAATCGGGTGGTCCCCCCCAAGAGCGCCGAGGTTCTGGTGAAGTGCGAGTATGTCAACCCAGGCGGCAGCGTGAAGGACCGCATGGCCATGTTCATCGTTCAACGGGCGATGGAGATGGGGAAGCTCAAACCGGGTGGCGTGATCGTAGAGAATACTTCGGGCAACACAGGGGCCGGGCTGGCACTGATCGCCGCGGTTTACGGTTGCAAGTTGATCCTGACGATGCCGGACAAAATGTCCCAGGAGAAGATCAACACTCTGCGAGCGTTTGGCGCCAAGGTGGTAGTTACCCCCACCAACGTGCCGGCCGATCATCCCGACAGTTACTATGAAACCGCAAAGCGGCTGGCGCGCGAGACTCCCGGTGCGTTTTACGTCAATCAATACCACAATCCTGTCAACATCGAGGCTCACTACAAGCTCACCGCTCCCGAGCTCTATGAAGACCTTGGTGGAAAGGTCGACGCGCTGGTCATCGGCGTTGGCACGGGCGGCTCGATCAGCGGTATTGGTCGCTACTTCAAGGAGCACTCGCCAGGGACACAAATCATTGGTGTTGACCCCATCGGTTCTGTCTATTACGACCTCTTCAAGACGGGCGAGATGCCAGAACCACACGTCTACAAGGTTGAAGGCATTGGCGAGGATATGATCTGCGCGGCGCTCGACATGTCAGTAATTGACGATATGTATCAGGTGACCGATGCGGACTGCTTCCTGACTGCCCGACGGCTGGCCCGGGAAGAGGGGCTATTCATAGGCGGTTCGTCTGGTGGTGCCGCCCACGTAGCGCTGGAAGTTGCGCGCAAGCTCGGCCCGGGCAAACGGGTGGCGGCGCTCTTCCCCGACCATGGTGATCGCTACCTTTCCAAAATGTTCAACGACGAGTGGATGCGAGTCAACGGGTTCTTCGACGACGACTCGGAGCCAACGGCAGCGGATATCATGAGCCGGAAGGAGAACATCGTGATTTGGGCCGCGGCCACCCAGACTCTGCAGGAAGTCTCAACGATGCTGCGCGAGCGCGGAATCTCCCAGGTTCCGGTGAAGGATACCAGTGGGGCGCTTTGTGGCACGGTCTCGGAGCGCAAGATCCTGACGGCGCTGGTATCCGGTACCTCCCCCGAAATGAAGGTCGCCTCCATTGCCGAGGGCGGACTGCCGGTGCTCCACCCACAAACCAACATCGGCAAGTTGAATGAGAGCCTGCTATCGCACAGTGCGGTTCTTATAGGAACTGCGCCTGAGGTCGAGGCCATTGAAGGCATTTTGACCCGCATCGATATCATTGAGTACCTTGAACAACATCGCGCCTAGCCATCCGGAGTTCTCATGAAATTCAACACCAGAGCGATTCACGCGGGGCAGGAACCGGAAGAGAAGACCGGGGCCGTCATTGTTCCGGTCTTCCAGACCTCCACATACGCCCAGCAGAGTCCCGGCGTCCACACCGGCTTTGAGTACTCCCGCACGCACAACCCGACTCGGGATGCCTTGGAAGAGTGTATCGCGGCCCTCGAGGGTGGGAAGTACGGCATCGCCTTCGCCTCCGGCCTGGCTGCCGAGGATACCATCATGCACCTGTGGGAAGCGGGTGACGAGGTGGTCTGCACCGACGATGTTTACGGGGGCACTTACCGGCAGTTCGAGCAGGTCCATCGGAAGACCGGGCTCACCTTTCATTGGGTCGACTCTACGAATCCGGTGAACGTGGCCAACGCCGTCAACGAAAAGACGAAGTTGATTTGGATCGAGACGCCCACGAATCCCATGCTGAAACTGACGGATCTGGCCGCCATCGTCGAGATAGCCAAGGGTACCAATGCGTTAGTGGCGGTGGATAACACATTCGCGTCTCCTTTCTTTCAGAGCCCCCTTGATTTTGGAGTCGACATGGTAGTCCACTCCACCACCAAGTATGTCGGTGGTCACAGTGACGTCGTGGGGGGCATAGTGGTAGTGAAGGATGAGGACCTGAGAGACCGCCTGAAGTTCCTGCAAAACGCGGTCGGCGCGGTCCCCGGACCGTGGGATTCTTGGCTTACTTTGCGAGGGGCAAAGACTCTGGGTGTCCGCATGGAGCGCCATTTTGAGAACGCCCTCGCCGTAGCCAACCATTTGGAGTCGCATCCAAAGGTTGAGTCGGTAGTCTTTCCGTGGCTCGAATCGCACCCGCAGCATGCACTGGCGAAGAAGCAGATGACCGGGATGAGTGGAATGGTCACGGTCTACCTCGATTCGGACCTTAATGGCTCTCGACGCTTCCTGGAAAACTTGAAAGTCTTCACGTTGGCCGAGAGCCTGGGGGGCGTCGAGTCTCTCATCGAGCACCCGGCCATCATGACGCACGCCAGTCTGCCGCCAGAGGTGCGCCAATCCCTCGGTATCCACGATACCTTGATCCGACTGTCCGTTGGCATCGAGGACATTGACGACCTGATCGTAGACCTGGACCGGGCGCTGCAACACGTCTAGAGTTAAAAGAGTTCTTGGGGCTGTGCACGTTGCAGCCATTTAGCGAGTGGCCCCACCTTTTGGAGGCGTTAACGGATGGCTAGTTCATCCACCGCGGGCTCGGGTAAATTGTCCCGCTTCTATCGGTCAAGCTGGGTTCGGTGGCCGCTATTTGCCCTGCTCGGCCTGCTTGTGATTGAGGCAATCCTGCGCACCGGCGATCCCTCTGGGGGAGACGATGCCAGGATGCCCGCTAGTCCGCACCTGATCTGGGTGCCTCAGGACGGTGACCCTCGGGAGGCCAGTTTCACTTTGGACCAGGCGGCCGGGTCGGCGGGCCGTTCGGCTGTCTTCGTCGGGGACTCAAGTGTCTATGGCCACGGCCTGAATTCCAACCAGAGCTTTCCAACCCTGGTCGCGGCAGCCGCTCCGGGTCGTATCCGCACTCTCAATCTTGCCGCGCCCGGCTACTCGAGTTCACAGTCGATTCGCGTGCTGGAGGCAGTGGTTCCGCGGGAGAAGCCCGAGCTGATTGTGGTCGCCAATCTCTGGTCGGACAACAATCTCGATTCATTTGTCGATGAGGAACTGCTGGCCCGGCGAGATACGATCACATTCCGCATCCTCTTCTACACAAATCAAGCGCTTTCGCAATTCGCCACCTGGCGATTGTTGCTCAATGCGTTGGGTCAACTAGGTTCAAGAACTGTCGGTTGGGGCAAGCACATTGAGCCAGATGCGCGTGATCGGCGACGGGTTGCGATCAATGACTACGCGGCCAATCTGGAGCGGATTTCTGAGCTGGCCAGGAAGAACAATGCCGAGGTGCTCTTT
>CAZFVN010000076.1:0-27229 GCA_964522395.1 uncultured Myxococcales bacterium
GTCGCCAACGTATCGGCCCCAGGCAACTCGTAGAGACGCCACTCGGGGCGTCTCCGCACCACCGGGCCCCTTCCCCGACTTACAACCCGCCATCAATGAACCACCGCGCGTCGGGCCCGTCGTTGCGAATGGTGATGCGGGAATCCATGAGGGTTCCATCCTGGCGCTTGACTTTGTAGGGGACGAAGTAGCCAGGGTAATCAGTGGTCGGGTCCTTTTGAGGGATACCCAGTTCGATAATCTCGACCTTGCCGAAGCGCTTCTTCATTTGCGCTCCTGCCATCTCGTTTTGGAAGTATATGCGACCGGCCTTCTTCACCGTACCCCAATCCTCTGCGGCACAGGCTTTCCAGAAGCCGTCGGCTATTGCCTTCACCTCGGCTACCTCTTTCGCATCAAGATTCACGCCGATGATCTTCACCGGGCTCGCCCCCCGCGTCGGCTCTACAGGTCTCGATGGAGCCTTGGAAATCGGCAACGGCTCTGCCTTCGCCACAGGCGCGCTTTCTTTCTTTGCAGGCGCTGTCCTGGCAGGTTCTTCCTTCTTGCAGTTGCAGGCGATAGTCAGTGCCGCCATTACGGTAATCGAAAGCAGTCTCTTCATCGCGTTCCTCCAGCAGGATTGCTCTGGTGCGATGGTAGTTTGGGTCGGTGTTGGTTGCAAGGGGTTGTTAGGTCTTTCATATGAGCGCTGAATGTGTTGTGGACTTGCGAAAGCCCTTTCCCTTCGACAGGGAAAGGGTTGGGATAGGGATGCCCTTGCCGAATATTCCGGGGCTTTTCGCCCACCTACATTCCGGCAAGAATCAACATCACATTGACAATGGGCTTCCCAACCCCCAGACCCCTTCCCTACCAGTGGGAAGGGGCTCTCTTGCTGCCCCGCCTCCGGTCGCACTACCCCAACGACCCACGCCAACCCAACAACTGCTTTCGCAACTCGTCCAACTCGCAGAGACCATCCACCGCGCCGGCATCTTCGGCCTGGGCTGTTGAGAGGTAGCTCTTCTCGTAGTTATCCTTCCACTCTTCGACGTCGGACCCGTCGCCCTTGTAGAGCACAGTAGCAGCTCCGGCAGCACCCATGACGCCCAGCCTCGCGTCCTTCAGCGCCAGGCCCTGCCGAGGCGGACCCAGGGAACAGAGGTTGGCGTGAACGAGCCGACCTCCGTAGCTCTGGCGCAGCGTTACTGCGAGGCGAGGCACTGTCGTCAGCACCTCCTCCAGCAGGCTCTTGCCACCAGCCCCCTGAATTGCCGCCCGCTCCTGCTGACTCCCCGGCATGAAAGCTGGCGAATCGTTGAATTCCAGCAGGGGCATCTGCCAGCGCTCTGCAAGTCGGTTAAAGAGAGTGAAGCGGGCCAGGGAATCTCGGGTCTGGGCACCGCCCTGAACTTCTGGATCATCGGCAATTACAGCAACTGCGCGGCCACCAACCGTGGCAACACCACAAATCAAAGAGAGGCGCGGTGTCGGCCAGAATTCCGTGAAGCTGCCTTCGTCCAGCGTGCTCTCCAGGAAGCCTCGCATGTCATAGGCCACGCCCATGCGATCCGGTAGTTCGGCTCTTTCCGTGGACTGCTTGAACGGACCGGGCTGACTAATCGTAGTCAACTGCCTGAGCAACTTCGCCAGCTCCTGAAAAGCCTCGTCAAAACGCTCGACGCGACGTTGGCAGGCAGCTCCGGCAGCGTCGTTTCCGGGACGGTCAAGGAGCACCGCGAAGTCGGCGTCGTCCAGTAGTGGCGAGGCGAGGGCCTCTTCACCACAGGCGAGAGCAAGAACTGGGGTCGGCATATCACGCACGACCCGCAAGAACTCCCGCTTCTCGGCCAACGCCTCATCCTCAAGCGTCACCGGAATCGGGCGGCCGGCGAAGGCCATTACGAAGGGCAGATGCCAATCCGCCGCGGTGCGTGCCGCGTGATAGAGCTTGCGCCAGTCGTTGCGGGTTGTGAGGGGCACCGGCGTTGCCAGCGCGGCCACTACAACGGGTGTGCCTGCCAGTCGAGTAAGGACCGTGGTTACGCTTCCGGAGGACTCCAATTCCCTGCGCATTTCCAGGAAGAAGCCGTCGTCCAAGACTTCTCGAAGTGCCTGGTTGGGAAAGAGGATGGTGGCCCCAGGGGGGCATTGCCAACTGGAGTGAATTGACTCGATGGGTGGGCGCTCAGGAGCGGCTGCCAGCACCTTTACCAGACTCTGCGCCAGGTCATAGATGCGAGGCTCGCTGGAAACCGTCAAGTCGATGTCGCCGGAACAGCGGGCATGCACCGGGGCCCCACCCAATTCGTAGTTGGAGAGCTTCTCTCCCAAGGTGACGGCAACGGTTCGGCTTCCCGTCAAGACCCGATAGACATTCGGGTGGTCGACCATCACCGAGAGGCCCGCAATTGCTGGCCCATAGACAAGCATTCCAACGGCCGCACCAACATGCAGGTGTAAATGACGCAACGGCGGCTGGGCGTCGAAGGTCTCAACCCCTGCTGCCGCGAGATCCGCGGCCATTTCGTCGTGGAGCGCGTGGTCTTTCCACCAGCGGTCGAAGTCATCTTGAGTAGCCCGTCCACTGGTAATCGCCACAGCCCCAAAGTAAGCCCCAGCCCACACGAGGCTCACCACCGATTCCTTGACGTTGGCCCCCGCTCCATCGTGGAGTGCGATAGCCGTCTTGCCGGTGAAATAGGCGTAGAGTACGGCAAGGGTCAACCGTCGGCCCTCTGCGGCCCCCAGGGCCCCTCCCAGGCGTCTGAAGTCGTTGGCATAAATCACCGTCGGCTCACCTGAGACCAGTCCCTCATGGACGTCCAGCCGGTGTCCCTTCGGTTCGGGGAGGCGCACTGGCTCATACTCAGCGTTATCGAAAAGTAGCTGCATACGGGCCTGATTAGTCAGCTTCCCCATCCGCTGCTGCCGGGAGTCGAGCCACTTCTCAGGGTCATCTTCACAACGTCTCTCACTCATCGGGAAGGGGGGACTCGAAACGATGCCCACATCCGGCGCATGGCGCACTACCAGCAATCTGGTACCCTGCCCAAGATTCATGAAGGACTCAGTGGCATCAATGCGCAGCCCCGCCGCGTAGCCGCCGATTCGGGCAGCGACCTTGGCACACCATTCCACCGCCTGGGCATCATGGCCCCACGGGATGATGCATTCGTCATCGGCCGAGAGAAAGACGTGGTTGGGTTGGTAGCCCTTGGTTTCAAGTCGCCTGACGACCTTGTAGCAAGCGATGGCAGCGCGCTCCAGTTCAGGTAGCTCCGTGGCTGGTGACGGAGCTACAAAGGGATTGATCTGAGCGAGTGCAATCAGTCTGGTGGGCTCTTCGCCACGTTGCGCTTCCACGAAGTAGAGACGCCCTTCCGGAATGGCCCGGCAAAAGAGTGGTCGACACTCGAATTCTTTGAACCATCTGCTCAGGATCCACTCTTTTCGGGGCAGGTCGTCGAGGTTGAATTTTTCCCCAGTTGCCGGGGGCAGAGTTGCATGTGGTGCCAGCGTGGCTAGCCAATCCTGCCAGTATTCCTGAGCTACTGGAGGCTTTCGCAAGGCGTAATAGTGGGAGGGGGCGCGTTCGCTAATGAGGCGTAGGACGCGGTCTTTGAGGGCCGCTTCACGTGGTGATGGCAGTTGTGGGCACCAACTAGCGACGGCGGCCCCCAACTCATCGCTCCAACCCTGCGTAGAAGCAAGTAGTAAGAATAGAATTTCTCGGCGGGAGGCCATGGTGCGGTTGGCGTGGAAGAAGCGGCCTAGCAGGTCCTCTCGAGTACAGAATTCGTGGCGGTCTGCGGCCCCGTAGGCAATGGCCAATTCATCGAGGAGTTGTTCAGTGCGAGTATCCGCTTGAGCCGCGCCTCGGGAGCGCACCAGCAGAGCCAAAGAAGCCTCAATCTGGTGACTTCTCACCTCTTCCAGTAGGAGGATGTGGCGGACTGCTCTAAGGGCAGAGTCATCGTCATCACTCTCTCGTTCTTCCATCTGGCGCGCTTGTTTCAGAGTCAGGTCGTAGCCCAGCACGGCCATCGCGAGGGCTGCTGCATCTGGGGGGACACTGGCCTCCTCCTGTTCTTCCTCCGGGCTCGATTCCCCGTTCCCATTGGTCTTCTCGGCCTTAAGTACCAGGAGACTTTGCCCACGTTCCACCATTGCCCCTTCAGCAGCAAGCCACTCGGTAACCCGACCGGCCCAGCGCGCCGTCACCGTTGTCTCCATCTTCATGGACTCCAGGATGTAGAGAGGGGCCCCGGCCGGGACCTCTTCCCCAGCCTTGACGAGTCGCTGGCAGAGGATTCCACCGGTGGGTGGTACGTGAGGGTCCGAGACCATCCCCGTCCCCTCTACTTCCCAGCCGACTTGTAACTCACGGCCCGCGTGGTAGACCGTAATCTGGCTCTCATTTACGAGGTAGTCGTAGTAGCCCGAGCCAGCCTCCAGTCCCTCCAGGACCAGAGCCCCCGGCTCGGCGAAGAATGCCGCGATGGGACCCACACCGCTTATCTGGTAGCGGTCCGGCCCGTCCTTGGCAACTTCCAGGCGCATCTTCTCGCCACGTGAGTCGAGACGAATGGGAAGCGCACCAAGGGAGGCATTGGAACTCGGGCGCTCGGCCACAGCAGGCCCACCTCGTATTTGCTCGTACGCAATCACTGCGGCCGCAGAAATAAGCTGCTCTCGACTCGCCGCGGCCAGCGGACTGACCCGATCAAGCAGGCTGGTGTCCACCTTCCCCTGCTTGAAATCTGGATGGTGCAAGATCCCGCGCAGCAAGGAGAGATTGGTCGGCAGGCCCATGAGCCGGGTCTCCCCCAGGGCCGCATCGAGGCGCTCGATTGCATCTTCGCGGCTTCCCCCCGTGGCAATGACTTTGCCTACCATTGGGTCGTAGCGAGCCAGCAATGGCTCACCCTTGCTGGAAAGCGCCGACTCTACACGTACTCCCCGCCCCTTGGGCCAGCGAGCGCGCTCCAGAAACCCCGTCTGCGGCAGGCAATCGCGACTCACATCTTCGGCGTAGACTCGAGCCTCAATGGAGTGCCCAATGGTCTCAACCTCGTGCTGTTCAAAGCCCAGGCTTTCGCCTTGCGCGGTAGCAATCATCAGGGCCAACAGGTCCACCCGCTTGTCGTTGACCATGGTGGTTTCTTCAGTGACGGGGTGCTCCACCTGGAGACGTGGATTGACCTCGAGGAAGCAGAATTCACCATCGTTTACAAGGAACTCAACTGTTCCGGCAGTAACGTATCCGGCGTTCTTCAATAGCGTGCACACCCCTTCGGCTATGGCTGCAGGTAATTCAATTCCTGGGGCGGGAGCCTCCTCGATAACCTTCTGGAAGCGGCGCTGACTGCTGCAGTCTCGAGTGCCCAGGATGACGGTTCGGCCGCTGCTGTCGGCCACCACCTGCACCTCAATGTGGCGGGGGGCTTCAAGGAATGGCTCCACCAGCAGTGTTGGTGAGCCAAAGAGCTCCTGGTTCTGGCGCTGTGCAGAGTCCACAGCCTCGTCCAAACTATCGGCAGAATGAACGATGAGCTGTCCCTTCCCGCCCCCACCGTAGGCCCCCTTGAGGAGCAGTGGGTACTTCGAGAAGGTCTCTTTGGTGAGAGCAATATCAGCGGGCCCTTCAACCCGCACCTGTTGCAGCACCGGCAGACCTGCCGCCAACGCTGCCTCCCGGGACGCCAATTTGTCGCCGAAGAGAGCCAGAACCTCGGGTGGTGGTCCGACCCAGGTCATCCCCTCTGCTTGAACTGCTCGAGCAAATTCGTGTCGTTCCGCCAAAAAACCCCAGGCGGGCCAGAGGGCGTCGGCGCCAAGCTTCTGGGCACATCGTGCCAATTGCTTCGGATCTTGAAAGAGGCCCACCCCCGAACTAAAGACTTGCATCTTGTCCAGGAGACGGGGCCAGCCGCAGGCAAGTTCGTCCCGGGGGACGGCACCGGCGAGGTCGAATACCAGTCGGTCTGCGGTCTGCCGAGCCCGGGCAACGGGCTCGCCGCGATTGGCAACAAAGAGTTTCTGGCTCATGGAGAACCTGCGATAAGGACGACCGCTGCCGCCACCGGGCCGTCATGGCTAATAGTTAACATAGGCGGGCGCAGACGGTGGAGCTGCATCCACTTCGTGACCGCTTCAGCCAGCACCAGTTGGGGCGGGCCGGCAGTGGTGGGAAGAACTTCAATCAGTTTCAGGTCCCCCCCAGGAGCTTCTACCTGCAGCAAGCTGCGAGCCTGGTCTACTGCTTTGGCCAGCGCCTCTTTCGCGGCATACCTGCCGGCATAGGCATGAGCTTGCCGCAACTCACCCGGTTGGGAGTCACAGTAGGCCCGCTCCCGAGTGGTGAAAGTGGCGGCCACAAAAAACTCGTCCCGCAGCCGCGCTTCGAAATCGGGCACGTGGACAATGTCCAGGCCGAGACCGAGGGTCATGGCTGGTCCTCTCGCAGAAGGTCGGAGGCCTTGGGTCCCTCGGTGCGGCTGACGTAGGTCGGCCGGTGGCCCGAGAGACGCCCGGTCCAGCCTTGCATCACCGCGGGTTCCCGACCCTTCAGGCGTACCAGGTAGTCTTCCAGCGCGTCGTCATCGACCAGGTCAAGGGCCAGCGCCGGGTGCACAAATAGCAACGCCGCACCAACATGACCAAAGCCTAGTGAAGTGGCCATCACCGCCGGTATGCGGTCGAGTCGCAACGGCTCATCGGTCAGTACCAGCGGTGCCAAATCCCCAATTACCGGGTCGATGTCGTCAAGATTCGGGTTGCCGGGCACGATACCGGACCCCATCATCTGCAATGCCGCAACCGACTGCCAACCCGCCGCACCGCCCTTGGCGTGACCCAGAATCGATTTCTGCGAGTGCACGATGAGCGGATTCCCCTCATCACGGCCAAGGTGTTCCATAAGCTCGCAGAGAAGCGCAGCTTCGTTGGGGTCGTTGGCCGCGGTTGAGGTGTCATGTTTTGATAGGACACGGATATCGTTGACCGTGAGGCCCCAATCGTCCAGTGCCTTCTCCAGAGGAGCTGGTCTTCCCCGAAGTCGTGCGCCCATGGCGAGAAGTCCCTTGCCGGGGGCGGGAATCGAAGTCTGAAGACCGTCGTTGTGGCTCTCAGCCAGAGCGAGGCAACCGTAAATCGGGAGCCCCATCTCAACGGCCCGCTCCACCGTGGTCAGCAAGAGCGTGGCACCACCGTGACTCTCCACGAAGCCGTCCCTTCGAATGTCATTGGGGCGGGACATGGCGCGCGGACCAATGCCACGGGCCAACATCTCGTCCGTAGCTGCCGTGGCCTGCATGGACGAGAAGCCGAGGTTCCCCTCGACGCTCAAGTCGTCGAAGCCGCCGGCGACCACGAAGTCGGCCTTGCCCACCTGAAGCAAGTCCCAGGCGGAACCCAGCGAAACCGCGGCCGTTGCGCATGCTCCTACGGGGTGAACCGACGGTCCAAAACTCCCCACGTAGTCCTGCACGAGCCAGCCAGCCATTACATTTATGAGGGTCTCCTGGAGGATGTCCCCGGGGGCCTGTCGGTCTTCCCGGTAGCAGTGGTAAAGGCTGGCCAGGGAGGCCATACCGCCCATGCCCGACCCCTGGGTATTGCCAATGTAAGCGGGGTGAACATACTCTCGCAGCTCCTCAGGTGTGAGTCCGGCAGAGAGGAATGCTTCGGCTGACGCCACCAGGTTGAAGAGGGTGACGCGATCCACCTGTTGAGCGACCCGAGAGGGAACGCCAAACCGTTCCGGATCCCATCCTTGCGGAACTTGACCGGCCGCATAGCGGCTCAGTTTCAGAGCCCGAGGAACTCGAACGACGCTGCCGGCGGGCAGACGGACACGGGTCTCCCCTGCCATCTCAATTACCGTCGCTTCGCTGTTGGACTCCAGGAATGGTGCTGCCGTTTCCAGGTTCGTTACCGGGAAATCAAAGTCATGTTCAAGTAAGACGCTGTTGAAGATGGGTAGCTGATCCGGCCCTACTGCAAAAGCGTCATCTTCCAGGAAGCGGATCCCTGTGTGAGAGATAATCTGGCTCTCAAAGCGCTCCTTCACCTCCCAGTCTGCAATGGGTTCGCCGCTGTCGGCAACCACAAAACCTGCCTGGTGGGCAGTGGCCTCGTAACGGATGAGTCCCATCATCCAGGCGAGTTCAAGAGCACCTTCCAAAGAGAGAATTCCAGTACTTTCAAGCTGCCATCGGGTGAACGCATTGCCCAATGGAGAGACCTCGCCAAAGCCGACAATCGCAATCGCTTTGTCACCCTGAATCTTCACCGGGTTACGGCCCTCTTTCGACCAACGCTCCCGCGCGGGGGTAGCGCCGCTGCCACGCAATGTGGCCCCGCCGCCGTTGGAGCCTTGCCAGGAGTGGAGCAGCGGATTGTAACGCGGGGTTTTGGCTGGGCGAGCATCGGCCGTCTTACCATTGCCGGCCTTCAGCTCAGCCACAATGGAGCCAATGTTGCTGACTCGCTCCAAGCCGCCGTGCAGCGCCAGGATCGTTGGGCTGCCAAATGGCCGCTCTACTCGACCCAGCATTTCAAGGGTCGCCCCGACGATTTCTTCCGGGGCAAAAGTGCGAACCCCATGTGACTTCTCCAGTCCAGCGCTGATGTCATCGTGGACGCCCATGAGACCGGTGCCGCGGGTCCAGCCAATGCTAAGCCCCGCAACCCGTACGTGCTCAGCCAGCAGGGGCTCGGTACGTGCCTTGAACAGCAGTGCTTCCAGCCCCAGCTTCAACTCGGCGTAAATCCCGTCACCACCAAACTGCCCATGGTTGGGGGAGAGTGGCAAGAGGAAGTGCAATGGACGGTCAAGGTGTTCACTCTGGGCTTTGCGAGCCAGTACAGACATCAACTCACTAATCCCTTCGAGCATGATCCGGTGAGCGGCAAAGGTGAGGCCCGGGTCTGTATCTCCCGTCAGGCCGAGTTGTGCGATGGCCCCGAACGGCAAGCAGAGATCTGGGATCAAGCCAAGTTGGAAGACAGTGTCTACCACCTTGTCGATATCTTCACGTAAGCCCTGGTTAGCCGGAATGACTATCAACCGCCCGCCGTTTGCGGCGCTCTGTGAGTAGAGCTTACGCCAGCGCCGAGTCCGGTCGTCGGAGACTGCGGAGGTAGTGACAATAACGTCTCTGCCCTGCAGCAGGAATTCCCTCACGAAGCTCTCGCCAATGGAACCGGGACCGGCTCCTGTAATGAGAATGGTGCGGCGAACTGCTGGTGAAGTGTCTGTCGTCTCCCCAGAGGCATAGAAGTCCTCAGTGCCCGTCTTGTCCAGGACGAAACGGACCCCCAGGTCGGGGTCGGGCCGCAGGACGTAAGCGCCGGGGAGCGGGGCCATGGCTCGTAACTCTTCCATTAGTGCACGTCGGTCGAGAGAACCCATGCCCTTGCACTTGGCATCGCGATAGGGGCCGTAGTGGCTCTTCAAGTAATTGTCGAGCGCGACTACATGCTCGTCCTCCTCGAACGAGGCGAAACGTCTGGCGAAAGCAGGACAAACGGGATCACTACCCATGGCGATGCGCACCATGTCCCTTAGCAGCCAGTTGCGAGGTTCGCCAAACTCAACGATCTTACGCTCGTCAAAGCAGGGAACCAGTAGTCGGGAGGCTCTTTCCATGACACGGTTCAGAGCATTGGCAGCCGGGGTGCTCGGCGCACTTGAGGCCGGGATTACTTCGGCCAGATCGAGACCTGAGAAGCGAGCCAGAGCTTCTACCGCACGGCGGAAGGGTGAGTTACGCCCCACCAATTCCTCACGTACATCATCCATGGAGACTGAGGGACCGCTCGCCTCCTCTCCCCCAGTACTACGACTTAGTCCTCGAGCTGCTAATTGAGCGTCAAGACGGCTAGTAAGCCAGTCCTGGGCATTGTTTCGCCCGATCGGCCCGTCGGCCGCCCGCAGTTCGGGCAATGCCAGCGAGAGGAACGCACCCGCCTGCCCCTCGTCAAGGCCATAAGCCTGCTTACAGTGGGACGTAGCCTCTTCCAATCGCATGCCGAGGCTTAGTGGTAGTTCGCTTTCCAGAAGCTTCCTGGAAAATGGCCCTGGGGCCTGCCAGCCAGCGGGCAGCGCCTTCTCAATGCGTTGCGCCAGGTCACTGAGCGGTGCTGTATGAGCGCCCTCTGCACCGGCCAACGAATACTCCGCAGCCAGGTCGGCCATGACCTCGTTTCGTCGAGCCGAGTTGCCCTGGCAGAGATCTTCGATGGTTGCGCCAGGCTCCGGCAAGGGAATTTCCAATTTGGCGGCCATCAATGCGGTGAGTAACGACAGGGCTTCAACCTTGAAGGCCTCAACCCCTGGGCCCGATGCTGATGCCGGTGCCGGCGCGGCCGAAGAAGGCTGACTCTCTTGAACCGGGGCTGCCGCAGCAGCTTCCACATTCGGGGTCGCCGGGGCCTCTACCTCAACCTCAGGTTCGTCCTGCTCGAATAGCTCTCGGGAGTCTCGCTCAACGTGAAGGATCCGGAGCAGTGGGTTAGGACGTTGCACCATCTTGAGAGAGCGCTCTGCCATTCCCGTAAGTACCGGTTGGGGACCCAACTCAACGAGGTCGTCGACCCGCCACTCCGGGGTGACCAGGAGGTGCTCCTGGGTTTCCACCCAGCGCACTGGTGAAGCGAACTGATAGCTGAGCAACTCGACTAGAAGTGTCGCAGCCAGCTTCTCAGGTTTCGCGACGGCCTTCTTCCAATTCACTAGAATATCGGCCAACGCCGGGCTCTGCGAGGAGTCGTGTGCTGCCTCAACAAAGTCCCGATTGAATTCAAAGGGGCGTCCCACGAGATTTGGGACATAGCGCCCGACCAGCAGCTTTGGGTCGATGGAGTCACCAATGGACTCTCGCACTACTTCCCTGAAGGCCGCCACACCGCTCCGCAACTGGCTGGAGTGGAAAGGCACATCGATTCCTGGCAGCTTCACATAGGGTGAGCGGTTGCCCGCCGGGGTGGCTGCGTCCAATCTGTCCCGCAGGCTCTTTAGTAGTGTCTGGTCTCCTGCCACCGCGTACTGACGGTCACGCACATTGAAGTTGACCACTTCAAGAAGCCCGCCCTCGGACGCAATGGACGAAACCAGTTCCGTGAGTCCCGCTTCGTCGAGTCCCGCGAGATGCGGTCGGACTACGATCATCGCAAAGGGGGAGCGGCCATTACGGTCCCGCTCCACAAAACCCTGCATGGTCAGGCCGCGGCGGTAGACCATGTCCACCATCCACTCCAGGGAGAGAATGTCCAGGGCCGATAGTGCCGCATATTCACCTAAGGAGTGGCCGGCGAACATCGCCCGCTCGACATAGACTCCTTCGGCCTTCAGGTGTTCGACCTGGGCCATTTCCACCAGTGTAATCGCCACCTGGGTGAACTGCGTCAGATGCAGCACGCCCTTTGGATGGCTAACTTGCCGCCCCGAGAAGCGCAACGAGGTGGGATTGTCGCGGACGACATCCAATATGGAGTATCCGTATCGGCGCTTGAGGAACTCTTCTGCTTTGTCCCAGACCTCACGAGCGGCGTCACATCTGGCGTAAAGCTCCATTCCCATACCGGCGAACTGAGACCCCTGGCCTGTGAAGACATAGGCGGTGCGGCGTGGACGGACAAAGACGCGAGCCTGAAGGACTCGAATACCGTCTCGCCTGACGATAGTTTGGAACCAGCGGCCGCCCCGGGCTGGGCCCAATCGACGCAGTTCGAATTCCAATTCGTCGCCCGGATAGACCGGTGCCTGGAAACTGGCCTTCGCCACCGAGAGCCGACCGTAAGCTTCGCCCAGATATTGCACTGCCAATGAGAGGGCGCGGGCGAGAGTCCACATACCATGCATGATCGGACGGTCATATCCAGCCAGTCCTGCCACTTCTGGCGAGAGGTGGAGGGGGTTGGCATCGCCTGAGCAGCGGGCGTATGCAGCGGCATCGCGAGGGGCAACGAAACTCTGCTTGTCCACCGTAATCGCGATGTCGTCCGTCGGGTCATCCGGGATGGAGTCCACTGGCCATTCAAGAACCTCCTTCCCGTTCTTCAGTTTCGGCACGCTGGCGCCTCTGACCAGGAACTTGCTCCGGGACCAGAGTCCCAACTGCGAGGCGGCAATTACTGTGATGGTCGTGCCCAGAGGGTGCTCTTCCAGTGACTCAATAGCTGCTGCCGGAGGTTGGTCCACAGCATTTGGCACCCGACGGGGGCGAACAAATTCCTGCTCGAGATGGAGCAAGTTGAGATAGTTGAGTGGGGGGAGTTCCTGGAAGAGCTGTCGCGTGATGGAATTCCACGCCATGGGAAATGCCGCGCAGATCGGAGGTGCGTTCCCCTGGTCCCCGCGGATGAGAGCTCGAAAAGCATCCATATCAAAGACAAATCCGGCGTTCCAGACCTGAGCATAAGCCTCAGTTACCGGTTCCTCCAACGGGTCGAAAAGGAGGGGGGCGGCAGCGCTCGGGAGGAATCTGGCAAAGAGTTTCAAGGCGCCGCTGCGGCCGCCCAGAGGTACGGCCAGGCGCAGGCACTTGCCGTCGCCCGTGGCCTGCCAGGCCACCACTTCGTTGCGTCGTCCTTCAAGGACGATTCTATCTTTCTCCTTGCGCCAGGTGAGAGTGTCCACTTCTTCGGTCCAGCCCCGCAGGACATTGGGCTTTATCTGTCCGTCGAAGCCGATGAAGGGGGCGGTCAAGAGAGCCTGGATTGGCGCTGCGGCCGGCTCCAGAGCAAGTGGGTCGTCGGAAGTGGAGGCTCTCCCGGCACCGGCGAAGGAGGTCGCCGTTGCCGTTGCCGGAGCCATTGAGCCTTCGAGCAAACGCCCCAGAGTCTCTGCCACCGGCTCGTCCACCTGATTGATGCCCTGGACCCCGGCGGGGCCGGGGACGCAGAAGACAGATTCCGCAGGGTAACGAGGGTCATGGGCCTGCCAGAGCGCATCGCGGGTGAGCCAGCGAGCGACCTCGGCATCGATGCGGGGAACGAAGCTGACTGGCTTGCCCGGCCGTCGGCAGAGGACCAGGAAGTAGTCTGCATCTTCGTCCAAGAGGACCGCGTCCACGCCAGCTTCGGCCGACTGGCTGACGTGCTCAAGCCAACTGGCAGGCTCGTCAGGTGAGAGCTCATCCAACTGCTCAATGGCATCGGCCGCAAAGCGCTCAAGGACGCGCCGGCAAAACGCCGCAAATCGGTCGAAGTAGCTCTCATCAAACCACGGACCGAAGGGGGCCAAAGAGGAGGGGATCTCGCCTGGAGCCATCAACTCCACCATGCGCGCAAGCACTGCCCCATACGTCATCTCTTCGAGCGGTCCGAACCAAGGTTTGCAGGTTCGCTCTAAAAGGGCTGCGACCTCGTCGCGCCGCTCAACCAGAGAGTCCGGCGATTGTTTCACCATCTTCTCGAGCGCGAGCGCGGCTGCGGCCGCGTTGTTTTCTATGTAGTAGATGTCGGCATCGAGGCCAGAACGACCGGAGACAATACCACCGGACTTCTGACCGTAGCTGAGCAGCGCATCGCCGCCAGAGAGTTTGGCGAGGTTTCGCTTCACCGCCGGGGAGGTGTGGGCTTCGGCACATGCCATGAGTACTGTGCCAACGAAGACAGCGTCAACTGGTCGAGGCGCCGGGCCTTCTGCCCAGGTGCCGTAAAGGAGGGCTGCGACCTGCTCCTCTGAGGCAACCCCGCCACCCGCGGCGATTAGTACGTTGGGGCGCTTGCGAAGTCTTCCGTAATGCTTCTTGAGGAGAGATTCCAGTGGCGTACCTGAGTGGTGACCACCTGCCTTACCGCCTTCGACCTGAATGATGATTGTCTGGTCGGGCAAGGCGTCGGCGATTGCCAGGGCGCGTTTGATGTCGCCGTCACCGCCAACCTTGAGGGAGTTGAGGCAGATGCCCGCTCGATGGAACTCGGTGAGCACCGATGTGGCCTCTTCCAGGGGCGGGATCCCGCCGGTGATGGTCACCCCGAGGATGGGGAAACCTTCAGCCCGCATTTCCAGCAGTAGCGGCTTGTGAAGCTGCCATAGGTAGGGGTCAAGATAGAGCGCATTGAAGAGGATGCCGCTCCCTTCGGGCAGGCTCTCGCACATCTCAATGAGACGCTGGCGGAAAATCTTGTCTGTCACCTGGCCGCCACCGGCCCACTCGACAATGTAGCCCTCCTTTGCTGCCGCTGTAACGATTTCGGTGGTCGTCGTAGTGGGTGTCATGCCACCGCCAAAGAGGGGATGGAAGCCGCTCGCTTCCGTGAAGCGGTTGGCCAGACGGACCGTGCCATCCGGCAGCCGTACCGTGCGCGGCGCGAAATCGGCCCATCGTACCGGCGCCTGAACAGGGTTCTCAGGGTCGAAGAGCACACTGCGGTCAGCGGAGTCCTCCGCTGCCAGGACCGCGACTCCCAGCCCTTCCAGATTCTCGCTGACGAGGTGGGCGACGGTCGTTTGTGGCCCCCAGTCGATAAGCGTCTGAGCCTGATGCTCTTCGGCTATTCGGCGGCACACTTCCACCCAGTTCACTGGCTCCAGGAACTGAGCGCGTAGCAGCGCCTCGGTAAGATCTTCGACCTGTTGAAGATTGCTGCCGTCGGCAGTGCTCAGCACCGGGATGGAGAGGTCCGAGGCCGAAAAGGAGATGTCGAGGCGATGGAGGTCCTGCCGGAACATATCAAGGGCAGGAGCCATGTAAGGGGAGTGGAATGGTGCCGAAGTGCGCAAGAACTCCCAGTGTATCGGAGAATCCGCCAGATGGAGGCGGAGTTGCACCAGATCTGCGGGGTCACCAGAAACTACCAGCCGATCCGGTCCATTGACCAGGGAGCGAACGATGGGGCCCGAGAGCTCCGCCGGGTCCAAAGCCGCCAGGGCTTCGTCCAGCCCTTCCTGGGAAAGTCCCTTGATGGCCCCCATCGGGGAAGGGAAGCCTTCGTCGAAGCGGTCGTAGTGGGCCTGCAGTTGGCGACGGTTCCCGGCACCGTCGGGGAAGGCCTGCTGCATGCGCAGTCCTTGCCAGAAGAAGTAACGACAGATACGCACAACTTCGTCGGCAAAGTCCTTGCTGCCGCCAGCTACCGACGACAGCAGGACCGAGGTCATCAGTCCCTGCGAGTGGCCAGCCGTGGCGCAGAGATGGGGCCAGCTTTCCTGGGGGAAGCCGACCCGCCCGGCGGCCATTATGTGGGTTGCCTGGGTGAGGAAGATGAGAGGCTGTGAGACGATCGAGGAAGCCAGAGTGCCAACATCAACTGGTGGCTCCTCGCTTTCCAGCCAACGTCGCAACTGGAGCGGGGCTTCAAGCAAACCGCTATCCCGGGCCAACGGTGACTCGGCTTCTTCTTGAAGTGCCTCCTCGACGCGGGTTACCAGGTCCATCACTTCGGGCCATGCCAGAGCCTCACGGCGAAGCTCCGACAGGTACTCACCCGCCTGCCCCGCGAAAAGAAATGCCGTGCGCTGTCCGCCTGCGCAGATCTGTTGTGCCAAATGGGAGATGTTTGCTGTCATGTTTGCCTCTTGGTCTACTCTCAGTCTCAGGTCTGCCGCACTCGCGAGCCCCAGGCAGCCGCGAGTATCGGTGTTGGCGCGCCGCCGATTCTTGCTGTTCAGCACGCTTGCCATATTCTGCAATGTTGTCAACGAGTTGGCAACTTCACCAAATGACGCGCCCGCACCGACTCACCGCGCCAGAGCCTGCGGCATCTGTCATAGCGCCGATCCCCCGCCGTGGAGACCTCCGCCAGTGAGCAACCGCGTCATTTGGGAATTGCTGCCAGACACGCCCCTTACCGCTTGATATTTTTCCGTTTCTTGAATCCCCTAGGATTACTGTGAAATCGCCATGATTTCCGCCGCATGAGTGCCGTGGCCAGGCGTCTCGCCATCGATTATTGCCCGATCTTGCGAAGATCATCTGCGTGTTCATCAAGAAAGCTGAGGTGTGACGCTCACTGTCATGGGCGGGCTACTCTCGATGTGCCCGCATCGATCTGATCACGGCTGTACCCCGGTTCGTTCTTGAAGGGAGGTATAGCGTCAGTGTTGGGCAACGTCTGGATGGCGCAGAAGTGTCGTCCCATCGACTTAGCGCAGGCCGCCACCCGGGGCGCAGCCGGGGGGACAAAGCAAAACACGTCGATCGACAACAACAACACCGCCGGGACCGACGGTCTCTTCTTCGCCTACAATGGTATTCACGTGCACGACAACACGGTGCTGGCCGGCGTTGACCGGATCAGTGATGACGATATCAAGCTGCACAAGGATGTCGAGGTCACCGGAGTGGTCTACTCCACCCATAGGTGGAAGTAGGCGGGTGCGGCGACGATGATGACGACGATGACGCCGATGACTACGATCATGACGACGATGACAAGAAGGGCGGTGTGAACCGAGGGGACCTCAGCCCCACCCAATCCCTACTGGATACTCAGATCATCAGCGCAGCGGAAACCGAAGTTGCCCAGTTTTACGTCAGGCTTGAAGTAGAAACGAGTGGAGGTGCGCACAGACTCGGGCAGCTTGCTCGTCCAGGAGCCGCCACGCAAGACCCGTTCCCGGCCTTTGGTCGGTCCCGTGGGGTCCTTCAACAGTTCCTTGGTTTCCTTGTCCAATTGCCCCAATTGTCCCTGATACGTATCTGCCGCATACCAGTCGGACACCCACTCCCAGACGTTGCCCACCATGTCGCAAAGGCCATACGGGCTGTTTCCCTTGGTCACAGAGCAGACGGGCCAGGTGTGTCCCTCGCCGCAGCCCTTGTCCTGGCGACTGGTGATTGCCAATTCGCAGTCAGGTGTGTCGCCGCCCCAGGGATGGCGCCTGCCGTCGTCGCCCCGTGCCGCTTTCTCCCACTCTGTTTCGGTGGGGAGTCTCTTGCCGGCCCACTTGCAGTAAGCACTCGCCTGCGCCCAATCGACGCAGTTTATCGGGTGAAGGTCACGTTTCTCGTAGCCCCAGTTGCAGCGCTTATTGTCCGTGTTGGTCCCGGGCAAAGTGCACTTGCCAGCATCGACGCATTTCTTATACTCGCCCACGGTAGTTTCGTGTCGATCGATGAGATAAGCCCCAAGTTGGACCTCGTGTGCCGGACGCTCGTGCGAACGGCAGTTGGGATCAGTCGCCGGCGAACACCCTCTGACAAACTTCCCCTGACCAATCATCACCATCGCATCCGGCATGGCCAGCCCCTTGTCCTGGGCCGCGGCGGTTGTGGCTAGGAAGCAGGCGATCAAGCAGATTGGAACGACTATACGCATGGATAAACCTCCGAGTATTTACCTTTGATACTCACCTAGCATAGCCTTTCCACGCTGCCAAGTCGAAAGGTCTTGCCGGCTGAACGATTGTTCAGTAAGGTTGCCATGGGAGGAGTGCATAAGTGGAACTCTCACCACGTCAGCAGGAAGTTCTGGATTTCATCGAGCAATTCCTGCGTGAAGCCGGCTCTCCGCCGACTCTGCGAGAGATCGGCAAAGCCATGGGAATCCGGTCGACAAATGCAGTGAACGACCACCTCAATGCACTGGAGCGCAAAGGAGCGATAGCTCGGCACCGCTCCCGGTCACGAGGTATCGCATTGACCTCACGAAAGCCCTTTGCCGATGAGGTGGATGCAGGGAGCGTTCAGGTGCCGTTACTCGGCCGCATTGCCGCCGGTGCACCGCTCCTGGCCGAAGAAAATGTCGAACGAATGGTCCACGTTGATGCCTCCCTCGCACCTCGGAAGACGCAACTGTTTGCCCTGAAAGTAGTCGGCGATTCAATGATCGGTGACGGTATCTACGATGGCGATGTTATCGTGGTGCGACGCCAGCAAACCGCTGCTCCCGGGACAATTGTGGTTGCGCTGGTTGATGGCGAAGCGACCGTCAAACGATTCTTCATGGACCGTGACGTTATTCGGTTGCAACCAGCCAATCCCGACATGCAGCCCATTTTGGTGCGTCCCGAGGAGGGGCGCGATACTCTTATCCAGGGACGCGTTATTACCGTCCTTCGCCAACTTGCCTAGGTCATTAATGGTACCAACCTATCAGGAAGAAACCGCCTATCTTGAGCAGTTCATGACTGAACGTCGCAAAGCCCGACTGCGGGAAGTGCTATCTCATCGCACCCGCAATCTTGTGCTGGTCCTGGAGGATATCTACGACCCCCATAACGCCTCCGCCTGTATCAGATCCTCCGAAGCCATGGGACTCCAGGAGCTACATGTCGCCGCACTGAATCTCCCCTTCAAGCCCAATCCCGGCATCACTAATGGTGCGGACAAGTGGATGGACCTGCACCGTCACGAGAGCGTGGACGGTTGTGTCGCACATCTCCGCGAGCGTGGCTTCCATGTTGCCGCTGGTGTGCTCGACGATGATGCTGTGCCCATTCAGGAAATCTCCTTCGCCCAGCCCGTGGCGCTGGTCTTCGGCAATGAGCATGAGGGCTTGAGCAAAGAAATGGCAGCGGCTAGCGACCAACGCTTCTACATCCCCATGCACGGCTTCTCTCAGAGTTTCAATATTTCCGTAGCCAGCGCCCTCGCTGTCCACTTTGCGGTCAATGAACGAGTTCGTCATTTCGGCCAGAATGGCGATCTTGAGGAGGCGGACATTGAGCAACTCTACGCCCACTGGGTCCGCCTCTCAGTCTCCATGTCAGAAGGAATGTTGGAGCGACTTCGAGCCGAATAGTAAGCACTCTTTCGGACACATTGTCGTCTGGGCATCCAAGAGCAAGGTTGGAGGCAATCAGGGCGTCAGCGCACCGCGCCTGACTCTCACCCGCGCCAGGCAGCTATTCTGCATCTTTACGGTGTGCACATCCCCAGGCCGGAGCAGCTCATGTCGTCCGGGCAGATGGCACCGAAACCACCGCCGCAGATAAACGCGCAGTACCAGGTGTCAGCCTTCTTAATCATGCATTCAGAAAATGCGCTTTCGACCTCTTGCGGGCAGGTCCCGGGGCCTTCGCAAGTGCCCGTGCAAAAACCACTGTCATCGTCGGACGAGACGTGGATACAATGGAGGCCGGCACTCGAATCACAGGCCGTACCGTCGTCCAGCGAACAGAGGGATCCCCACCCGCCAGCCACCAGACAAGCGAACTGCCCGTCACCCGTGGGCTGACAGGTCGTCGGGCCCCCACACTCGCCGTTGTCACCCTCTTCGCAGGGCACCGCACAGTATCCAGCCTCGTCATCTTGCCCCTGATCCGTAAGACAGATGGCGTCGTCAGCACAAAACAGCCCTTTGCCCGCCAAACAGGGTGAGCCAACCGGTACTGACGGGACGCAGCCCCCGTTATGACAGCTTTGACCAATCGGGCAACCCTCATCTTCACCACACGGTGGGGCGCAAATTCCGGTCGTATCCTCTTCTCCCTGCGTACAGATTTGCCAGCCATCGGGGCAGGGATAGGTTTCATTGCAGTAGGTCGGTTCCGGTAGCGTCATCGCCAGCGGCAGACAGAACTCCTTAGGGGCTCCCTCCGGTTGTTTGCACGCGTAGCCTGACTCACACTGGCCACCGAAACAATCCTTCAGGCAGCGATTCCAGCCGTCGGGCGCCTGCAGGTCGACACACTTCAAGCTCTCCTGACAAAAAAGCCCTTTGGCCGTATCGCAAATCTGGCCTTGCTCCTGGTAAGTTATGCACGCGTTGCCAGTAGCTCCGTCCGCTTGTATCGTTGCGGTGCAGAGGCCAAAGGTGCCGCAACCCGCGCCTGCTTCGTCGCAGGAGGGCGCGCAACGCAGGAAGCCCGGAACCAATTCGGCGCAAATCTCGTTCTCTTTGCAGTCTCCAGATTGCTCACATTGAGCGAGGTCCGGTGCGGCCAGGCATGCCCCCCAGCTCGCATCGTCCGGCTCTACGAGAGTGCATGTTGTGCCCACCGGGCAGATACCCTCTCCGGGGGTGCAGAAAGTGGTGCAGACACCCGTTTCGTCAGTAATCACGCAGAAGGTCCCCGGTGTACAGACAATGCCTGAAGTGGCACTGCATTCGTCCCCAAGACCAGCGATGTCAAGACAGACTTGGAGGTCCGGATTGCTGGAGTCGGGCTGTACGCACTCCAACCAGGGTGCGCAGCCGCCATCGTCTCCACCACAAGGCTTCACGCAGAGGCCCTCGTCAGAATTAGGCAGGAGCAGGCACAGCGGCTCCTGTGCGTGCGGGCACGGGGACCCGTTGCTGCACCCGGCAAAAGGTTCGAAGGGTGGGACGTCGGAAGCTTCCAGATCCTCGGCAATAGCATCCGCACCATCCGCCTGAGAGCTGTCCTTGCTCTCTCCTTGCGCCATTAGGTCGCTCGCCAAGTCTTGAATAACAGTCGAGTCGCTCAGGTCAGTGGGTTCAACACCATCAGGGTCTTTGGTCGCCGCATCTCCAGCCGAATCACCAGGTGAGCCGATGTCGCCAACTCCGTCTGCTAGTGGGATAATGTCCATTCCCGGCATGGTTGGACCCAGGGTACCCCCTTTGTTACAGCCACCAAAGACTAGCATGATCAATGCGAGAGTCACTCTTCTATGCATGGGTCTACCTCACGATTCATAGCTGCCCCATTATGCTGGCTGGAATTTGAATTAGCAAACTTCTGCCGCTTGCCCCCAGCGGCCTTCTGAGGTACCAATAGGCTCGTGCGATGGTGGCCACAACGAAAGCGCAGTCCCGTAGTGATGTCGGGCCTGCTGATTGGAGCACTCATACTTGCAGTAGGCAGCGACCTGGTCTCGGCCGGCTCGGCCTCTGCGGATGCCCCTGCGCGTCTCACCGAGTTGCTGGCCCAATCAACGGTTACGGCCACGGTCAAAGGGAAGCCCCATTCGTTTCTACCCACTGGGCCAGCCCTTGCAAACAGACACCTGCCCGCCTGGAACTGGGTCGGGATTCGACGTATTTCACTAACCCGTCCGAAGCAGGCCAAATGGCCTTTCCTTGAGGCTAGCAAACCGGGCCGCGTTACCGAAACGTGTCTCTGGGTCCACCCAGTCAACGACGGCCATTTGCGCTTGGACTTCCCGTCCGTCGAGCGGGGCATTACAGTACGCGGCTTCTTCCACGCTTTGCGCTCTGCGACCCCCAGGATGAAGGTCAGCGTGGAGGTGCTCCTGGATGGTGAGCGACTCGCCCAACTCTCCCCTAAGCTTAGGCCTGGTGGCCTCTGGGAGTTTCAGACTGAGCTGCCCGGTAGCGGTTCAGGAACGTTGTCTTTTGTCATCAAACAGCGGGGGCGCGGCAAGAACCATCTTTGCTTCGACGGGGTGCTAGATGACCAGTAGCCTGGCACCCTTGAACCCGTCTCCGGGCCGATTCGCCACCCGATTGCTGGTGGCAGCATTGGTACTGGCAGTTTTCGCCGCCACAGTCAGTGCTGCCCTCTTCTACAGTGGGTCATCGCGAATCCTAAACACCACCGGAGTGAAGCTGCTGGACAGTGCCGAGAAGAGAGCCGCTAAGGAGGTTGAGAATGCTTCGTTGGCACTCTCCCCCAGCCCGCTCACTTCCTGGTTGGCAGCAGCTCTGCTTGATGGAGACGAACCGGAGGCTGGACCCGTCGTGCGCACTCTGGATGCTCTTGCACTTGGGCTGCTTGGTACCCTGGTCTACCTCTTTGCCAGTTTCCTGGCGGGCCCCTTTGCTGCGCTTCTTGCACCCCTTCTCCTGCTCCTACAGCCCCAGATCTTCCAGCGTCTCATGGAAAACGGGGCCGGAATAGCAATGACTCTCCTCCTCGCACCGGCATTGGTCTTGGGCGTGGCCCTGACCCGACAAAACGCTTTGGCACGAATCATCCTCTGTGCCATGGCCGGTCTGCTGGGAGGCCTGGCAATGTTCACTCACCATCTCGGCCTCTGGACCACCATCGCCGCCACCATGGCCATTTTCCCGGCGGCGCGTCCGCTCATTCCAAAGGGTCATTCGCTCCTCGCCAAAGGTCATGTGGAGTTGGCTCCTTTGGGCCTCGAGTTGGCCGCGATCCTACTCTTCTTTCTGATTGCGGCCTTAGGCTTCTACAAGATCTCATTCATGGAGGGCAAGGAGGTCCTAAGCTACCTTTTTGGTCCGTTCAAATCCTTCCATCCACCCTTCGCCGTAGCAGGGACCATCTACCGCGAAGTCGTCGACGGTGGTCCTCCGTGGTGGACCACCTGCTATCTCTGGCTTCTCCGCACTCCCCTTTCACTTTGGCTACTAAGCGGGATCGGCCTCGCGGCCAGCCTGCAAGGTCGCGTACGATTATCCTCAATGCTCTGGTTGCCTCTAGGACCGATTCTGGCCATCCTCGTGGTCACCGCCGGAGCTGGATCGCCTCTCTACACCGGTTCTCTGAATTTGCTCGCCCCACTGGGGCTGATTTCCGCGCTCCTGGCCACCGCCGCGGTTCGCTCCGGTGAGAGCCGGGGCGGTCCATTCTGGGTCCAGCATCTGCCGGCAGGACTAGCAGTTCTTGTGGTTGCTCATCTGGTCATAGTTGATGCTCGTCACCTCCCTCATCCCTCGGCCTATGCGAATCTCCTGGGCGGTGGAAGCGGAGGGGCGCTAGCCGGCGGTAACGGGCTCTACGTGGAGCCGACCATCGACGAATCTGCTGCGCACGAGCTACTTGCGTTGGGAAGAAAGGTCGTCGTCTCTCCGTGGGATCGGGGAGCGACTCCTCTCCTCTCTCGATACGCCCGAGAATGGGGGATGCCCGCCCCGAAAGTGAGACCTGGCGGGGCATTGCCCGCATTGCTTCACGCGGGAGGCAGCGACCATGCCGGGGAGCTTCTTCTCGACTATTGCAATGGACCCGACGTCGCGGCATCCTTGACCATAGACAACCAGATGTTGTGGTGTGTCGTCGACCCGGGAGCAGCACCATGAAACTAAGCGTCATCATACCTGTCTACAACGAAGAGAAGACCATTGCAGCCGTGGTCCGGAGGGTGCAACTGGCACCGTTTGACAAGGAAATCATTATCGTCGACGACGGTTCCAAAGACGGTACCAGAGAGGTCCTGGATAGATTGGATGAAGAGCCCGACATCAGGGTCTTTCTACAGCCAAGGAATCGCGGTAAGGGAGCCTGTCTCCGAAAGGGCTTTGAGGTCGCTACCGGGGATGTCATCGTCATTCAGGATGCCGACATGGAGTATGACCCCAATGACTTTGGCGTGCTGCTGGAGCCCATCATTTCCGGGCAGGCCGACGTCGTCTATGGCTCTCGCTTCTCGCCCCCTTATCGTCGCGTTAATTCCTATTGGCACACCTGGGGCAACCGCACGCTGACTACTCTGTCAAACTGGTTCACGGACCTGCACCTTACCGACATGGAAACTTGCTACAAGGTATTTCGAGCAGAGATCATCAAGAGCATCAAACTGGTTTCCGACCGCTTCGGATTTGAGCCCGAGGTAACTGCAAAGGTGGCGCGCATTCCGGGAGTTCGCATCTTCGAAGTGCCCATCTCATATCACTATCGCAGCTTTGCTGAGGGGAAGAAGATCGGCTGGAAGGACGGGGTCTCCGCAGTGGCGAGAATACTATACTTCAATCTGGCGCACGACCCGGAACGGGCCTACGGAGAAGACCCTGAGCGCGTCCTGGAAGCAGCCCGCAAGCCACTCCCGAAGAAGGATGCCTAACCGAAGCGGATGTCGATGCTCTTCTCGACCTGTGCCTGAATTGGTCCCTTCATTACACGGGCCCCCAATCCCTTCAATTCAACGTCCACGGTGACGGATGTTTCTGTCAAGTAGAAGGTGGCCGAGAAGATCTTACCAGACGCAGTGCCTTTGGTGCCTTCCTCGTTCCAGGTGACGTCGGAGATGAGGTGTGAGAGCTTCGTGTGGAACTTCTCAAGTAGCGCATGGCCGCGTACTTTGGCTTCTTCCAATCCGAGAGTGTGGTTCCTTTCCACATGAATCGTTGCTGCCATCTATGCCTCCTTAGAGCCCTCTGTGGGACTCAGGTTTGAGCAGTTCTTCGTCCCGCTTCTCCAGCACGTCGGCCAACAGCTTGACCGCTTGGTGCTTCTCGTAGGGGAAGACGACCCGCAGGGTCAGATAGTTCGAAGCGTGCTTGCTTGTCAATAGACCTTTCTTCAGTTCAAGATTCTCCACGAGCGTCTTGAGCTCTTCCACCAGGCCGAAGCGGGAAGGCATCAGGAACTTCTCTTTCTCAGCCAGTTCATAGAGAGGTGTGCCCTCTATTACCATAGTGGTAAGAACACCGATGAAGTCTGGCTGGATTCGGTTGAGTACTTCCGCCGTTGCACGGGCGTGCTCCAAGCTGCGAGTTCGACCGCCAATGCCCATCAGCACTATAGCTGAATACTGGATCCCAGCTTCTTTGACCCGCATCCCCGCAGCCACGGTCTCCTCAACCGTGACCCCCTTCTTGATGGCCTTCAGGGTCTGCTCGTCACCACTCTCTATGCCGTGGTAGATGACGCCCAGCCCCAGCTCTTTCAAGCGCTTGAGGTCGGCCACTGATTTCTTCAGGATGGAGCGAGGGTCTCCGTAAATGCCGACACGTTCCACCGTCGGCATCTTCTCGCGGATAGCTCCCAGTGCTTTCTCAAGATAGGGCATCGGGGCAATTAGCGCGTCACCGTCGCAGAGAAAGACCCGGCGAAAACGGTAGGACGTGCCCTCGGAGATGTCTTCAAGCACTGATTCAACAGGCTTGAGCCGGAACTCCGTTTCGTCATACATAGCGCAGAAAGTGCAGCGGTTGTAACTGCAACCGACGGTCATCTGGATGAGCAGACTTTGCGATTCGCTTGGGGGACGATAGAGGACGCCTTCATAGTGCATTGCTGAGTCTCCTTCCGGGGCCAGGAATCCTATCCTCGACGGGCATACCATCGAGCGAACCGGGCGAAAAACAGTTATAAATTATTCGCTTTTGGTGTTGCAAGCACAAAACGTCAAGCATATACTCGGCAGCCAATGAACACGGTCCACCACACTCGGATATCCGGTGGGCCTGCAAGGGGAGTGATGCCGTCGCATCCACCCAAGCTGGACGATATTGTCCAGGCACTTGTCGAGTATCATCCTACCGTCAATTTGGACTTGGTGAAGAGCGCCTACGCCTATGCTGCCGGCAAGCACAAAGGCCAGAAACGCAAATCTGGCGAGGACTACATCATCCACCCTCTGCACGTGGCTCGCATTGTCTGCGAGCTGCGTTTGGATGAGCGAGCAGTCGCCGCAGCCTTGCTCCACGATACCGTTGAAGACACAGATGCTCGGCACGAGGAACTCGTCGAGCTCTTCGGCCAGCAAGTGGCCGATATTGTCCAGGGCGTTACCAACCTCTCCAAAATGAGCCTCTCCTCCCGGGAAGAGCGGCAAGCAGAGAATTTCCGCAAAATGTTGCTTGCTATGGCCAAGGATATCCGCGTCATTCTCGTCAAATTGGCCGACCGATTACACAACATGAGAACCCTGGGGCATACGAGCCCGGAGCAGTGCCTGCGCAAGGGCAGCGAGACCATGGATATCTACGCTCCCCTGGCCAACCGCCTCGGACTCTACTGGCTCAAGTCGGAGCTTGAAGACCTTTCGTTCAAATATCTCAATCCTGAGGCATACAAGGAGCTGGAAGAGAAACTGCTGGCCGGGGAGAAGACCCGTCGCAAGTTTCTCGATTTGGTCAAAGGCATCCTTGAGCAAGAAGTACGTGAATCAGGGCTAAGCTCCGCAAAAGTCCAAGCCCGCCACAAGTTCAAGTACAGTATCCACCGCAAAATGGAGCGGCAAGGCGTACCTTTTGAAAAAGTCTACGATGTCGTCGCTTTTCGTGTCATGGTCAAGACCGTGGAGCAATGCTGGCAAGTGCTCGGCATGGTACACCAACTCTGGCGTCCGGTTCCTGGCCGATTCAGGGACTACGTCAGCCTTCCCAAACCCAACGGCTATCGATCCTTGCATACCTCAGTTATTGGCCCAGGCGGCCAGCGCATGGAGGTGCAGGTACGCACCTTCGAAATGCACGATGTCGCCGAACGAGGCATCGCAGCACACTGGAAATACAAGGATGGCCGCGTCGTTTCGCCCGCGGATGAGGCCAAGATCCGGTATCTGAAACAGCTCATCGAAGAGTTGATGGACCTCAACGAGACAGTCCGAGACCCCATGGAGTTGTATAGCGCCATCAAGGAGGGGCTCTCCTTCGAGGAGATCTTTGTCTTCACTCCACGTGGCGACGTCAAGAATCTGCCCCAGGGGGCAACCCCCGTGGACTTCGCATTTTCCATCCACTCCGAAGTAGGAATGCGGACTACCGGAGCCCGAGTAAATAACATCATGGTTCCGCTCAGCTTCAAGCTCAGCAACGGAGACGTTGTTGAGATTATCACCAGCAACAATCAGAAGCCCTCCCAAGACTGGCTTCGCTTCGTCCGGTCCAGTCGCGCCAAAGCCAAGATTCGTAGAGTCCTGAGGGCGGAGGCCAGGGGCCGTTACAACCAACTGGGCAAGGTGCTGCTTGAAAAGGCATTCAAGCGATTCTCCATTACTTACAACAGGGTTTCCAAAGCCGGCAAGGTTGAGAAACTGGTCAAAGACATGGGCTATCCAAGTGAAGACCAGGTGCTCTATCTCATCGGCCTCGGGAAGATGGAAGCCGAGACAGTTGTCGAACTCTACCGAGAGGCCCACGGACTCAAGACCGAGGAGGCCGGCGAAGCACCCCGTCGAACGACCTCGGGGTTCTTCGAACGACTCAGGCTAACGGGCAAAGGAAAGGTGTTGGTCGGGGGCCAGGATGATGTCATGGTCCGCTATGCCAAATGCTGCAGCCCAATCCCCGGAGAGCGCATCGTCGGCTTCGTGACACGAGGAAGAGGTATCACCGTTCATTCGGCAGATTGCAAGTACGTCCAGGTAATGGACGAAGACCGCCTCGTCGAAGTAGATTGGGACCGCGGCGACAGCTCCATGCGCGACGTTACCCTGAAGATCACCTCCATGGACTCTCCAGGACTTCTCACCCTCATGTCAAAAGTCTTCTCCGAACTAGGTGTCAACATCCGTCAAGCCATCGTCCGCACCGGTGACCAAAAAGCAGAAAACGTCTTCCAGGTCCAAATCAAAAACATGAGCCAACTAAAAACCATCCTCCGCGCCCTACAACGCATCGAAGGCGTCACAAAAGTAGAACGAATCCAAGGCAAGTAAAGCGGAAGGCAAGCAAAGCGGACGCGCCGCCGATTTATCCTTCAATCCCAGGCACTTACAGCATTCGCCGA
>CAZFVN010000077.1:0-27218 GCA_964522395.1 uncultured Myxococcales bacterium
CCTTCGTCGGTGTCTTTATCGCCCGCATCAGCCGTGGTCGAACCATTCGCGAGTACATCCTCGGTGTACTGCTCGCTCCCACCCTCTTTTCGGTGCTCTGGTTCTCCGTTTTCGGTGGTACCGCTATTTTCGAAGAGATGTGGGGCATGGGGGGACTGGCGCAGTTGGTCAATGAAGATGTGACCGTTGCGGTCTTCTCCCTCTTTGCTCGCTTCCCGCTGACCCGAGTCCTTGGCGCAACCGCCTGCCTGCTGGTCTTCGTCTTCCTCGTAACCAGTGCCGATAGTGCTACCTTTGTCCTTGGTATGCTGACCACCGGGGGCTCCATGAATCCTCCCGCCGCCCGCAAGGTGACCTGGGGCATCGTCCTTGCTTTCATGGCTGGGGCTATGCTGCTCACGGGGGGTATTCATGCGTTGCGGGCAGTAGTGGTTAGCGGTGCCGTACCCTTTCTCTTCATCATGCTGCTCCAAGTGGCTGCCCTCTTCCGGGTGATGCCCAGGGACGTGCGCTCTAAGGGAGGGAAGTGATGAATTCACGTTTCTCCATTCTGGCCGCGGCCGCCATCTGCCTCATCGCCTGTTCCGATGGGCAGCCACTGCGGATCGGAGCCAAGGATTTTGCCGAACAGCGCGTATTGGCCGAAATGGCCGCCAAGATCCTCAAAGATGACGGCTGGGCGGTGGAATCAGTGGTGCAATGCGGCGATACTTACGCCTGCTATGGGGGCCTTCAGGCCGGGGAACTGGACTTGTTGGTCGACTACACGGGCACCGGTTTTGTCTTCCGTGGCGAAACCCCGCTATCCGGAGCGGGAGCACTGACTCGCCTACAGGAGATCTACCAGCCCATGGGGCTAACCTGGCTGGCACCCTTAGGCTTCGACAACGGCTACATCCTGGTGGCAAAGAGTGACTCTGCCCCCGGCCGCAAGTTGACAGAGATCTCCGACCTGGCCGCCACCGCTGATTTGCAGATTGCCTGTCCGGGGGAGTTCTTGCGGCGTCCCCTCGATGGCCTCCAATCGCTGGTCCAACGCTACGGATTGCGGATCCGCGGCGAGCCTATTGTCGAGGAAGACCCGCAAACGCGAGTTGCCGCGGTACTCGAGGGGCGGGCGGAAGTGGCCGTCCTCTACGGAACCGATAGTGCTGCCCTGGACCCCCGTCTCGTAACTCTCGCTGATGACCTGGGGTTCTTCCCGGAGTATGGCGCGGCATTCGTCGCTCGGACCCGGGCACTGAAGAAACACAAGGGGCTGGCCGATTCCCTCGCAAAGCTTGAAGGAGCGGTCACCAGGGAGGCCATGAGGCAGCTCAACCATGCAGTCCAGCTTGAGGGGGCCACCCCAGCCGTTGCGGCAACCACCTTCCTGATCAAGAATGAACTCTTGAGCAATCCCGACATCCTCTTGCCCCAAACCCCCGACCTCGTCATCGTCACCCACGCCGATGACCATTTAGAGTCCTTTGCGGGCCGGGCACTGGCCTCCGTGCGAAATGCCTATCCACGCCGAACGGTTGTTGTGCGCTCCACTCCCACACCGCTGTCCGACACACAGGTGGGCCGGGTCAGATTGACTATGTTGGGGGCCGAGCGGTTCTTCGCCTCGGGTGAGCGGGATGACCGTGTCGAGGCGGTTGTCGCTGTTGGTTCTCGCACCATCCATCAGCTCTGTCGGCTCGACCTGGAGAATGTCGCCAACGCCTCCATCGGCGTCCCACCCCCAGGAAGTGGTGGTGGCATTGCCGCCGCCAGGGTGCTTGCCGTGCAAGGTATAGAAAAGGCCTTTGTCGGTCGCCCTGCTGTGCTCTTAGGAAAGGCCTCGGCCGGCGATTTGGACTGCGTCCTGGTGCTTGTCGAAAACGGCGATGCCGAGGTTGCGGAAGTCCTTAGCAAAGGCGTTTTGAGCCTGCGCGACCTCGACTTAGCTCAGAGTGACCTCCGACAGGCGGCTCCTTTCCTCCGTTCTACCCGCATTCCCGCTGGCACTTATCATGGTCAGCTCGAAGCCATTGAATCCCTTGCCAGCCAGGTCTTGCTGGCCGGCCCCGGGCGTCCATCGAAGAACGTCGAAGCTACCGGTGGACCTGCCACCGCCCTGCCAGCCTCAGGGCAACCGATCCCAGCCGACCACGTCCAGGCCATGGCTGCCGTCAGCGGCTTCCACGAGGCCCCGGACCCGGTCCTTCCTTCTGCCTGGAACCGAAGTCTCTCCAAGCGCCCCGCTCGCACCACCGGCGGACCAATCGATGCCATCCTCAATGGCCTGGTCCTCCTCTTCCTCGGGTGGCTGCTCTATCTCGTCTGGCGACAAGAGTAGGGCTGGTCGCTCTGCTCCCGAGGGCTGGTCGCTCTGCTCCCGAGGGCTGGTCGCTCTGCTCTCGAGGGCTGGAGCTTCGCCCCGTCTTAACGGCGAGCAACGCTCGCCAGCGAACGCCAGCATAGCTGGCTGCGCACGCGCCGCGGGCGCAGCCCCCGTGCGACGCAGCCGCACAGCCCACACGTGCGCGCCGTACGCGCACGTCTTTTGCCAACATGATGTTCTTGCGGTAGTGTTACGCACACGGAGTGGTGTAAACTCTATATGGCGTCTATCACGCGGCCCCGGGCCGAAGGATGATATGGCATGCGCAAGTTGCTTCGATTGCTGGCGCTTTGGTTAATTGCCGCAGTTCCTGGCACGGCCTGGGCCGTAGACAATGACGGCGATGGTCTCCAGGACGAATGGGAACTCTCATACTTCGTCTCCCTCGCCGATCAAGATGCTAGCGGCGATCCCGACGCTGACGGCCTGACCAACATCGAAGAGGAGGCCTTTGGCACCGATCCGACCCGTGAAGATAGCGATGGCGATGGCCTCACTGACTTAGCAGAAATAGAGAGCAGCTACGACCTTGACCCTACCATGATGGACAGTGATGGGGATTTCCTCATGGATGGCGAGGAACTCGGCCTCGGCACCGACCCTACCGAAGCAGATAGCGATTTCGACGGCCTCACCGACTACATAGAAGTTGTCAAGGGATACGAGCCGCTCGTCGGTGACTCAGACCTCGGCGGAGTCTGGGACGGCGAAGAAGTGCTGGTGGACAAGACCGACCCACTCGATGCTTCCGACGACCTGATGGATTCAGACAATGACGGCATCACCAACTACTATGAGGCGCAACTCGGCACAAATCCCTTCGCACCAGATACTGATGGCGACTGGCTCTCTGACGGCGAAGAGGACGCGGACGGTGACGGCATCTGGGAGCCGGAAGATGGCGAGACCAATCCGGTAGACCCCGATTCGGACAATGACGGTCTCCCCGACGGCTGGGAAACCCTCGTCTATGACACCGACCCCTTCAACGAGGATTCGGACAATGACGGCCTGACTGACGGCGAGGAGCACACGCTCCGGATGACTCTCTACGATTGCATCGACCCGAATCTGGCCGATTCCGATAAGGACGGAGTGGCCGACGGTGACGAGGCCGTGGATGGGGCAGGCTCTGACCCCTGTATTCCCGATACTGACGGAGACGGAGTTCTCGATGTCTCCGAACTCTTCGACGGTACCGATGCCACCGACGCCCAGGACTTCGCCAGCGATCTCGATGGCGATTCCCTCTCAGACCAATATGAAGCTGAAATCAGCGGCACCGACCCCCTCGATGCCGACAGCGACGGAGATAACTTCGACGATGCCGAGGACCACTTGCCCCTGGGCGATGGTTTTGCCACCGATCCCCTGGACGCTGATACCGACGATGACGGTATTCTCGATGGCAACGAGGGCGGGGTGATGACGGAGGACGGACTCCTCTATGGCACCGATCCTTCCGTTGCCGACTCCGACAAGGACGGCCTCCTTGACGGCCTCGAAAAGGGCCTCGCAGAACCTGAAGAATCGGCAAAAGACCCCGATGCTACTGACCTGGGAGTCTTCCAATCCGATGCCGATCCGACCACTACCACAGGGGCCTACGACGGCGATTCAGATGATGACGGTCTCAGTGACGGTACCGAAGACGCCAACGCCAACGGGAAGGTAGACGCCGAAGAATCTGACCCCAATATCTTCGATACCGACGGTGACGGGATGGACGACCTGTGGGAGTGGACCTATTCCACCGAGGAAGCCTGCAGCGATGCCCCGCTAGGTCCCCTTGACCCCTTGGATAGTGGCGATAAGTTCCTCGACAATGATGGCGACGGCCTGACCAACTTCAAGGAATACCAGAACACCTGGTGGGTGGGAAACCAGGAGGCCAAGAACGACACCAATCCCTGCGACAAAGACTCCGATGACGATGGGCTCTCAGACAAGACCGAGGTCGGGGTAAGTACAATCAAGCTAATCCCTTCTCTAAAGGCACCAACCCCAACGACATGGATACCGACGATGACGGACTCCTTGACGGCGAGGAGGACGTTGACAAGAACGGCAAGTGGCACCCTATCCTCGAAACCAACCCGACTCAGAAGGATACGGACGGGGATAACCTCAACGACGGGTTCGAACTAAACGTAGTGGGAACCGAACCCACCAATAGCGACACCGACGGGGACGGCCTCAATGATGGTGTAGAGTACAATCTTTTCGGCACCGACCCACTCGATTCCGATACCGACGATGACGAACTTGGCGATGGCCTGGAAACGGGCGTCTTTGAGCTCGATGACTGTCCTGGGTCAAAGTCCAACCCGCACCTCCCTGACACCGATGGTGATGGCCTGCTTGATGGTATCGAAGACGGTGACCACGACGGCTGCTTCGAGAAGAACGATGGTGAGACGAACCCGCTGGACCCGGACAGCGATGGGGACAAGCTGAGTGATGGCATGGAGTTGGGATTTGGCGAAGACAGCGACCCCGACTCCACCACCGATCCACTCAACAAAGATTCGGACGAGGACGGCCTCTGGGATAGCCACGAGGACAAGAACAAAGACGGTGCCGTGGATGACAACGAGACCGACCCCAATGACAAGGATACCGACGATGGCGGCGTGGCCGATGGCACCGAGGTGCTGGTCGATGGAACTGATCCCCTCGACCCCATCGATGACCTCGTGGCAGACCCGGATGGGGATGGCCTCACCAACGGTGAAGAAAAAGCCATCGGAACCAACCCCTACAACGCTGACAGCGACGGCGATACCATTTCAGATACCGTGGAAGTCGGTGAAAACCACCTCGACCCTCCTGACTCAGACGACGACGGCACCATTGATGCCCTCGATACCGATTCCGACGGCGATTCTATCCCCGATTCAGTGGAGGCCGGCGACGCCGACCTTGAAACGCTACCGGTGAATTCGGACGCAGATGACTTGCCTGATTATCTGGATGGCGATTCGGATGGCGATGAGATTGCCGATTCTGTGGAGTGGAATGTTGACGCGGACAAGGATGGTGCAGCGGACATCGATGCCGATGGCGACGGTATCCCCAACTACCTCGACCTCGATTCCGACGATGCCCAGGAAGGTGACCTGGAAGAAGGTGTCGGAGATGATGATGGCGATGGTATTCCCAACTTCGTAGACCCCAAGGACGACCCTCCCGAGGACCTCGATTTTGACGGGGATGGTCTCAAGAACACCACGGAAGAGGGCGAAACCGGAACCGACCCATACAACGCGGACACGGATGGCGACGGTCTGGATGATAAGGAAGAATGGGAAGGGCCCACTGACCCCTTGGACGCCGACTGCGACGACGACGGACTGCCCGATGGGGAAGAAGGTCTGGAAGATACCGACGGCGACGGCCTCATCCATGCATTTGACCCCGATTCGGACGATGATGGTCTCTTCGATGGTACGGAGCGGGGCATCGCTGAACCGATTCCAGCCACCGAATACGAGTCGCAAAACGGCAAGACATACTCCATTGCCGGGACCGACCTGAAGTGGGGCAACTTCAGGGCCGACGTTGACGTTGACACGCTCACCGACCATACGTTGGCCGACAGTGACGGTGATAATGCCACTGATGGCGCCGAAGACCCCAACCACAACGGTCAGGTAGACATCGGCGAGATGGATCCCCTCGACCCGGGCAATCTCGACACCCCGCCCGATGAACAGACCGAGATTCTAGCCGATGACGACGGTGACGGGCTAACAAACCGGCAGGAATGGGGTCTGGGAATCATCGCCGTAGATGGTGACCTCGACGACGATGGTCTGCTTGACGGTGCTGAGCATAACTGGCGCAACGACACGGACCTCGACGGATTGCGCAACCTCCGCGACCCCGATTCCGATGGCGACCTGCTGGCCGATGGGTTGGAAGAAGGGATTACTGAGTTTGGCGCAGACACCGCACTTCGCTACTTCAACGCGACGGTTGATACTGAGCCGACGACCAGCACTTACATGTTGCTTGCGGATAGTGATGGCGACGGTCTGGCAGACGGTCAGGAGGATAGCGATGGCGACGGTGCTGTCGACGACGGCGAGAGCGATCCCCTCGATGCTGCGGCGGTAATCGTTCCGGCCGATAGCGATGGAGATGGACTTCCCGATGTTCGGGAACTGCTCCTGGGCAGCAAGAGCGAAGATGGTGACACCGATGACGACGGCGTGGCCGATGGCGAGGAGCTGAACGGGCCCTTCGACGTGGACCTCGACGGTCTCGCCGCAGTCCTCGACCCCGACAGTGACAACGATGGTCTCTCGGATGGCACAGAGGTTGGCGTCACCGAGCCCCTCGCCGATACCGACCCGGAGGTGGGGCACTTCGTGGCCGATGCGGACCCAACCACCACGACGCTGGCGACCCTTTGGGACTCTGATGACTCGGGCCTTTCGGATGGGAGCGAGGATACCAACAAGGATGGTGAGGTAGGGCCGGACGAAACGGACCCCCTCGAACCCATGGATGATGGCGATCTTTGCGTCGATACCGATACCGACGGTCTCTGCAACGCCGAAGAAGAGTCCTTCGGCCTCGACCCCCTCGACCTGGACTCCGATGATGATGGCCTCTTTGACGGTGATGAGGATAACTGGAACTTCGACATGGATGGCGATGGCCTCGCCAGTGTCCTCGACGCCGATTCTGATGATGATGGTCTTTTCGACGGCACCGAAATGAGCGTCGAGCAAGCCATCGGCGACGGCCAGGCCGAGTTGGATGGTGAGGTCGTGGTTCTCCTTGGCACCGACCTCGAAGCCGGCAATTTCCAGAAGGACGAAGACCCCGAGAGCAGCACTTTCATGCTCGTCGCGGACACCGATCGAGGCGGCCTTACCGACGGCACCGAAGACGAGAACGCCAACGGACTGATCGACAACGAAGAATCAGATCCCAACGATCCTGGTGACGACCTGGCGCTGGATGGAGATGCCGACGGCGACGGGCTCTCCAACGGGTTGGAAACGAAAATCGGCACCGATCCCAATAATGCTGACAGCGACGGCGATACGATTCCCGACCCTGTGGAAGTAGGGGATGATCCCGAGAATCCACCCGATAGCGACGAAGACGGTACCATCGATGCCCTGGATACCGACTCCGACGACGACACCATCCCCGACAAGACTGAGGCCGGGGATGACGACCATACCAGTGCCCCGGTAGATTCGGATGGTGACGGAGCCCCCGATTACGTTGACCTCGACTCCGACAACGACGGGTTGACCGACGAGGATGAGGCTACCTTCTACTTTACGGACCCGACTAAGGCCGACACAGATGGCGGTGGGGCAGGTGACTATCTCGAAGTAACAGAGCACAAATCCGACCCCAATGACCCCGCCGACGATTTTCGTGGCTGGTTCGAAGATGGTGCCAACATCCAGGGCGGGAGCTGTGGTGCTTCGTCGGGCCGTCCCATGGGAGCTTTGGCCCTCGCGCTGTTGTTGCTGGTGATGGTTGGGTTACGCTGGCGCCGCCTGGCCCCATTCGTCTCTATTCTGGCCGTATTCTGGGCCAGTCCTGCCCTGGCTCAGTACCAGCCCGACCCGGTCTACCATCCCGATGCCTTCAAGACAGGTATCTCCGGCAATACCTACCGCCTCACAGTGGATGGCGACGGTGTCTTCTCTGTTTACCGAGGCGGCGCACTGGAACACTTCGAGTTTCGGGGTAGTGCGGTCATGCACTATGCAAATACTCCCCTGGCCGTGGTCGTCGACGGCAATATTGCCCGTAAGCTTCTCAGCCACCGATTTGAAACGCATATCCAGGCGGCCTTTGGCTTCCTCGGGTTTCTGGAGGTAGGAGCGCAGCTCCCTTTTGTCATCTTTCAGGATGGTCAGATGCCGGGCATGAAGCTTGGCGACATTGACGCTTTGGGTGGCGGCAACGCGGCGCTCTTTGCCAAGGTCGAGGCCCTCTCTCCACATCGTTATCCCGTTGGCGTCGCCTTGGCGTTACCGGTCTACCTGCCTCCCATCGGCGGAGACTACGCCGGCTTTGACGGAATTGGAGTGGCACCGACCCTGGCCATCTCAAGCCACTTCCAGGATATCTGGGTCAGCCTCAATCTGGGCTATTTGATGCAGCCCGACGAGACGATCTTGAACATCGTAGACGATGACAAGTTGACCATTGGCGTTGGCGCAACCTATGCAGTCAACAGTGATCTGGAAGCGGGCTTGGAATTGATCGGCTCCACCCGGGCCGCTGCCCCCTTCGCCAGTGGCGACGAAGTGCAAGCCGAAGTCGACGGAGGCGTCAAGTATCGCATCGGGTCAATCCGGGTAATCGCGGGAGTCGGTAAGGGGCTCTCCCACGGTTTCTCCACGCCCAGCTTTCGGGTCTTTGCCGGGGCGGAGTACGCTTGGAAGCCCAATCCCGATCGTGATGGCGACGGGATCTTGAATCTGCAGGACGACTGTCCCGACGTGGCCGAAGATGCCGACGGCTTCGAGGATGGCGACGGTTGTCCCGACGAGGACAACGACCAGGATCGGATCCTTGACAAAGATGACCAGTGCCCGAACAAGCCAGAGGACGTCGATAATTTCCAGGATAAGGATGGCTGTCCCGACCCGGACAACGATGGTGACGGCCTCAAGGACGCCGATGACCAATGCCCCTTGAAGCCAGAGGATATTGATAAGTTCGAAGATGAGGATGGCTGCCCCGACGTCGACAACGACGGCGACGGCATCCTCGACAAGCAGGACAAGTGTCCCAATGAGCCCGAGACTCTCAACGACTATCAGGACGAGGATGGCTGTCCTGACAAGAAGCTGGCCGAGTTCCAGAAAGAGGCGCGCAAGATTCAGATCCTCGACAAGGTCCACTTCAAATTCATGAGTCACGAGATCCAGTCGACCTCCTTCGAGATGCTTAGCCAGGTTGCTCAAATCTTGAAGGACAATCCACAGGTGCTCTTCGTGCAGATTGAGGGGCACACCGACCGCACCGGGAATCGCAAGTTCAATATGAAACTCTCCCTCAAGCGGGCTAAGGCTGTGGCGGAGTATCTAAGTGGCAAGGGCGTGGACTCGGGGCGCTTGCGAGCCAAGGGTTATGGCGACACACGCCCGGTGGACTATCGCAATGGACCGGAAGCTAATCTGAACAATCGTCGCGTTGAATTCAATATTCTCAAGTACTCTGAGTAAGCAAACCGCAGGAATTTGAGCAGAAGTAATCTCCCCGAGTCATCTGTCTGGAGAGGGGCCTCCTTTTTCATCGGGACCGTGAGCCCCATCCGCCACAAAAGCGGCGAAACCCAGTCCCCGCGAGATCACTGGACTCTGTCCAACCATTTACTTAGACTGCTCCTGAGGTAATTGACGTTGTTGCGACCCGTTCGACTCTTCTCACCGCTCGTGCAGCAGTTGGCTCTTCCGGCAGTCATCTTTGGTATTGGTCTGTGCTGGCTGCTTCTTCGCTTGCCCTCGTCGCTGGGCATCCACGACAATACTGTTACCGACCTCATCCAGGCGCGCCACTGTCTGGAGGAGGGCATTTGCACAACCGCAGGCCAGCGGACGACGTTCGGTGGCCTGCCCCAGGGAGGAGTATGGCCCGCATGGCTCCTCCTCTGCCTGCGGGCAGGCCTGGACATCGATGGAGTCGCCGCTGCCAATGCCGTTCTGACCGCCCTGGCAGCGGCCATTGTCGCCTGGCTCGCTGCCCGCCGACGGGGGGCAGTGGCCGGAATTCTCGCCGCAATCATCTACATTGCCTCCATACAGGTTTCCCGCACCGTTCTTGATATCCAGTGGAATCCAAGCCTCCTGCCGCTGCCCGCTGCGCTCTTCTTAGCGGCAATGTTCTTTCATTTCGAATCCAGGGATTGGCGCTGGACCGCTGCCGCTGGACTGCTTGGCGCATTGCTCTGCCAAACTCACCTCATCGGCGGCGTGCTCTGCCTCGTAGCCTTTGCCTGTGTGCTACTCGTCCCCCCAAAGCGGCCACTGTTGGCGGCGGGTTCAGCCGGGTTGGCAATCGTCAGCTCGATTCTCTTCTTATCTCGGGACGCCGTCATGCAGGCCTGGTCTCTACTTTCAGCAGGGTCTCTGGGAGAGGGCGCAACCACGGTCTTCCGCCAACAGAGCGGCCCCATCGCGTTACTTGTCACAACCGTCGCCATCTCGCTGCTTGGGTCCTGGCTTGGCAGACATGAGCAGAGGGAGACCGGAGAGCGGGCTCTCTACCTCTTGGTGGGGTCTGCTGCAGCCCTCCTCCTCGGGTTTTCGGTCAGCGGCGACGTGGCTCTGGTGCCCCATTACATGGTGGCATTTCTGCCGGGCTTCGCACTCGTCGTCGCCTGGACCATGGTCCGGCCGGTAGAAGAACCCGACGGCGGGCCAGCCTGCGTCCCGCTCTTCCACGGGATTCTAAGAGGTGCAGCAGCCTCTCTTTCCCTGGCTATAACCATCGTCTGCGGACTCATGAATCCGGTACTGCCGGGTACCGAGCATTCCTTTGCCGATGCCCGGTCATTGGCGAACGAACTGCCCCGGTGGGGCATCCACAATCTCCACGAGGCGGCTTGCCGCTTGCGTGCGCCGCAGCGTTTCCACCTTCTCTCCGGTCTCTCCCTGGAACTGCCGCAAGGCGACCTCGGCCAGCCCTGCGACAGGGGAGAGCGCGAGTTGTTTGTGCTCCACTCAGCTCTGACCAGGCCCGAGAGTTTGCCTGCCGGCTGGGAAGTGCTTCCGAGCGGAGACCGGTGGCTCTGGCTGATTCCACGTAATGCCCATGTCGATTGGTTCACCGCGATGCGTATCGAATCGGACGGCGTGACCACCATCGGCCCCGCCCTCGACCCTGACTGCTCTACACCCGGTATGCCGGTGGTGCACGGCATGTGCGACGCACCTCTGGGGGGTCTCGGCAGGCTGCGGTTGCCGGCAGCCGCCCTTGACCTCTCGACTATGAAGGTGAGGACCGTTGTCGGAGCCCACCGAAGCAATACCGATGTCCGGTCGACGAAGGCCGAGGGCTACCTGGAGGTCAGTTGGGAAGCGGGCATTGAAGGTCGCTTCGACTTCATGGCGCTCCCCCTTGTTGTGCTGTTGGCTCCCGAAGAGAGCCTGCTCGGAGAAGTGCTGGGGACTCCTTAGTGACGGCAGAGAACACCGCGCCGGTCACCTGCGCCGGAATCTCAGCAACCTGGTCTCGATCATTGCTGGTACCAACAGTACATCGGCCGCGAGGGCTACGATCAGAGCCAGAGGTAGGAGGGTGCCAAGGTACTTCATCGTGATGTAACTGCTCAGCGCCAGCGGCAGGAAGCCGGCAACCAGAATGATGGTCGTCATGAGAATGCCACGGCCCGCGAAAGTGAAGGTCTCTTCGATTGCCGTTGGAACGTCACTGCCGCGAAATATCTCAGTGCGGAAGCGGGTCAGAAAATGGATCGTGTCATCGACTCCGATACCCACGGCAATTACCAGGATGACCACCACATCTGAGTCTACGTGTTCGTAGAGGAACCCCATCAGTCCGACAATGAAGAACACAGGCAATAAGTTGGGAATCATGGAGAGTAGCCCCACCCGCCAGGAGTAAAGACCGAGCACCATGAGCAGCGCGATGAGCACGAAGGAAAGCGCCAGACCTTTGAATTGACCGTCAATAATCTCCTCGAAAAAGAAGCCGAGCAAATAGACTAGACCCGTGGTTTCGGCCCTGGTGTCAGCTTCCAGGTACTGTCCCCCCATGGCCTGAATCGCCAAACCCTCCTGGGCAGTGAAGCGGGCACCGTCCTGGGCCAGACGGATTCCGATGACCATCTCCTGCCGGTGGAAATCGACGATGCGGTCCAACTCCTCGCCCCCCGACGATTCGAATAGCAGCAGATATTGGGCCAGAAGTTGTTGACCGTCGGGCATGGGGTCTCTAGCCGCCCGCTCGGGAACCATCGCCCCGTGGATTGTCTGGAGGAGGTCAACCAGCGAGCTGGCCGAAACGACCTCCGGCCGGTCCACGATGGCCTGCTGATACTCTGCGATGGAGCGCAGCCTATTGCCCTTCAGCAGGCCCTTCTTCTCATCCGTTTCGATGTAGAGTTCCAACATGTTGGTACCGGTGAAGTTCTCCTTGAACCAATCGGTATCCACGGTCAGTCGGTTGCTCTCATCGAAGCGACGGTAGAAGTCAGCTTCGAAGGTAAAGAACGGGGCCCCAGCCGCGGCTGTCAGCCCAATTAGACCGAACACCGCGATAACGGTCCTCGGTTTGGAGAGAGAGAGTCTCTGGGCCGCTCTCAGCAGCCAGTCCATGCCCTTGTGAACAACTGCAGTCGTTCCCCTCCGGAGCGGCGCTGGTGTCTTCCCAAAGGTGAAGAGAACCGGCACCAGGGTCAGCGCAATGAGTAGCGCCACCGCCACCCCGAAAGCGAGTGCAATGGCGGTGGAGCGCATGGCCGGTTGGGGGATCAGCCCGAAGCTGGCAAACCCGGCAAAGGTGGTGGCCGAGGTGAGCAGACAAGCGCGACCGACCTCACTCCCCGATTCCAGAATCGCTTCGTCTCGCGTTCGGCCCTTGCCAAGAGACATCAGATAGGCGCTGCAAAGATGGACAACATCTGAAAAAGCGACGATGAGCACTACCGGTGGAGTGAGGGAAACGAGGGTGTGGACGCGGCCTTCCAGAGCCACCAGGAATCCAACCGTCCAAATCACCGCGGTCATGGAAACTGCCATGGAAACGGCAGCGGGCCAGAGTCGCCCGAAGAGCAGCCAGACCGCCAGAATGAGGATTATGGAGACGATGGGGAAAATGGTCTTGACGTTGAAGTGGAGCTGCTCAACTGATTCGGCCAGGGCCGCGGTGAAACCGGTGACGTGGAGCTTCTCAGGAGCATATCCCGCTTGATGAAACACCGCCAGAGAATTGCCAACCATCCAGGTAGCATCTTCACCAGCTCGGTTGTCGTCAACGGTGAATTCTATGAGCACCGCGTGGGAGCGGCCGTCGGCGGATATGTGGAGCGGCCCAACCAACTCGTCCGCCTGCATGAGGGCCAGTACTTCATTCGCTCGGTCAGGATGCTTCAAGGCCTCCGCAACATACTCGGCAATGTGGAGGGTCTTGCCCTTCGAATCGATTCGTTGGGCACTTAGGATGGATGAGATGTGACCCACCTCAGGCAACTCCAGAAGGTTGTCGATGGTCTTTCGAAGGCGGGCGACATTCGCTGGGCTCAGCATCTCCGGGTCTTCGACCCCAACAACAATCGAGCCGTCGGAGCGAAAGTTCTGGGAGCGCTCAATGTAACGGCGAAACTCTGGTCGGTCGCCAATCATGTCCTCGCCCAGGCGGGTGGACATTTCCGCCCGACTCGCGCTCCACGCCGCCAACCCGGTCAAACCGAGCCAAACGGCAATCACCGCGTACCGGTAGCGAAGGACAAATTGGACCCATCTGCGCATCACAAAACCCACATCACGAATTGGCTTGATGCTAGCTCATCGGCGGGGACGTAGTCAAAATCTGAGTTCTAAATCTCTGCGAGGGCGGCTGAGACTGCAGGAGGAAAGAGCGAGTTGACATCCCCCTCAAGACGCAAAGTAACTTCGGACAGGCTGTCATGGTCCGTTTCGCCACGATTGATAATGACATAGGGAACTCCCCGGCGCACCGCGGCCAGCGGAACGCTTGCCGCAGGGTGGACCGCCAGGGTGGACCCCAGGGCGACGACCAGGTCGGCGCTCTGGGCCGCATTGAAGGCCCGGGTGAGGTCATCCTCGACGAGGGATTGGCCAAAGCTGATGGTGGCGGGCTTGAGGTATCCTCCACAGTGACACTCGGGCGGGGCGCCAGTCGCCTCGAAGTGAGCGAAGTGGGGATCTGGCTCTGTGCGATCGCCACAACTCTGGCAGGCCACCAGCAAATCGGTGCCGTGGAGCTCAACGAGTCTATCCCGAGTCGTGCCGGCGCGGGCGTGCAAGCCGTCGATATTCTGGGTCACCACCATTTCGACCCGCCCGTCACTCTCCAGTTTGGCAACTGCCTGGTGCACCGAGTTGGGCTGAGCGACCTGGTGCTGCCCCCAACTCTCAAGTTTGAATTCCCAGTACTCAACTCGGGAGGCGCTACTCGACATGAAGTCGCTGTAGTAGACAGGCTGCCGCGTCTTCCACACCCCCTGTGGACCGCGGAAATCAGGAATGCCGCTGGCAGTGGAAATGCCCGCTCCGGTAAATACCAGGATGCGGCGATGGGCAGCCAACAGCGCAACCAATTCGGGACTTTCAGACCTGCTCATTTTTCCATCCTCTACTATCGTCGCCACTTTTGACCGAAAGGGTCCAGGAACTAGCCTACCGGGTTATCATCAAACACCAAAGCAAATCCTTCTGACGCAGTCCCCGAACTTGAAAACTCCAGGCGGGCATCAATGAGGGCACTAAGGCGAGATGCCAGACGAATCTGCAGCCACGTACGCAAGTCTATGTCTGGCGGAGACTCGGCACCGCTGGCCTCGGCCGAAAGGAGTTTGCGAAAGTGGGAGGCGCGCCGGGAGAAGAGCGGCGCAGTTATGGCAATTCGGGGAGAGGCCACGTTCTCTCCTTGCGCCTTATTGTCGCCTCCGGCAATAACGTGAACCACGACGCCCTCTTCCCTCTCGTCGACCTCGGTCACGATCTTCGCAATTGCGATTATGATCTCGGAGGTAATCTCCATGTCAGATGAAACCAGCACTTCACGGTTCGGCAAACGGAGTCCGCTGCTCTTCGTGGGATCGCTATGGAAGTGAGTCGAAAGCTCCCGGCAAAAATCTACCAGGTCGAATTCCACCAGATCCACCTGCCGCTTCCCGGCATCGATGCGGCTAAGGCTCAGTACGAGATTGACCAGGTCAAGCAGTAGGCGTCCCGCTTCCTCAATCTCCCCGACATACTCCTCCTGCGATTTCGCCAGGGGAGAACGAGGGTCATGCTTCAGCGCGTCGGTGAAGCCCAACACCAGATTCAATGGGGTCCGAAGTTCGTGTGAGATGTTGGCCAGAAAGGCGCTTTGGGCCCGGCTTGTCTCCTCTGCACTACGGGTGGCGTCAATGTGGGCCTGGCGGACCTCGACCTCGCTGGTGACATCCCGGATCAGTACGACTTCGCCGGCCCCCTCTCCAGAGCTTGAAAGGACCGGTGCCCTGGAGACGAGGTGGGTGGCAAGGTCTTCCAGGGAGATCTCCACAGCTCGGTTTTCGGCTCGGCTCTGCTCCAAAGCTTGCAGCAGTTCGGGCGCCAGTGCCAGGCTCGCTTCCTCCCCAACTACTTTCCGCCGTGGGCCCCTCAGGAACTTTCGCGCCGCGGCGTTGGCATCCACACAATGATCGTTGCTGTCCAAGACGACGATACCGTCCGTCAGACCTTCGATGATCTTCTCGCGGGCAGCGGGGAGGATGTCGAACAGTCCAAAACGAAAGAAAGAAAGGGCCAGCGCCGAGCCAGCGAGGACAAAGGACACATGGGTGAGATCATAGCCTTCCAGCGGAACGATTCCAACAACCGTCAATGCCCGAAGAAGGACGGACAGGAGCAGCGCAGTGGCCACACCTAGGAGTTGGCGGCGGAAGACACGGGGGGACCGCAAAGTCTGCCTTAGCAAGATGGCCATGGCCAAGATCACCATGGTCATTCCCAGCACCTCGTCAATCGCAAACCAGATTCCCCACTGGCGAATGGCCAACGTGAGGACCCCATGATGCTGGAACTCGATGGTGCTGTACATCAGGCTATGGAGATGGTTGGTGTGGGTCACCAGGATGTGCAGGATCGGCTCCAAGCAAAGTGCGCCGATGAACCAGCCCCGACGGGCCAACGGCATTCCTGAGTAGTCCATGGCAAAGAGGACTGCCAGAGGAGATAGAAAGGCGTTTCCCACGATCCCGGCTGCGAACCAGAGGAAGTTCATGTCGGGGTCGGCCGTGAGCAACTCCAAACCATAGGAGAGTGACCACCATCCCGCAGAGAGCAGAAGCAGGCCCAGATAGGTGGCTCCTGGCTTTCGTCGGTAGCGAAAGCAGAAGATGCCCAATGTGCAACCGACCAAAGCCCCCAGGATCACTGGAACGATTAATATGATTTCACTCATAGGGATCTTCCGGGTCGACCTCCCAGGTGGGGAAGGCAGCGGTGAAATGACTCCCCTTTCCCAGGCCATCGCTGAGTGCCGACAGGTGCCCACCATGTAACTCGGCCAATCGACGGGACAGGGCCAATCCCAATCCGGTGCCTTTTGCTCTCTCTTTAACTTCCTGCTCGCCCTGTACAAAGGGCTCGAACAGTCCCTCCAGAGATGCCGGGTCAATACCGATGCCATTGTCAGTGACGTCGATGACCAGGATGCCTCCCTCGCCTGTGGATTCCATGGGGTCTTCGCCATCGCTGGTGTGCGCAGCGTGCCAGAAATAACTGGCCCGGATTTCTACCTTACCGCCATCCGGAGTGAACTTCACTGCATTTGAGAGGAGGTTGAAGACGACCTGCTTGACCTTCCGTTCATCCAGTGAGACGAAATCGGGCATCTCCTCCACGGAGCTGGCGAGAGAGATGCCATGCTTCATTGCCTTCTCCCGCAGCATCGTCAGTCCCGTTTGAACCACCGATTCCACCGAGACCGGTCCCCGGCGCAGCTCCATCTTGCCCGATTCCACCTTCGCCAGATCCAGGATTTCGTCAATGAGGTTCAGCAGGTGCCAGCCGCTCCGCTGGATGTCTTGGAGGTACTCCTCTTGTGTTGGTGTAGGTGCCCCCATCTCCTTGTCGAGCAGAATCTCGGAGAAGCCGACGATGGCATTGAGCGGCGTTCTCAGTTCGTGGCTCATGTCGGCGAGGAATGAACTCTTTGCTCGGCTTGCCGCCTCGGCCCGTTTCCTCGCTTTCTCCAGCACTGCTTCGTTCTTCTTACGTTCAGTGATGTCCCGCGCAATTCCAAGGATCCACCGCCCCTCCCGGTGCTCTACTGGAAAGGTCGTGATTTCCACGCTCATCCAGTTGCCCCCTTTTTGCCGAATCAAGAGTTCGTCGGGCCCAGCCGGACGCCCCATGAGGTTGCGGGCCAAGTGCGCTGCCGCGCGAGGAAGATGTTTTGGATGTACCAGTCCCACGGAGAAGAAACTCTTGCCAATGAACTCCTCACGTGGTGCGTTGACCATTGCCTCGGCACGCTTGTTGCCGTCCACGAACCGCCCTTCTCGGTCGATGATGTAGTACCCGTCAGGGGCGTTCTCAAACATCAGGCGAAAGCGCTCTTCAGACTCCACAAGTCGTTGCAACGCATCAGTTTGCTCGCTGATGTCCTGGGAGACGAACATCAACTCGCGCCCCAAACTACGGCCGACGATGGAATGTAACTTGTACGTGCCATCCGCATGACGCAACCGGACGTTCAACTCAGCGTTCAGCCCCTCTCCAGGGGCCGGCCCCTGGTTGGCGGTCATCGACGGCATCTGCTCGGCCAGGATCTTGGCAATCATCGGCCTATCATCGGGGTGAGCGATGGACATGGCTGAAAGACCGATCAGGTCCTCGGGACGATGGCCCAGGGCGACTTCATGCGACGGGCTGGCGTATGTAATAATGGGGTCGGCAGCCATCGTCGCCGTGGCCACCATGAGCGGGGTGTTCTCGACAATCAGCCGGTATTTGTCGGCCTCTCGTATCTGACTGCCCGCTGAAGACTCCCCTCGGTCACTTGTTGTCTTAGCCATGGATTCCTCCTGATAGCGGATGACAACCTATCAAATCACCCCGCTCCCAGAGCTGAATTGAGCCCTCGCTTTCTCTAGGAGTTCATGGCTGTGCGAGCCATCCTCAGGGTACACTGCCAGCCCAATTTGCGCGGGTGACCAGCCGCTGCCAACACCCCCTTCTTTCTCATGTACTGCCATCCCGAAATGGCGCATGCGCGCGGCAGCTTCGATTCCGAGATTTGCGAACACGACCCCGAAAGAACCGTCGGCCAATCTACCGAACCAATCGATCTCTCGGCAATGGCGACGCAGGGCTCCAGCCCACTCGGCTGGAGGACGGTCACCGTCGGACCTCCTGACGATTGCTACGGCCAGAGGATGACGAAGGGCAATGGCCGATTGCAGCCCCAGTTCAAGGGTGCTGTGGAAGAAACAGGTTCGCATCGACCGCTGCGCCTCAATTTCCTGATGGCGCAGAGAAGCATCTTTGCCCAGGTACCTCAGTTCATCATCGACTTCCTTCTGTCGCAGTAACCGACTGGCGTGGCTACATAATTCCTTATCGTTGACCGGCATGGTCAGGAACTCCTGGACGCCGACTTCGAAGGCGCGGGTTCTGACCTCGGACTCAGTCGGGGCGGCAATGACCAACAATGGGATCCCGGACGTAGAAGGACTGTCTGCGAGCTTCCTCGCAAACTCGAGCCCGTCCATATCGGGCAAAGTAACCTCCAGTGCGATCAAGTCGATGCCGCCCCTGGCGATTCGTCGACTCGCCTCGACCGAAGTGGATGCAACCTGGACCTCTGCCCCCAGGTGGCGCAAACCAAATTCCAAAATGCGGGAGGCCGTGGGCTCTGCCTCAGCGATGAGCACTTGAAGCGTTTTGCTGCGCCGACGATGAGGTGCTCCACAAGCTCCTGCTGCATCGATACGCAATGCACATTGGCGCGCTCGTTGCCGGGCTCCGACCATGCCCAGAAAGCGCACCCTCAATTCCACATTCGAGACCGGCTTATGAACTACCGAGATGGCCCCCGCTTCAATCAGAGCGACCCGGCTACTTTCCTCCTCGTCGCTGCTCAGAACAGCGCATGGAATCGACGCTAGATCCGTGCTCTCAGCCAGGTCACGCAGCAATTCAAGCGCATCGCTGAGATCAACTCCAATATCCACGAGCAGGACTTCCGGTAGCCACGCTCTAGCCTTGGCGATTGCGTCTACTCCGCCTCGAGAAGTCTCCACCAACACCCAATCTCCAGAGAGTTGATGCTGCAGCGATGTCAGCGCCGCCCTTTCGCTTCCAACTAACAACACTCGGGGGGCCGAGGGCAATGAAGATGGGCGTCCGGCATTCTTGGTCCTGCCCTCCAGAAGCAGCTTGATTCGCTCCACAAAGAGGCGGGGTTTGACCGGCTTCGAGATATAGTAGTCACAGCCGGCTGCCAACGCCTTTTCCCTGTCTCCCCTCATGGCGCCGGCAGAAAACGCCACCACCAGACATTCCCGCAAAAGCCCGTCTTTGCGTATCTCGCGGGTAGCCTCAAGGCCATCCATGCCGGGCAGACGGATGTCCATGAGAATCAGGTCAGGGGTTTCCGCCCGAGCCATTCGTAGCCCCTCTTCCGCGGTGTCGGCGATGGTCAGGTCGTACGGCTCCCGGGAGAGCATGACCTTGACCAGTTTCTGGTTCAGCGGGTTGTCCTCGACTACCAGGATTTTCCGATGTTCCATGCCCAACCTATTCTTGCACCAATGTCAGGAAGTACTTCAGAACCTCACCGTCCAACTTCCCATCATCAGTTTCCTCTTGCAAAATGGAAATGGCCCGCTCCTGGGACATTCCCTTGCGGTATGCCCTGTCCGTAACCAGCGCGTCGTAGATGTCCACCACGGCGAGGATGCGGGCTACCAGACCGATTTCGTCGGCCCTCAATCCGTCCGGGTAGCCGGAGCCGTCTAACTTCTCGTGGTGCTGTCGAATAATAGCGAGCGCTTCCCCCAGACTCTCTTTGAGCGGCAGGCAGATCTGATTGCCCACCACTGGATGCATACGAATGATTTCCCATTCCTTAGCATCCAACTTGTCTGGCTTATTCAAGATGCTGTCCGGGGTCCCCAGTTTGCCAATGTCGTGGAGCACTCCACCCAGCCGCAGAGCCCTGATTTGCTCAGGAGTACAGCCCATGGCGCGCCCAGCAGAGGTCGCCAGATCTGCCACCCGCTGGACGTGGCCCTCAGTGTATTTGTCCCGGGCTTCAACCGCGTTGGCCAGGGAGATGAGGACATCCTCCATACTCGTCAGGTCTTCGTTCAGCTTCTTTGACCGCACGAGATTGCGCACCCTTGCCAGCAATTCATGCCGGTTGGCCGGCTTCGTCAGAAAATCATCCGCTCCAGCATCGATGGACTTCACTTTTGCATCCACGTCGTCTAGACCGGTGATCATGATAACTGGGACCATGCGCGTCGCACGATTCGATTTGATTCGCCGACAGACCTCAATTCCGTCGATGCCAGGCATCATGATGTCTAGCAGCACCAGGTCAACGTTGCCATGATGGATAATGGAGAGGGCATCGTCACCATTGTCGGCTTGAATGATCTCGTACCCCACCGGCTCCAGAAGCGCCTTCAGCAGCCGGCGGTTCTGCTCGATGTCGTCAACCACTAGAATTCGGGCGTCAGCACCGCCGGGCTCCTGCTCCACACTGGCGAATCTGACTGTGCGGTTTCCCCCCTCCCGACGGGCGCGTTCCAACGCCGCCATGGCAGCGTCCAGCAGTGGGCCCGCGGCCTGACGTCCAACCCTGACCTCCGCCACCCCGATACTGACCGAGGCGTCACGTCCCAACTCTTCCTCAATTGTCACCCGGGCGCGATCGAGGGCAGCAGTGGCGGCCTCGCTATCCGTGTGGGGAAGGATGGCGGCCAGCACATCACCCTCGTAACGAGCCGCGACGTCAGCCTGCCGCAAGGATTCGGAAAAGAGAGTCGCAGTTTGGGAAATCCTCTTGTCACCGCCAGCGTGGCCGTGCAACCGATTGTAGGACGCGAGCGAATCCAACCCCACAAGCGCGATAGAGCATTCAACTCCGTAGCGCTGGCTGCGATCCAATTCCTGGCGCAACGCGTGGTGAAAATAGCCGTGGTTAAATAGACCGGTTAGCGCATCGACCATCGATGCTCGTGACTCAGCCTGGTACTCTTGAGTGTGATCGTCACCTGGCCCCATTTACAGCCCCTCGCTTAGTGGTTTTCAAATCTACCTAAGCTAGCTTAGTCCAGAACCTTGCCTCTGGCTAGATTTGAAACGGTGATCTTGATCTGAACTGAGCCGCACACCCGAAAGAACCTCCCTTTCGAGCCCGCAGCAGGGGCAGCTTGACGACTCTTCCGGTGGCATCTACAATCGTCGCCAGCACAGGTGCCGCCAAATGTACTCTCCAACAACTTGCGCAACGACGCGTCCTTGGAACATTCGAATGTGGCTTGGTCTGATAATGGGGACGGCCCTGTGCCTCTGCCCCAAGGTCCTTCTTGCAGAGGGGCGCCAGCCCACTGGACCGGTCATTTCTGCAGACCGCCAGGACGCCGTAGTCAAGCTCGTTGATCCCGGTGAAATGACAGGAGAATTTGGGCAACTGGAAGCAGACTCAATTGCCATTGGTGGCGGTGCCGTTGCCGTCACTTATCGTGGGACTCGCGGTGGTCTGTGGCAGCTTCGGTTGACCCACGAGAGTGCCTCCTGCGATGGCGGGGTAGTGAGAGGCGGGGCCTGCGTTCATGTAGACCCCGGTGATGACGTCGGTTGGCAGTTGGGGGAGATGGTGCTCGTCCGGATAGAGGAACTGGCCACTCCGCTTTGGAGCATGCCCGCACAGGATTCACAGGACTCCCCGGCCAGCCGGTCGGTTGCTTCTGCAACGGTTAGGAGGCCACACTCCCTGCCCTGGTGGGTTCCGGTGGAGAACTGGGCTTCCATGGCCCTTTGGGTTTTGCTGGCTGGCTTGCTTGCGGCAACCGTTGGAAAGTTCTGGCAACGTCCATGGATGACCGATTTACTGCCCCTCATTGCTCTTGCCGCGATCGCCTTTTCGACGCGGCTCTTCCTTGCCACCTGGGGCCCAGGCGACTTGCGGCAACCTGACGACTCCTTCATCGGCGACTGGGGGGTGCCCGCTACTTATGGCGCGACGACGGCGACCCTGGGCCGTCTCTTTGCCTGGCTCCCGATTGGCCGAGACCGCTTACTAGTGATCCAATCGCTGCTCCTCGGGTCCCTGGCTGTCCTGCCAGTTTGGGGGGCGGCCAGGAAGCTGACCCAATCTACATGGGCCGCGTGGCTGGCTGCCGGTTCGTTGGCCACCCAACCGTTGTTGGTCCGCTTCTCCGGCGAAGCCAACCGCCAGGGTGTTCTTCTATTCCTGGGCGCGATTGCTCTTTGGGCCTTGGTGCGTGGTATTGGTGCCAAGCCACTACTCCACGTGACCCTCGGTCTGGTGGCCATCGCCCTCCTGCTTGGGACCCGGCCTGAAGCATTTCTCTTCGTCGGTTTCCTCGGCGTGCTCCTCTTGCTGCTTCCCGTTGACGAGGGAGGACAGCCGCGGTGGATGAGACTTGGCCCCCTCTTCGTGATGGGTCTGCTCGTCACTCTTCAACTCTTCAGATTATCAAATGCCGGGGAACTGGGGCAAGGTGTGTCCACCCTTGAGTCCACGGTCGGCGGGGCCCTCTCACTGCATGGATTCCCCTATGTCCCCGCAGTCATGGTCCATCTGAATATGGACTTCACTCCCCCACTCTTCATCGCCCTCTATGCGATTGGCAGCGTTGTCGGTCTCTGGCAACGCCGCCTCTGGGTGATCTGGGGGGCCGTGGCTCTCGTTCTCTACGCCCTCCCCCTGGCTGGCGTCCCCCGGGGAGTTGATGGCGGGATGCAACTCGCCTCGGCTCGCTACCAGACCCTCACCCTCATCCCCTTCTCATTGGTCCTGGCCCTTGGCGCTGAGTGGCTTCTCTCAATTGTTCGCCCGAAGCTACCTCCCAACTTGACTCCATGGGCTCTGGCCGCCCTTTGCGCCCTGGCCCTGGCGGCAACTCTCCCCGCCCTTGTGCGAGTGACCCGGCCCACCGCCCTCGACCACGAGTATCGCTTCTTGCGCGAGGCCATTGCCAAGCTACCGCCAAACAGTGAACTCTTCAGCGCTCCGCTGGGGGACTCTGGTCTCTCACCACCCACCTACCTGCCCGCGGCCGTCGGCCGTCCCGATGTCACCTGGCGGTTCTGGCCCGATCAGTGGGAGCCGTCGAAAGAGTCACAGTTCGTCGCCACGCAATCAGGCTGCTCGTTCATCCTCATGACCGCCCCCCGCAAAACGGTGGATGGAGAACTCGCCGAGGATGGAGGTCGTCGCGAGTGCGCCCTTGCCAGCCAGTACGTTGAAAACTTCTCCCCCGAACCCCATCTTCAAGAAGAGATAGAACTGCGCTCATTTCTGCGGGCAGACCTTTCCCAGGGGACCATGTACATCGGCATCTACCCGCTGCATGAGAATCTCGTCGGTGAGCTGCTGGACCCAGGTGTGCAAAGAGGGGGCTTCCATTGAGTTCGAGGACCATAGTCTTGCTCCTCATATGTGCCTTCGTCTCCCACTGTTGTTCCAATAGAAAACCAACACCCACACTACCGGCCGGAGAGGGGTCGGATGGCTGTGTGCCTGACTGCAGCCAGCGGGAGTGTGGTCCCGATGGATGTGGCGGCTATTGCCCTTTTTGTCCCAAGGGCTCGGAGTGTCGTGAAGGGAAGTGTCTCTCCCAAAGCTGTGACGATGGCAATGAAACTCCCTGGGATGGTTGCACCGGCGGCTATCTTTCCGAGTTTGTCGTTACCGGCTCCACCGCCGGTCATCAATTCCACCCCGCCATCGCCCTGGCGGGAGGCGAACAGGTCGTTGTTGCCTGGCAGGGACAGGGGGGGGAAGACCTGGCTGGGGCCTTCGTCCGTATCTTCGATTACGACGGCAATGCGGTGAGCCCCGAGAGGAACGTCGGCCACTCTTCTTCCTTGCGCATGGAAAATCCCCAACTCGCCGCGCTCGGCGAGGAAGGCTTCGTCGCCGCCTGGTCGGAGCGCCAGAGTAAGCAGGAATCTGACGTATTGGCAAGACTCTTCTCGTCAACCGGTATTCCCCGCGGTGACCCCATTTCGGTAGCTCGCAAGAGAGCCGGTGACCAGTCCTCAATTGCCGTCGCCGCACATCCCCAGCGGGGCTTCGCCGTCAGTTGGTCGACCTTCGGCCACAGCGGCACCAATTTCGATGTTGCCGCAAGGTTCTTCGACACCGACGGGGCCTCCCGAACAGGCGAATTCATGGTCAACGCGACCAAAGACTATGACCAACTGGGCAGTGCCCTCGTCGCACTCACTGACGGCACCATCCTCATTGCCTGGCACTCCTTTCACCAGGATGGCTCGAAGCAGGGCCTCTACGCCCGTCTCTTTGGCCCCGATGGAATTCCTCTTGCCAACGCATTTCCCCTCAATCGGCACACCCCCGGGTCGCAGTGGTCTCCTTCCCTGGCTGCGCTTCCCGCCGGTGGCTTCGTTGCCGCCTGGAGCGGTCGCGGCACTGATGACCGGTCAGGTGTTTTCAGCCGGCGCTTCGATGGTGCGGGATCTCCGCAGGGCCCTGAAATCCTCATCAATCAGTTCACTCGGGCGCAGCAACAAGAGGTCGTAGTCACAGCCTTTGCCAACGGTGGCGTCCTCTTCAGTTGGGAGAGCTGGCACGATCCCGAAAATGAGTGCGAGGTCCTTTTGCGCTGGTACGATGCCGAGGGTGTTGCCATGGGAGATGCATTCCAGGTCAATACCGAGCGGTGGGAAGGGCAGGGCGACCCCGCCATCGCGTTGCTCCCCGATGGTCGAACATTCGCGGTCTGGTACAGCTACGGACAGGATGGCAGCGAGCGAGGAATCTTCGGCCGCATAGTTCCGCCACCACCCAATCTGGAATTCTAATCTGCCAGGATGCTGCGACATTGCGCCGCGCCCCTGCCAACTGCGTACCATCCACCAGGTCGTGGTACGAGGGGAATCCCGGAAGCAAAGCGGCCGGAGGCCACCCGTCCAGTACGGAGAAGTCCTTCTAGCGTGTGAGGTCGGTGGCGGCCTCTCGAATGGCTTCGGCCAATCCCTCGGGGGAGGCTTCGAAGTCGGTGGCAGCCCCCCCGATTGAAGCTTCTCTGGCCAGATCAACCAGCTCCAGCGATAGTTGGCAACTACTTCCCAGACAAGAGACCGTCGAGCGCAGAATCGAGTCCGCCGCCAGCGCCTGGCCTAACGGAATCTGGCACTCCTTGTCATAGCAGGCTGCGTAGGACTCCTTCTTCGAAGTCCTCACCAGAGCTTTGATTTTCGCCTCCTGCCGAGACTTGTCGATGACGATGAAGCGGCCGGCGGCAGAGAGTCGTCCGCGTAACATCTCCGTGGCATTGCGAAGGGTGTCCTCAACGAACGTCGATGAGGTATCCTGTATATCCATCACGGCCACGGACAACCCATCTTCCACCATGCTGTTGCGGGGCTGCGCTCTTTCACCGCCCCCGATTTCCCGCCATTCCTTGTCCTCCTGCACCGACGGATTGATGTGCGTGAGGCTGGAGCAACCTGCCAAAGCGGTAAGGAGCAAGGCGAGCAGGGCATTACTACCCCGGCACTGGAGACGATGTCTCAACCTATTCAATTGACCCTCTCGCGGGCGAGCAGGTCGCAGATTCCCGCGGCTGACTTGCCAACCGCCCGCTGTACCGCAGTGAGCATTGCGTCCTGCACGACGCTGTCGATAACCAGGGCTGCCGAGACCTTTTCGTACCCCTTGAAGAGACGCGCATATTGGCGACCGTCGGGCATCGTGGCCGTTACCTCCAGCAGCACCAGGGCGTGAACATCAATGAGCCAGGTGCCGACGCTCGGTTCAACGAAGAACTGCCGTAGATTCACGGAGATGCGAGGCAAATCCTCTCGGGGGAAGTCTTCCTGGGAAACTTCCAGCCCACCAAATGATAGTTCTTCCGTAAGAGCCGCTCTCACCCAGGCGGGAAGGGAACCGTAGCCATCCTCCAGGTAGTAGCTGGCGGTGTCGGTCCCGTAGCCATTCTTCTTCACGCCGATGCGGTCCGGTTCCCGTCGTGTGTCCATGATCTCGGTAATCTGCACGGCCGAATTGGTCACCGAGCAGCGCGTTCCGCCCGGTGTGTACGGCAGCTCGATTCTTGCATCGGTAAGCGCACAGCCGCCGGCAATTGCCGTTGCCCAAAGCAGTGTGCACATAGCCACGATCGCTCTCAAATATGCGTCGCCCATGCAAGACCTCATCCAGGCTCAAAGACATAGTTACCAGGCAAGGGCAGATTACCTCAGCCACCAGGCAATGCCAAGACCACTTGGCGTGGACGCAGACTTAGGAGGGTATCAGGTACCTTCTGGCTTCTTGAAACGGAAGGGAGTTGGCAGGAGTTCCTGCAGCGTGATTTCTCCCACCCCTTGAATGGATATCGCAGCATCATCAGCCATGAATTCAGCGAGGATCTGTCGGCACGCACCGCAACAGATTCGTGCTTCTGCGGGGGCCTCCGGTGGCGAATCCGGGGTCACCACTGCCAACATCTCGATGGCCCGGCACCCCTCCGATACCGCTTTGAAGATCGCAACTCGCTCGGCACAAAGCGAAAGGCCAAAGCTCGCACTTTCGATATTGCATCCCGAATAGATCTTACCGTCTGCCCAAACCGCGGCCCCAACATGGAAGCCCGAGTATGGGCAGTAAGCCCCCGTGGCCGCCTCAAGCGCCACCGCCGTCAATTCATCAAGAGAGGGTTTGGTCCATTGATTGTTACCACGAGAGCCATCCATCGCCAACCTCCGCGTTTCTTCAATTATTATTGTCGGCCTCAGACGCTGCCGGTTGCCGGGAGCCCACGCATTACAATGTGATCATTATGCCAAGGGATATGGGGGGGGACAAGGATATCAACGGACCCCCCGTTCGGTGGCGATCTGATCACGGCTGTACCCCGGTCCGTTCTTGAAGGGAGGTATGGCGT
>CAZFVN010000078.1:0-26278 GCA_964522395.1 uncultured Myxococcales bacterium
GAGCAGTGCCTGGATGGTAAAGACCCGGCCTCTCTGGCGAGTCCCCTATCCGACCTGCTTCGCAGGCCACCTTTCCCGAGAAGGGAAAGGCCTATTTGGGTGGCCACCCGAGCAGTGCCGGGATGGGAAAGACCCGGCCTCTCTGGGGAGTCCCCTATCCGACCTGCTTCGCAGGCCACCTTTCCCGAGAAGGGAAAGGCCTATTTGGGTGGCCACCCGAGCATTGCCGCGACGGGAAAGACCCGGCCTCTCTGGCGAGTAGGCCAGAAGCATCAGCCCGGGTGGCAAGATGTGGAGGGCTTTCCCGTGGGAAAGCTGGCCGGCCATAGGCCGGACTGATAGGGCACTAGCAGCATGGGCCGAGTCTCTTTGGGTGGGAAAGCTGGCCGGCCGAAGGCCGGACTAATAGGGCACTAGCCGCATGGGCCGAGTCTCTTTGGGTGGGCTAACCCTTACCAGCAGCCTGCAAACGGGCCAGCGCTCGGCGCAATGCATACTCGGCACGAGCGACATCGACTTGATCATCACCAGCGGCCTTTCCCAGTCGCTCCTGGGCACGGTCACGCGCAATCTCAGCCCGCTCAACATCGATTTCGCCCTTCTCTTCACAGGTTTCAGAGAGGACCGTTATCTGGTCCTCCAACACCTCGACGAAACCGCGATTGATCGCAACTTCGGTCAGCTTACCAGCGACATCGTAAGCAAGCACGCCTACCTCCAAGTTGGAGACCAGCGCAGTGTGGCCCGGCAGAATAGTCATTTCACCAAGGGTACCCGGCAGCGTCACCGCGTCCACTTCCTGATCGACTTCCCGCTCACGCGGCGTCACGACTTGAAGTTTCATGGTCTACCTACCTAAAGGTTCTTGGCCGCTTCCAGGACCTCTTCAATGGTGCCCTGATAGAAGAACGCCTGCTCCGGCACATCGTCATACTTGCCATCGCAAATGCCCCGGAACGCACGAATTGTGTCTTCAAGTTTCACATACTTGCCAGCCTTGCCGGTGAACTGCTCAGCTACCGAGAAGGGCTGCGAAAGGAAACGCTGAATCCGTCGGGCTCTGGTAACAACAACCTTCTGCTCTTCCGACAGCTCTTCCATACCGAGAATGGCGATAATGTCCTGCAGGTCTTTGTAATTCTGCAAGATGGTCTGCACATCACGGGCGGTCTGGTAGTGCTCCTCACCGACCACGAGTGGGTCGAGAATCCGGGAACTGGAATCGAGGGGGTCAACCGCCGGGTAAATCCCCTGCTCCGATACTTGACGGGAAAGAACCGTGGTGGCATCGAGGTGGGAGAAGGTGGTCGCCGGTGCCGGGTCAGTGAGGTCGTCGGCCGGGACATATATTGCCTGGACGGAGGTGATGGCCCCCTTGTTGGTGGAGGTAATTCGTTCCTGCAATTCGCCTAGGTCAGTGGACAAGGTCGGCTGATAACCAACGGCTGAAGGCATCCGACCGAGAAGTGCCGAAACCTCGGAGCCGGCCTGAGTGAATCGGAAGATATTGTCGATGAAGAGGAGCACGTCCTGACCCGCTTCATCACGGAAGTACTCCGCAGATGTGAGCGCGGAAAGGGCAACTCGGGAGCGTGCACCGGGGGGCTCGTTCATCTGCCCGTAAATCAGCGCAGTCTTGTCAAGGACCCCTGATTCCTTCATTTCGAGCCAGAGGTCGTTCCCTTCACGTGTCCGCTCTCCCACTCCGCCGAAAACGGAGACACCGCCATGGTGCTTGGCGATATTGTGGATGAGTTCCATGATAACGACGGTCTTGCCAACGCCGGCACCGCCAAAGAGGCCAACCTTGCCGCCCTTGGGATATGGAGCGAGGAGGTCAACCACCTTGATGCCCGTCTCAAACATCTCGATTTCGGTAGATTGCTCCAGGAAGCTGGGTGGCTCGCGGTGGATGGGCAGGTGCTTCTCAGCCTCTACTGGACCGGCTTCATCCACTGGTTGCCCGACAACATTGAGGATGCGCCCGAGGGTCTTTTCGCCAACGGGCATCATAATGGGCTTTCCAGTATTGAGCACTTCCATGCCCCGGACCAGCCCATCGCTGGAGTCCATTGCGATGCAACCTGCCGTGTTATCGCCGGTATGCTGCGCCCCCTCAAGGACGAGATTCCACTCGTTGTCGTCCACCCACTTGTTGGTCACCTTGCAGGCCGTGAAGATCTCTGGAAGTTCACCTTCCTCAAAGACCACATCGACGACCGGTCCGATGACCTGCGAGATTTTGCCCTTCTGCATATTACTCCTCCTAGCTCAGTGCCTCAGCACCGCCTACAATGTCCATCAGTTCGGTGGTAATCGATTCCTGCCGCGCCTTGTTGTAGATGAGGGTCAGACGCTTGATCAAATCAGCAGCATTGCTGGTGGCGTTGTCCATGGCGGTCATTCGAGCCCCCATTTCCGATGCCACAGACTCAAGCAGAGCCTGGAAAAGCTGCAAATTCACATACATGGGAAAGACAGTATCCAACAACTTCTGCTTGTCTGGTTCAAAAAGATGTTCGACTAGATTATCGTCCTTGGCGACATCCTCCAGCGAGACGGGCAGCACCTGCTTGAGGGTCACTCTCTGCACGGCTGGAGACTTGAACTGGTTGTAAAGCACGAAGAGCCCATCGTAGGCCCCTTCTACGTACTCTGCGGCCAGCTCATTGCCGATGCGAGCGATGTTGTCAAAGGTGATATCAGCGAAGAGATCCTGGTAGTTAGAGACGATCTCCTCTTCCCGCCGCTCCATGAACTCGAAACCCTTCTTACCGATGGTAGAGACCACGACCTGCACATCTTCGGCCCCCTTGTCATCGATGAACTGCCCGGCAGCGCGACAGACGTTAAGGTTAAAGGCTCCACAGAGTCCGCGATCGGAAGAATAGAGCAACAGCAGCGCCTTCTTCATTGGCCGCTTCGCAAGCAGAGGATGTGCCCCCTCCTCCAAGCGCTCGCCCAGATGCCCGATTATCTTACCGAGGGCCTCCGCATATGGTCGCTGTGCCAGCGCACTCTCCTGAGCCCGACGCAGTTTCGCAGCAGCCACGAGCTTCATCGCTCGAGTAAGCTGCTGCGTCCCAGTGACGCCCTGGATCCGTTTGCGAATGGCTTTTAGATTGGCCATCTTCGCCCCTTACGACAAATAGGTCTTCACATAGTCCGTAATAAACGTCTCAAGCTTGCCATCGAGTTCTTTGTCGATGGCGTGCTTCTCTGCAATCTCCTTGAGGAGCTCTGGCGCACTCGCCTCAATAGTCTCCAGCAAGTCATCACAGAACTTCGCCATCTGCAATACCGGAATATCCAGCAGGAAGTTGCGGTCATCCGTGCCGGCAAAAAGCAAAATCACCTGCTTCTCAACTGGAAGGGGCTCGTACTGGCCCTGCTTGAGCACTTCAATGAGTCGCTCGCCCTTCTTGATCTGGCGCAAGGTCGATTCGTCCAGGTCGGAACCAAACTGAGCAAAAATGGCCAGTTCTCGGAAGGAAGCGAGATCGAGGCGCAACGACCCAGCGACCTTCTTCATGGCCTTGACCTGCGCGTTACCACCGACTCGGGAAACGGAGATGCCTGCATTAACCGCAGGCCGAACACCCTTGTTGAAGAGGTCACTCTCCAGGAAGATCTGACCGTCAGTAATGGAAATCACGTTGGTCGGGATATAGGCCGACACGTCCCCGGCCTGGGTTTCAATAATGGGCAGCGCGGTCAATGACCCCCCACCTTCGGCATCGGACATCTTGGCGGCCCGCTCCAGAAGTCGGGAGTGGAGGTAGAAGACGTCTCCCGGGAAAGCCTCTCGTCCGGGGGGACGGCGAAGCAACAGCGACATTTGTCGATAGGCGACTGCGTGCTTCGAAAGGTCGTCGTAGATGACCAGTGCGTGCTTGCCATTATCCCTGAAGTGCTCGCCGATGGTGCAACCGGCAAAGGGAGCCAGGAACTGCATCGGCCCCAGCTCCGAGGCACCGGCCATAACCACTGTTGTGTAATCCATGGCACCGTATCGCTTGAGCTTCTCAACCACCTGGGCAACCGTGGACTGCTTCTGACCGATTGCCACATAGATGCAGTAAACGTCAGTTGCCTTCTGGTTGATGATGGCATCGATGGCGATGGCAGTCTTGCCGGTACCGCGGTCACCAATGATCAACTCTCTCTGGCCCCTGCCAATGGGTGTCATTGCGTCCACAGCCTTGAGTCCCGTTTGCAGCGGCTCCTTGACCGGCTGACGGCTCACGATGCCAGGGGCCTTGAGTTCGATACGGCGAAAATCTTCTGTCTTTATTTCGCCAAGGCCATCAAGCGGTGCCCCCAGGGCATTCACTACGCGACCGAGCATCGCATCACCAACAGGAACCTCAACGATGCGGCCGGTTCGGCGTACCTGGTCACCCTCTTTGACCTTGGTAACATCACCAAGCAGAGCAACCCCGATGTTGTCCTCTTCCAGGTTCAACACCATACCCTTCACGTTGTGCGGAAACTCCAGCAGTTCGCCGGCCATGCATTGATCCAGGCCGTAGACGCGGGCAATACCGTCACCGGTTGCCAGCACCGTACCGACTTCCGCGGTATCGATGCTACGGGCCGCATCTTCCATCTGCTCCTTGATGATTCTCGATATTTCGGCAATGTTTACGCCCATCTGTTCGCCCCCAAGAGCTACAAATTCACTGGTTCACAAAGTCAGGAGGTCAAGGCCGAGATGCTCTGACGAATCGCATCCAGCTTCCCGCGAATACTCGAGTCGATGACCGTGTTTCCAACTCGAGCCATAACACCACCGTAGAGGGTCTCATCAACGTGGTAAGCGCAAACAACTTCCTTGCCAAACCGTGTTGAAAGACCCTTGGAGATGCGTTGCATCATCAAGTCATCGAGTGCCACCGCGGTGTAGACTACGGCGCGCATCCGGTTGTTCTTTTCGTCCAGGAAATCCTGGTATTTGCGCTGGATCGCTCCCAGATACTCGACCCGACCACGGGCAACGAGAATTCCGACATAGCGCCCCACCGCGGCTGGCAGCCCCAACGTCCTGGTCACACCGTCGGTGAGTTCGATCTTCTTATCCCTCCTCAGCACCGGTGTGGTGAGCAAGGACTCGAAAAGCGGCAATTTCTGGAAGGCTTCCAAAATCGCGGCAAGACCACCGCCAAACTCCTCGTGGCCACCGTGAACGTCGCAGTACAGCATGGCCGCGCGGGCGTATCGCCGGGCAATTCCACCTTCGTCAGGCTTCATCTATTGGCCTCCATCCGTTGTCGGCCGCTCACCAGGGCATCAGCAAACTGCTCTACATAAGCACCGTGGGGAAGCGACTTCCATTGGGTGGACAGCCGCTCCTCGGCTCGGCCCAGAGAAGCCAATGCCAGTTCCGCCTGGAACTGTCGGTCGAGACGGCTCTTTTCATTTTCCAAAGCGTTCTTCGCCCCGGCCCGGATCTTCTTCCCTTCCTCTATAGTCTTCTCTGCGATTTCTTCCTTCTGCCTAACCGCATCGTCTCCCATTCGTTTCAGCAGCGCCGCCTTCTGCTCATCAAGCCCCGCCACCTTCTGCGTCGCTTCACCGAGCAAAGCCCGGGTCTCATCATGCTTCTTACGAGCATCTTCGAGCCGCTTTGAAAAAGCATCGGCCCGCTCTTCAAGTCCCTTCTTCAAAGGCTTACGAGCGAAGCCAATCACGATCCCCATGAAGATCAAGAAATTGAGGATGTAAAAGCCATGTTCCTTTAGCGCAAAACCGTGGCCACCGCTCCCCGATGCCAGGGCAGGTGAAACAAAGCCGAACAACAACAGCACGAAAACTGCGGAGGCAATTCTCATGACACCTCCTTGCCCGCGGTGAGCGTCTCAACGATGTCGTTGGCGAGGGACTCGACCTCAGACTCCGCCGCTTTCCGAGCTGAGTCTAACTCGGCCTGGTGCTCAGCCAATTCATGCTCCATCCAGTCCGCTGCTTCCCCCCGAACTCGACCAATTCTCGTAGCCTGCTCAGCAAGAGCCGCTTCACGCAGCGAACTTCGATGAGCCATGCCTTCGCTGGTCGCCTCACTCATCTCGGTCTGGTACTTCTCCAACAACTGCTCCGCCTCTTCACTCCCCTCACCAGCCAATCTCTCCTTCTCAAGAGTCTCGGCTCGGCGACGCTCAAAAAGGGCCAGCAACGGTTTGAACGCTATCTGGTTCAAGACCACAACCAGGCCTAGAAAAAGCGCCAGTTGGAAGAAGTAAGTAACGTCAAGATCGATGACGGCGGCTAGAACGGGAGTCATTTGCACCGCACACTCCTTAAAAAGTAGCTTGTCCTCAATAGCAATTCACACGTTGACTGTCAAGCGTATGACGTAGAAGATTAGGCGGTACAACGCATGCCCGCGAGAGGAGCAAGTCACGATACCATGCCCATTCCATTCGTAGAGTTGTTCTCAGGCATCGGTGGGTTCAGCGCAGCAGTGCGGGATCTGCCCGTCAAGGTGATCGCAGCCTTCGACCAGGATGGGGCCGCAAATTGTGTCTATGAGCGGCACTTCGGTCCGACCAGGTCGATCGACCTGCGCGGTCTCAAACCAGCAGATTCTGCAGTGCGCCAGGCCCGCGGCTGGTGGCTCAGCCCTCCTTGCCAACCCTACACGAGCAAGGGGCACCAGCTCGACATGGACGATCCCAGAGCCCAACCGCTAACTCACTTAATCGACCTGCTGCCAGATTACCGTCCCGACTATCTCCTCCTCGAAAACGTCCCACCCTTCGCTAAATCACGCTCACGAAAGCGCCTGGTCGAGACCCTAGGCGATCTCAAAATGCACCTCACAGAAACTCTTATCTGCCCCACGAACTTTGGCATCCCAAACAGGCGTAATCGCTACTTTCTCCTCGCTAGCCACAGGCCGCTCAGCAAGGCCCCGCCCTACCCTGAGTTTGAGCTCCCGCTGAGTGCCTATCTAGGGCCCGTAGACTCCTCCTTACATCTCTCCAGCGACCTGGTCGAACGCCTCGACCCGGGCAGCAATATCATCGACTCCACGGGCACGCCTGCCGTCTTCGGATCATCTTATGGTCGGGCTATTCACGGTGCCGGGAGTTACCTGGACGATGGTCAGGGTGTACGTCGGTTCACCCCTGAAGAGATCCTGCGCCTGCTCCATTTTCCTGACGACATTCGATTTCCATCCGAAATGCGGCTACGGACCCGATACAAGTTGGCTGGCAACAGCGTAAATGTGGCGGTTGTGCGTTATCTTGCGGAGTGGCTATTGCGGGGAACGGCGGCGCCGCCCTGACCGACCGGGGGTGCGAAAATGGAAATCCATAATGGTCATTGCGCAGCGTCCTTGGTGGGGCTCTTACTCTAGAACGTAATCTGGAAATCCATGCCAGCATGGCCGGGGACGATGGCAGGCACCAACTGGAAGTGTGCGGCCCCTGAACCTTCGTCGCCGGGCGGGAGCATTAGTGCGATGGCCCCGGTCAATATTGCGGCCCCGCCAATGCCGTAGAGCACATAGGCCCCGGTCAAAAAGGGCTTCACATCGTCGTCGAAGACTGAATCGAACTCATTGACATAATCGATATATACCTGGTCACTGGTCGACGTAACTTCGTCCAGGCCCAGTTCCAACCACTTGTCCCGGACCTCATCATAGCGCGTATTGTTATTGCTGATACCCGTTGCATGGAGAGCTGCTCCCACACCGACTAGAACCGCGCCGCCGCCCAATGTTGCCCACTTCCAGGCAGCACTGCCCGATTCCTTCTTCACTTTCGGCTGCGGGGTCACGATAGTGCCTACGTGGACCTCCATTTCCGTGGTTTGCCCCGCAGTCACCTTGGCCTTCCCCTTCCAGACTCTACCGTCCGCGTAGTAGACCGCTAGTTGATAAGAGCCTGGCTTAAGATCCGCGTCATAAGGCAGGGGCCCTTGCGCTTTGCCATTGAGCCTGACGCTCGAGCCATCGGGATTGCCCGTCAACTTCAAGGTCCCCGTCGTAGCCTTGCGCACCAATGCAAAATCGAATTGGTCTTGACCGCCAAATTCGACACGCAGAACCTCTCTGGAGAGTTTGTACCCCTCCTTGTGGAATTCCACCCTGAATTCACCGGGCGGCAGCCACCAGGTGAAGGGAGTACGCAGCTTGTGCATGCGGTCTCCCGGCGGCAAAACTGCCAGGGCACCGGCGGGCTGCGAGCTGATATTCACCTTGGTGTGGATCTTCTTGAGTTCCCGCTCCAACTGCTGGACCTGCTTGGCCACCTTGCCGTCGGTCTTGGGTGACCGTTGCATGTAGACCGTAAGGTGGTACCAGGCCTCGGCAGGGCGCTCCAGCTTCTTCAGGGCCAAGCCGAGGTTCTTATGGAGTTTGATGAGCTGCTCGTCGTTGGCATACTCCGTTGCCTGAAGCCATAGGTCAATCGCCTTCAAGTACGATTTCGCCTTGTACGATTGGATCGCCTTCTTGTTGAGCTCGCTGGCTTTGCTCTTGTCTTCGGCAAAAACAATTTGCGATGACGTCAGCGCGACCATAATGATAAGCAGCGGCACAACCCGCTCTATCAGATGCCTCAAAGTCTCCCCCCACTTCACTAGATATCTTCGAAGTCCGGTTCGTCGTTCTTCTCGTTCTTCTCTTTCTTCTCTGCTTCGGCCTTCTTCCGTTCAGCTTCGGCCTTCTTTCGAGCTCGCTCTGCTGCCCTCTTCCGCTCGTCCGCCTTACGACGGTCAGCCTTCGCCTTGTCCGCCCGCTTGCGCGCATCGGCAGCCCGCTTCTTGGCCGCATCTGCCCCGCCGCTCTTGACCACTTGCTCGCTCTTGGCCTGTGCCGCTGCCCTGGCTTCTTCTTCGGCCTTCGCAGCAGCCAACTCGGCGGCCTCTTCCTCTGCCTTGGCCTTTGCCGCAGCCTCAGCCTGCGCCTGGGCGGCCGCCTTCGCCGCAGCCTCGGCATCTTGCGCTGCCTTTTCACGCTCTGCCAGAGCCCTCTCCCGGTCGGCCAGCTCAACGGCTTTCGCCAATTGCTCCTCTTTCTCTTTGAGTAAACGCTCCCGGTCGGCCAGTTCGGCACCGCGGCGCTCAGCTTCTTCGCGGGCTTTCTCCGCCGCTGCCTGGTCGGCGGCCAAGGCGGCCTCAGCAGCCGCGGACTCAGCCGCGATTCCGGCGGGCTTTGCCACTTCCGGCCGCTGGCCATCCGCATCAGTCGCGGTTTCACTTTGTGCTGCCCCTTCGCCCTTCACTTGCTCCGTTCCGTCCTTGGGCGGGAAGGCTACCACCAACACGACCGCAACTATCGCCACCACCGCCACCACCGCCAATCCGGCGAAGAACCCACGACGAGACTTGCCCGGAGTGATCGCTTCCACCTGGGACGGTTTCGTGACCGCACTTTCAACCGGGGCCTCCCCGCTTTCCTCTACATGGACATCTTCCATCAAAGGCGTGGTAACGACCTGCCCCTCCTGCTGGGCGTAAAACTCAGCCGTGGGAATCTGGACGCCAGCCTGAGTGGCCATCATCCCCGGCATGGGCACCTTCTCATCATCCTTGCCTTCCAGAACCGCGGTCAGCTGCTTCGCCATGGCGGAAATATCCGCGGGCCGGTCAGCCGGATCTTTGGCCAGAATCCGCATCAGAAATCGTTCGAGAGCGGCGGGAATCTCCACGCCCGGCTTTCGCCGAGAGATGGGGGCAGGAGCCTCGTTCACCTGCTTCATCAGCACACCCACCGGGGTCGCGTCAACAAATGGCGGCTCACCGGCCAGCATCTCGTAAAGAATGATGCCCAACGAATAGGCGTCGCTGCGAGCATCGAGGTCCTTGCCCACCGCCTGCTCTGGACTCAGATACATCGGAGTACCGCAGACCATCCCCGTTTTGGTAATTGACTCGGAGGCCCCGTCATCCAGAATCTTGGCGATTCCGAAGTCGAGCACCTTGACGTGCTCTTTACCGTCCGGCCCCGGGATCAAGAAGATATTGTCCGGCTTCAAGTCACGGTGAAGTATGCCTGCAGCGTGCGCTTCCTTGAGCGACTCGCATGCCTGCAAGATGATCCGCCCTGCTCGCTCGGGGGCAAACGGTGCCTCTTCCTGAATGGCCTTGGTCAGAACCGTCCCGTCCAGCAACTCCATTGTGAAATAGAGGAGCCCTTCCTGGGTAATGCCGAAGTCGTAAAGGGTAATCGTGTGGGGACTACGTAGCGCACTGGAAGCCTTCGCCTCGACGAGAAAGCGCTTCACCGAACTCTCGTCTTGAATCAACTCCCGGCGCAATACCTTGAGGGCAACTGGACGGTCGATAATCTTCTGCTTGGCCCGATAAACTACCCCCATCCCCCCTTTTCCCAACACCGAGATCACATCGTACCGATCGTCCAGAACTCTACCCGTCAGGTCTTTGTCCAGAGCCGCCACCAGCCGGATCTTGCACTCGGGGCATTGGTTCAGTTCTTCGCCGAATTTTTCGAAGCATCGGGGACAGAATTTGTCGTCGTTGCTCATCGATGGCGTCCTTGCACACACATTTACGCGCGTCAGCCTATCACCGCGCGAGCAGTCATGCAAGTTGGATGGACGTCAATCCAGGGAAACTCTGCAGCACGCCTTGCAGATGCACAGCCCCCGTCTTCCGACCTATTCGAAGTAGTTGTAGTACTCGATGCCGAGGTGGGTAATAAGCTCTTCGCCAATCATGTAACGCATGGTGTTCTTCATCTTCCAGAGTTGAATGAAGAGATCATGCTCGGCGTAAACATTGGGGGAGTGCATTGGGGCCTTGAAATAGAAGGAGAGCCACTCTTGCACACCCGGCATCCCGGCGCGGGAGGCCAGGTCCATCAACAGCACCAGGTCGAGCACCAGGGGCGCTGCCAGAATCGAGTCTCGGCAGAGAAAGTCGATCTTGATCTGCATCTTCCGACCCATCCAACCGAAGATATCGATATTGTCCCAGCCTTCCTTGTTGTCCCCTCGCGGCGGATAATAGTTGATTCGCACTTTGTGGTAGAGTTCTTTGTAGAGGTCAGGGTAGAGGCCAGGCTGCAAGATGGTATCGAGCACTGACAGTTTCGACTTCTCCTTGCTCTTGAACGATTCAGGATCGTCAAGAACCTCGCCATCCCGGTTGCCCAGAATATTGGTGGAGAACCACCCATCAACACCCAACAACCGCGCTTTGAAGCCCGGGGCCAGGATAGTCTTCATCAGAGTCTGACCCGTTTTGAAGTCCTTGCCACCGTGGGGAACACCCTTTTCTCTGGCCAGGGCCACCAGCGCCGGTGCATCGTTGCTGAGGTGTGGAGCACCGTTGACATACGGGATTCCATGCTTGATTGCGGTATAGGCGTAGACCATTGACGGAGAGATTCGTTCGTCGTGGGCTTTCAAGCCCGCCTCGAAGGCCTCAATAGTCTGGTGGACGTCCGAGGGCTCAATGTAGACCTCCGTGCTGCCACACCAGATGACCACGAGGCGCTCGCAGCCGTTGTCTTCTTTGAATTTGGCCATGTCCTCGGCCAACATGAGGTGTTTGTCCCACCAGGTGCTACCGCCCTTTACGTGGGGACCGTCGAGCTTCTTGACGTAGCGACGGTCAAATACACCGGCCATGGGCTTGATGGAAGAGAGGTAGTCCCGCACCGGAGCAAGTTGCTCATTGGTGAGCACGCCTGCGTTGGTTGCCGCGTCGTAGCAATCATCCGGGAAAATGTCCCAACCACCTACAACGAGATTCTCGAGCGATGTGAGGGGCAGTACATCTTTGATCATTGGCTGCCGGTTCTCATCCCTGCGCCCCAAACGGATGTGGCCCATCTGGGTCAGTGAGCCGATGGCCGGGTAGAGCCCCATTCGGGCAGCCTCAAGACCAGCGATAAAAGTCGTCGTTACCGCTCCCATGCCGGGAATCAGAACGCCTAGTTTTCCAGTTGCAGGCTTAATCGGTTTCGGTTGTTCACCCATCTCTCATTCCTCCTGTGGTTTCGACCGTCCGCCGCAGTCGAGCGGGTCATCCTCGCTCTACTCGGCCACTTTGTCAACTGTCCGAAACGTAGAGCAAGAAGCGCGCCAAAGCTCCTGCCCCAGCAACAGTCACCGATGACTCCCCTAAATCGTGGGGTTCGCTTCATCCAATGGAGTACGCGCTATCCAGAGAAGATCCCCGCGGCGATGAGGCGCTCCGCCTCCTCAAACATTTCGGGGGTATCAACATCATGCCAACGACCAGAGCCGACGTCGTAGGCCCCCATCCGGCCCTCTCCGATGAACTCCTTCATAGCCTCTGAAATCGACGCATCTCCGTGTCGCTTCACCACCGCGCTAAGTAGCTGGACAACCTCGCCAGAGATGAGAAACATACCCGTATCAATGGCGTTAAAGTGCCCCAGGTCTTTGTCGATTTCGAGAATCCGCTCCCCTTCCACCACAACCTTGGTGGCATCAGCGAGGTCGAAACAACTCTCGATCTTGCGGTCAATGGCCAGGACCGCCCCATCGCCCCCTCGACCTGCCGCTAGAAGCCCCGTCAGATTTTCTGCTTCGAACAAGTGATCACTCATCAGCAGCACAAAATCCCCCGCACAAGCCCGGGCCCCGCAAAGAAGCGAGATTCCATTGCCAAGGTCGTAACGGTCATTGCGAACGAAGCGGACTTTGCCTCCCACCCCCCAGGACGCCACCGCGGCTTCAAGCTCTACCGCCATATGGCCGGTGACCAGAATCACCTCTTCAATACCTGCGGCCATGGTAGTTGCGATAACGCGACGCAAAATCGGTACACCACCCACCGGTTCGAGGGGCTTAATCAAGTGACCGCCCGGACGCAGAGCCTGCAGGCGACTGCCAAATCCGGCAGCAACGATGACCGCCTGTCGAGTAGTGGTAGAGCCTGCCATTCTTCCTCCTGAAACCGGGGTGCGCCGAGCGAGTGTAGTGAAAGGCGTGCAAGTGCGCAAGTGCACCCTTGCCTCACACCCCTTCGCTCATCTAGAATCGGGCGGAAGTTCCACAAGGAGGAGCTGCATGAGAACCCTGCTTTGGTCTCTCACGCTGATGGTGGTAGCGCTTGGATCCGCGTGCGGAGACGGCGATCCAGTGCCAAATGCCGAAAAGTGGTTTCGCACCAACTCCCGAGTGCGCACCGACCGGGTCCTGATTCCAACAGTTACCGGCAATAAGGTCCAGCGCCGGCCCTATTTCAGAGATGCCTATGGACGCTACGTGCACTTCCACGGCATGAACCTCAGCGGGAGCATCAAGTTTCCCCCCACCGAAAACTATCCCGACCTCGGCGACATGCCTTCCTACGTGGCTAAGCCCTTTCCCTTGGAGGAAGCTGACAAGCACTTCGCCCAGCTCCAGAGATTCGGCATTAATTCGGTGCGTTTCCTCGTCAGTTGGGAGGCCATCCAACCCGATGGACCCAACAAGGTCGACAAGGAGTACCTGGACTATGTGGAGGAGCTGATCGCTCGTGCCCGAGCCCACGGCATTTACGTCCTCCTCGACATGCATCAGGATATCTTCTCAAGACATCTCTACGTTCATTACAACAAATACCCGACTGGGGAGGACGGAACCGAGTTTGAACGGGGTAGCCTCGAATCTCAGGTCATGTCTCTGATTCCACCGTACAGCGACTGGGTGAGAGGTGACGGGGCCCCCCGCTGGGTTGTTGAGACTTGCCTTCCGGAGAAACGATTGGACTCCCCGGCCTGGGGTGTTCCCCGACTGCTCTACAATATGGGGCCCGACGAAATCCTCGCCATCGCCGGGCTACTTAACACCTTCATGGGTGGAGATGGCGGAGATATCGAGATCCCCACTTGGGTCGACACTTTCTTTGCCAGCCTCCCCAAGAAATCCGACCTGCCCGAAGAATATCAACCTTACAACGTGCGCCAGAGCAACGACTTTCTCCCCTTCACCTTCTGGGGCCTGAACGGCGCCCTCTCCGTCGATTCCCAGCGCTGCTTCGCCTGCCTCTTCGCTGGCGACAAGGTGACCCCGGACTACTACGTTGGTGGGAAGAACGTTAAGGACCACCTCCAGACCCAATACGCCAGAGCTTTCGTGGAGCTAGCCAAGCGAGCTAAGCACCACCACAACGTCATCGGCTATGACATTATGAACGAACCGGTCGGGGCGTTTATCACGTACGCCGCCGTAGCGCTCTACTTCGAGACCGGGTTGGCATCATCGGTAGAAGGACTCCTCAACGATCTACTTGGCAACGTCATCGGTCCCGACATCTACGCGGTGCTGACGGGACTCCAATTCCTCCCTCCTGACACCTCCCCCGAAACCAAAGAGCTCTGGGGCTTTGACAAGGTCGATGCGTTTGGCGTCATCGACCTCAATTTCAACTTCGACGCCCGCTTCCTCCAACCCTTCTACGAACGCATCGGCAAGGCCATCCAGGAAGAAGACCCCAACGCCATCATCTGGTTTGAAACCAGTTCCGGTCTCTCCCTCCTCACCGGCGAAGGCGGTGTTGAGCAATGGACCGTCAATATGACCCAGCCCCAGGGTATTGAGCAAGTCGTCTACGCTCCCCACTGGTACCCCGACATCTACCCCTTCCCCGGCTTCAACCAACCGCCCAGAGAATATGGTGCCAACGAATGGCGCTTCAGGGACTTCGAAAAGAACCTGGCAGCTTTTGTGGGCAAGTCGACGAAGTCCTTCAACAACATCCCCGTCGTGTTCGGCGAGTTCGGCACCTACTTCAATTATGGCGGCATTGACGCCTCCAGGGATAGCAACTACCGGATTTCATCGCAGATACTCGACAACTACTACCGCGCCTTCGAGAAACTCGGAGTGGGCCGGATGCAGTGGTGCGTCTCCCCGGAGAACAGCTACGAAAGTGGTGAGGGTTGGAACCTTGAGGACTTCTCCGTCATCGATCCCGACCTTGAGCCCCGCGGTTGGGAGGCCTGGCTACGACCCTACGCCCGAACAACCAGCGGCAAGCAGGTTGAAACGCACTTTTACTCCCCGCTCCATCCCTATGAACCGGAAAAAGGAGTTCCCCTTCCCGTTGGCGAGTTCTACTTGCGCATGGAGGGCAAGGAATCTGACGCTCCCACTGAGGTATTCGTGCCCAGAAGACAGTATCCACAGGGATTCTATGTCTGGCTTTCCGACGGCTACGCCTACTTCGATTCCAACCGGCAATTACTCACCTGGTACCCAACCGATGATGCCCCCGGAGCCGAACACGAACTCCGAATCCTCCCGCCCCGACCAGGTGCCGACGTCTCCGGTTGGGACTACTTCTTCAATGGCAAGCGGGTCCTGGACAAGGTGGGAGGTGTCCAGTGAGAACTCTCACCAGAATCATACTGCTGCTACTCTTGCTCGCTCCCGCACCGGCCATGGCCTTCGATTTTGAAGATGAGGAGGAGAAGGTATTCGAGGTCCACGGCGAAATGTCCAACCTGCTGCTCTGGCGCAACGACAGCGACTTCGATCCAACGATTCCATACTACGAGGAAGAGGGGCAGTCGGTGGGGGCAGTCAGTTCTTTCTTCAAGAGCAATCTCGCCTACCGACCACTGGACAATGTCGAACTCGTTTACGAGTCCGAACTGGGGCTCAACTTCTATAGCCGCAACAACCCCGACCAGTGGTTCCCCACGGCTGATGATTACGTCGCCTTCAAACATCGGGAGTTCTACTCGAAGTTCCAACTGGACCTCCTTGAACTGAAGATTGGCTACCAGCGCGTCAGAGACCCTGCCGATCTCTTCCTGTCACATTGGTTCGGCGCCTTCAGGGCAGACCTCGACCTCATGCGTCTGCGGGCCAGCCTCTTCGCCGGGCAACTCCCTGACTCTACGTACGAAGGGCTGGAAATCCGTGACAACAATTTTGTCCATGACAACTTCATCAGCGGATTGACCCTCTCCTACGACGTCATCATGGAAACCCTCACAGTCGATCTTGGCACCTATTTCCTTTACGACTCTCGTGTCGCGCGCAAGGAACTGATTCTCTCTACCTCGTACCTCGGTATGCGTTACAACTCAGACATATTTCAGGCGAGTCTCTATGGATACGTTCAAGGGGGCTGGTGGCGCGCCAGCGGAGTCGTCGGCATCGATCAGGAGGTTTTCGCCTGGGCCGCGGCGGGACGCATCGCCTTCCTTTCCCCTTACGTAGACTTTGCGCTCCACTCCATCGTTCTATCACCCGATGACAACGGCCACGGCAATCGGCAGCTGGGCACTTTCTTTGCATCGGGCAAGAACGGCTCCGCCACGCTCCTCCTCACGGAAGACGAGATTCGCGACCGTTACGACAACCTCGATGAGCAGATGGCCGGCCGCTGGGGGGCATTCTTTCTCAATAGAGCGGGCCTATCGGTCACCGACCTCTCCATTACTGGCAAGGTCGGCGAATTCTTCTTTCCGCAACTGATTCTCGGTACTGGACTGGTGCTCAACAAGACCAACGCCGGCGGCCACGTATATGCTGGCTTCGAAGCTGACCTGGTACTGCGACTTCGTTTTCTCGAGAAGGTCGATGCCGTGCTGGTCGGACAGTTCTTTCAGCCCGGCCGCGCCGCCGCTACCTTTGTCAATGAAACGGACCTCAGCGCCACCGACCAGGTCCACGGCGTTCAGTTTGGAACGGTTTTGACGTTCTGAAACCGAAGGAAGGTGTAGGTACCATGCGCCCCGCAGCCCTGATTCCACTGCTAGTGTTGGCTTCCTGCGTTGCCCAACCAGGGGAAATTCGGGTTTCCGTGGATTGGGGGGAGCCCCCCCCCCGGGGCCGCGGTGGTGGGTCACCGCGGGGGTTGGGCAAGAGATGCCCGGCGTTGGTGCCGTGAAGCTAGTCCCCGCGCTGAATGAACCGCAGGCCTATGGAGGGGGGTTGTCTCTTCGATTCGACGAAGTTCCCAACGGCCAGAACCTCCATCTTCGAATAGAGGCCAGGGGTGAACCGGACCCGAATTCTCGCGTGCTTTTTCACGGAATCTCAGCGGCCTTCTCCCTCGAACCTGGAAGAGAGGAACATTTGGACGTGCCAGTGGCGATGATTCAATCACCCGATTTGGCGGCGCTGACAATTATGGAATCGGTAGGCCCGGTCGACTGTCCAAATTGCTATGTCTCCGCCAACAGCGTCCGTCTCTCTTTTCAGGTGGCGCGGGGGGAGTCGGTGGAGGTGGCGAATGATAGTGGATTCTCTAAGTGCACCAGGACCTTTTCGGCAGGGGAACCGGATTCTCCTTTGCTGATCGTTGCTAATAGCTGGCTGATAGAAGATTGGAACCTCGATTGTGGACTGCTGGATGTGGCCGACGGAGTCCGCACTGTCCACGTTCGAGTCATGGATGAATTCGACTACGTATCACAGTCCCTTTCGCTGCAAGTTGTGTTAGACCGAGAGGCACCCTCCGAGGGAACGTTGATCTGCGATGGGGGAAAATGGCTGGTGGCACTGCAGACTGAGCTCCTCTTCGGCGCCGTAAACGCCAATGACATGTGGGTCGAAGCGTGTGAGCCCACGGCTGACGACCCGCAGGTCTACGTTTCCGTCCCAGAAGGGCTGTTGCCCTGCAAAAAGGACTCAGACCACACCATAGCCACTAATGCCTGGACAGATCTTACTACTACCGGTTGTGTTCGGCTCAAGAATGACTCGGTCAAATCACTCCGGGTTCGCTACAGAGACAATGCTCATAACATGACTCCTTGGTTACGGTGGGATTTTGAGACCGTGACAACCCTTGGACTCGCCTGGAAGTCGATTCCAGGCGGCACATTCGAGATGGGATGTTCAGTCGGCGACAAATACTGTGAGGAGATAGAGTTCCCCGTCCACGATGTGACTTTGTCCTCCTTTGACATTATGGTGCATCCCGTTACCGAGTCGCAGTATGAGGCGGCGATGGGCAATAACCCTTCCCGCGATGAAGACTGTCTCGACCCCGACTCACCGGTAGATACCATCGATTGGCACTCTGCCAGACTCTTCTGCGAGAAGGTCGAGGCCCGTCTTCCAACTGAGGCAGAGTGGGAATACGCGGCACGGGGCGGCACCATCACAAAAGCCTACTGCGGAAATGGTGACACATGCCTCAATGAAATCGCCTGGTATGCAGAGAACTCAACTATGTGCAAGCAAGCGGTTGGGGGAAAGGCGCCAAACGCGTATGGCCTTTACGATATGTTGGGAAACCTCTGGGAGTGGACCTCCGATTGGTATGACGGGAGCTACTACGAGATCTCACCAGCGAGCAACCCGCTGGGGCCGGAAAGCGGCGGCAATCGCGTAATCAGGGGTGGCGGATATGCATTTAGTAGCTCCTATATTCGCGCCTCACAGCGCTTCGAATTCCCCGCCTGGGAAGGAGCGGCGTTCGTCGGTTTTCGCTGCGCTCGGTAGGCACGCACCGGCTTGAATTCCGCCCAATCCCGGTCCGCATCCACGTCAAGGAATCCACTCGCACTCATACCAATCATCGCCAACCTCGTCCACGCCCTCTTCGAATTCCTTGAACGATGCCTTCAATACACAGTTCTGGAGAAAGGGCAGACAGACGGCCGTCTCTTTCCACTCGTCATGCCAGAAGACGTGCTCAAGATCGAAACTGCAGGTCGTCCCATCGGTGCCGGTGCAGCCGGCGTAGGCTGTGGCATGGAATGGGTGGCCATAGCACATGAAGACCCACCCTTCGACCCAATCTGAGAAGTCGTCCGCATACTTGCACTTGGTCTGCTTGGGCTTGAAAGAGAATGGTGGGAGGTCCTGAAGGTAATAGAAAGAGCCAGGAACGTTGCAGCAGAATCCCGCCAAACAGTCCACGGGCTCGCAGCTGGCACCCCACCCATTTTCCTCCTCGACACAAGCGAGCGGAGTGCCATCCGGCATGGACTTGCAAGTAAACGCCAGCCACGGCTCCTCCACTGCATTGACAAATTCTCCGGTGCAACCCGCGTAACCGGTGTCGGGGTCTACGTCGTTAGGATTGCCACTACAGACCTGATTGAACCCCTGTTTGAGGACACTGAGACCATCGAGTGAGCATGTCGATTTGTACTTCGGCTCATCGAAGTCGCATGGCCACCCTTCGGGCTGCAGTTTGCGATAAGCCTTGCTGCAGCAGGGACCCTCCTTGCATTCGTCGTAGGAGGCAACACATTCAGCGCTCCCTCCGTCATCGAAGCAACTACCTTTGGCGGTGAAGGGAACGCCGTTATCGGCCCCCGTTACATCGGGGCACTCCTCTTCAAGGTACCAGTTGTTCCAATATAGGATGTCCTCTTCGACAATGCACTCAGCGTTGCCTCCGGTGCACGCTTGATTGGCATACCGACGCCAGAGTTGCGAGGGGAGTTCCTCCTCCTCGTTCACTTTCTCGCACTTTGTCTCTTCGGCGATAATCGGCACCCCGCATTTGGTGCCCTTCGGCAAGAACTTGAGAGTTTGATCGTTGCAGCACTGTCCATCGCTGCAATCCCCGCCGGCACAGGTCCAGACCCAACCGGTGGAGTAACCATATTGCTCCTCCATTTGGCCACCGCTCGTGGAGCATTTGGCGGTACAACCCGATTTGAACAACTCCCACGGGCCCCAGGCAGGGGTCACGTTCCAAGACTTGCAGAAACCATCAACACAGGAAGGGTAGGCCTCTCGACGCATGATCTGGCTCCCTTCACAAGCAAGCTGCCAACCAGCCGAGTCAGGTAGACACTGAGTGCCCGCAGGGAGTGCCGAATTCCCATCGCAACATTGTGGCCAGGGCGGCTCGCCAGTTCCGCACGCAGTAGCACACTGGCCACTACTCAGGTCCGGAGCCAACGCGCAATACTCATCTGCGTTGCAGGTCTCGGCGATGGTAGCTGGTCCCACCATTTGAAAATAGTCCGCATCAGTGGGGCAGGTTCCGGATTTGCCGGTGCAGCCGTATATTCCGGGCTGCTTCTCAACGTACTCCAATCCGGTTTCGTTGCTTACTCCACAACCGTACCGGAAGACCGTTTCAGCCCCGCAAAGCTCCCCTTCCGGAAGCAAGTACCCCCCAGAGCAGCAGGTGCCCGAATTGCACTGAGTGCACTGGTAACCACCGTCCTCTTTGCCATTGAAGAAGATGGTCTCGCAGGTCTGTTTATTACAATCGTTCAAGAAGGACCATTTGGTGAAAATGTTGTCGGGCTCCGAAGAGCACTCCACTCCGTCACTTCCGGTGCAACCGGGATACGTTGTCAGATAGTAGGCGCTGTTGTCCTTGCACCCGTATTTGCCCGAGATTCCCGGCCCGGAGAAACTGCACTGAGTGTTTTGTGGCTTGAACTGGCCCGTGGAGACGTTGCAGCAAATCCCAGAATCACACTGGATCGGGATACACTCATACCCATCCACGGTGTTGCCCAGACATTTCTCGTCCTCAAGGCACTCATCCACCAACTCATACTCTGTCCAATGGAGGGAAAACTGAGTCTGCCCGTCCACGGAACAATCGGCAGCGTTGCCAAGGCAGCCTGGATAGGCATTGCGCTTTTCGATTACGTTGTTTTTGCAACGATATTCGGTCTCTAGAATCTCCTCACCACATTTGCTTTTGGAAGGCTTGAAGTACTGAGTATCGAGGTCACAGCAGATACCGTCGTCACATTGAGGCAGTTTCACGCAGATATTTGGCTTTTGCCAGCACCAGTCGACTTTGGCATCAAATCCTTCCCAGTCGTCGAAGTCCGATCGCGAAACATGTTTGCATCCCTCTGGCACCTCGCAAACGTTGACTCCGTTCCCGAAACAGTCAAGCACCTCTTTCCAGTCCCCGAAACTGAGAGGCACCTCAGCTGGCTTCAATTCTCCAAACCAGTTCGTGGAGCTACCGCAACTCCCATGAACCCCATCGCAAGCAACCCACCCGTGCCGAAAGCGATAACCCAGGCCATCCTCCAAGCATTTGAATTCCCGGGCCCAGGCAAGCGGATTTCCCCCGCACGCCTCTCCCCAGTCGAGAATTTCCCCACCGTCGCAGCAGCCACCACTCTGGCAAGCTCCCTCGCCTCCCACGAAAGTGCAGTAGACATTACTGCTGCTCTTCTTCCATATGTAGGGGTCACATTCCCACCCCACAGCACATTCCTTGTAGAACTCCCATTCACCCGTGGGGAGCTTCTGCGATTGAGGCTCACCAGCATAGCCGTTGTAGTCCCAGCCATTGCAGCCCCAATTGATGGTTCGACGCTCAATCAACCCCGGACCACTGCATCGAAACTCAAACGCTCCAGTCTCAAAAACGGCACCGGCAGGCTTGACCTCGCCCGATTCCACGTCGCAGCAATTACCGTAGACACAAGAATCGTCGTCAGGGTGACAGTCAGTCATCGGCCCATCCTCCACGCAGGTCTTGTTGCCGCTGCAGGAATCCGTGACCTTCCAGGCGCTCCACTCAAGGTCCACTGGATCGGTTTGGCAAGCGTGGTCCTTCCCATTGCACCCAGCGTATTTGTAGCGGGTCTCCACCTTGTTGGCGTTGCATCGGCGCTCCAAATAGCTACTGGTGCTAAGGCAACCGTGCACCGACTTGACCCCGGGCTCGTCAACTTTGAAGGTGTTGGTATCATTGTCGCAGCAGTAGCTGTAACCCCAGGTGTGCTCGCAACAATCCTCCGCCAGTTCGTGACCACAGACCCCCGCAACACATTTATCTTCAGTGCAAGCCAGCAGATCAGCGCAGTCTCCATCCACGAGACAGCTCTTGCACCCCAGAATGGCCTCATTCAGGCACGCTCCAGTCTCCAGATTGCACGAATCGGTAGTGCAGGGGTTTCCGTCCTTACATGCAGCGGGTATCTCGCCAACGCAAGTCCCCGCCACGCACTGGTCATCCTGACTACAGGATTCTCCGTCATCGCAGGGACTACCATTACAGGCAGCCGGGTCTGGGGAGGGGGTCGCCTCGCAACGATGGTCGACACAGGCGGGGACCATCGTGGTACCTGAGCAGGTAGAGGCATCGTTACACGTGGGCGGCTCGACCACCGCCGCGCAATCTTCAGGAACATCGCAGCAATCCGGTGCGGAGCCATAGCTGGAGCAGCAGTGCCCATTGCTACAGTAACTACTTTGACAATCACCAACTTCATCACACTCCCCGCCGTCGGGAATATCGGGGAAGCATTGCCCCACATCGCAATGTGCGCCTTGAAGACAATCGAGATCCGTTACACAAGATTGCGAGCAAACTGGCTCCTCCTGCTCAAATGCCCCAGAACAACTTGCCTGCGCGTAGAGACCGCACGGTATGCCGCTTGCCGGTCCATCGCACAGGGAATCATCGCCAACGGCCTTACTGGTGCAGACAAAAGCCTGGCAGATGCCAACAACCGCCGAACCCTGGCAATCGGCAGGCAGATCGCAAATCGCAGGCTCTGCCAACCCCTGGCAGTCGTCATCTCCGGAACAACAGGGCAATTCGCCCCCTCCCTCATCGACAAACCCGTCACAGTTATTGTCAACTCCGTCACACACCTCCACCACTGGCAAAGCAGCGTCGCAAGAGGGCTCTTCACCTACTATACCGCAAATGGCAGTGCCATCACACTGGCCGGCCTCATTAGAGACATTGCAACTAGTCTGAGATTCGAAAGCCACCGCCAATTCGTCGCACCCGCAGACCCCATCGATCTTCACGCACGCACCCCCGTTGCAATCATAGCCATCGGGACAGCCATCCGGTGAATCACAGGGGACTGCACAAAAGGACCCTGCCGCCCCGTAGTCGATGCAGGGCAGTTCAAGTTCGACTCCGAGTTCCGCAGCCAGACCGGGCAAGGGGCAATCCGCGTCCGTCTGGCATGGCCGACACAATCCCTCGAATTCGGGCAGGCACAACCCACCCCGACAGGCGAAAGACTCGGGACACTCACCTAAGCTGCACGGACCTACGCAAACCTCACCCAGGGAGGTTGCAAGGCAAGCTCCAGGGTCACAATCGAAGTCCGCTGAGCAGGGCAATCCGATGGGGGTTTCGACAACGTCTTCCACTACCTCAGGCGGATCGACCGTCTCTCCGGGAAGCACCTCGAATATCTCGCCCGGAATCACTTCTAACACCTCCTCGTGTATCACCTCTGAAACCACTTCCGGACCAATCTCGACAACCTCCTGGGGGTGAACCTCGACGATCTCCATTGGCGTAATTTCGAAGATTTCCTGGGGCGAGATTTCGAAGATTTCATGCGGGGTAATCTCGACTATCTCCTGAGGCACCAGGGGAGTCACTTCTCGTGGCCGGATTTCGCCAGGCGTAATCTCGGGTTCAAGACGCGGTCCCACTTCGTGGACATCTTTGTCCCTCGGCTGGGGCTGCTCGTCTGGGTCACAACCCTGCCCATTCAAAAGCAAGAAACAGGCTCCGCTGACAACCAGGATCCATGTCGCCAGATTTCGCACCATTACATTCTCTCCCTGCCCGGATAATCTGCGGACGGTGTCCTTGTTGTGGTGGCTCTATGCTAAATGAACGTCCGCAGCAGTACAACCGTGTTCGTCTCTCGGTGGTATTGCGCAAGGCCGATGCCTCGTCTACAATAAGGGCACACCAGAGTTTGGCTCGTGCTCACCAGAAGATTGCGTCGAGCACCTTGGAGGACCAATGGAGTACACGGAATCCAGTTCGGATCGATTCTCAACTTCTGAAACCTGGAGACGGTTTGATTCCTAATGATAGTTGAAACTTCTTAAGGGAGAAGACAATGAAACGACTCTTGTCAACAACAGCTTTGACACTCACTCTCCTCTTGCCACTCTCAGCAGCAGCAATGTCGGATGTATACATGGGTGAAGTCGTGCAGCACGATGTCTATGACGAGACTTTCTTCGAATATCCCTGCGACGAATTGGGCCTTTGCGGGGGCGAGGAAGGCGGCTGTCTGGATGACGACACAGCCTGGGTGTGTGAAGAGGACATGGATACTCCATGCGAATGGAAGACGCCTATTGAGTGCGCCACGGGGCAAACTTGCGTAGACGGTGCCTGCATTGGAGATGTTACCGACACCATCGGAGTCGCAGACTCGGCTGGCACCGAAGAACCGGTGTCAAGCGGTGACAATGAGGACGGCGATGATGGGTGCACCGCCTCTACAGCGGGTAGCCCGACAGCACTAGGACTCTTCCTGGTGCTGTGCCTGGCACTGGTCACTTTGCGCCGGCGAGTCGTGGTCGGTTAACGGGCCTATGATTCGAGGAACATCGAAAGCAGGTTGAGCGCCTGACTGGACACCCCGGTGTCCTTGGGGGACCATGGAACTTCAGATTTCGCTAGGGCTCGTCGATTGGCTGATCATTGCCATTTACTTCATCTTCATCCTGGGAATTGGACTTTACCTGAAGCAATTCGCTGATTCCGGCAAAGGTTTCTTTCTGGGCGGGCGAAATAACAGCGCATGGGTGGCTGGGCTGGCGTTCTTGTCGGCAAACCTGGGGGCACTGGAGTTGCTGGGATGGACCGGCGGTACGGTCAAGTACGGCATGTATGCCGCACACTTCTACTGGATCGGCGCCATCCCCGCCATGATCTTCCTCGGCCTCTACATGATGCCCTTCTACTACAACAGCAAGATTCACTCGGTGCCTGGTTACCTGAAACTGAGGTTCGACGAAAGGACCCGCATTCTGAATGCCATATCTTTTGCCATCATGACGGTGCTTATGTCTGGCATAAATCTCTATGCCATGGCGCTGGTCTTGCGTACCTTCCTCGGCTGGAATTGGGATGCCTGCATGTGGGCGAGCGCGGTCACCGTCGCGTGCTACGTAACCATGGGTGGTTTGCTCTCTGCCATCTTCACCGAGATCGTCCAGTTCTTCCTCATCTGGTTCGGACTCTTCCTGGTGGCCATTCTCGGGTTTGTGGAAATCGGTGGGCCCGGAGAAGTGATGGCGCGCATGCCAGAAGCCATGACCCACCTGTGGGCCAACAGCGGCGAGGCCTCGGCCAACGCCATGGAAGTGACCTTTTCGGGGATTATTCTGGGGCTCGGTTTTGTCCTCTCTTTCGGTTACTGGACTACCGATTTTCTGGTGGTGCAAAGAGCCTTTTCTAGCAAGGACCTGCGATCCGCCCGGCTCACGCCGATCCTCGCCTCCTTTTTCAAGATGGCGCTGCCCATAATCGTGGTCGGGGCGGGACTGGTCGCCTACGCGCTCTGGCACGATCCCACGAGCGGATTCCAACTACTGCAAGGTCCCAATGGCCCAGATTACAACTCCGCATTGCCGCTCCTTATCCAGCGCTATTACCCCCCAGGGCTGATTGGGCTGGGAGTTACCGCTTTGCTGGCAGGATTCATGGCCGGTCAAGCCGGAAACGTAACCGCGTTCAACACGGTTTGGACCTACGATATCTACCGTGCCGTTTTTAAGAAGGATGCGTCGGACGAACACCTCGTGTGGGTCGGTCGAGTGACCACCATCGTGGGGATCCTGCTCTCTGTGGCAACGGCCTACATCACCATGCAGTTTGAGACCATCATGGACTATGTCCAGGCCATCTTCAGTTGGGTAAACGCCCCGCTCTTCGCCACCATGTTGTTAGGTATGTTCTGGCGACGGTGCACTTCTGCCGGAGCTTTCTGGGGCCTGCTGGCCGGTATGGTCGTTTCCTTCTTACTTTTCCTGCTTCCCCGACTTGACCTCCTCGACCCATCGGTTTTCACCTTCGCCGCACACCCCTCGGACATGACCCGCAATCTTTGGCAAGCGGTGTGGGCCTGGGTCGTTACCTTTGGCCTGACCGTCACCATCTCCCTCGTTACGCCTGGGAAATCCGACTCCGAACTGGCTGGACTCGTTAAGGGCCTGACACCCGAGGATACGAAAGACGAAAAGACCGGCCTCCTCGGCTCACCCGGTTTCTGGGCTATCATCTCACTGGCAGTCCTCATCGCCCTGAACATCTACTTCTGGTAGGAGAACGAAATGGCTGAGTCAACACGCAAGATGCTCTCAATCTGGTTCTTCGTCTCCGTCGTCCTTGGAGCCTTTGGCGTAATCGTGCTCGCCATGGGCATCTACCACTACACAAACCCACCCCTCAACCCCACCTATCAGTTGGCTCATTTGCACGCCGACTTCTGGTGGGGAATTGTCATGGTAGTCTTTGCCGCAGCATTGTTCTTCGGTGACCGGTTGTCCGGCAAATCGTAATGCACCAGCCCCGACCCAGGACCGAACATCTGCCCCGCTGCCCTGCCGACCTCCAGCCCTGAGCCAGGACCGAACATCTGCCCAACTACCCTGCCGACCACCAGCCC
>CAZFVN010000079.1:0-25991 GCA_964522395.1 uncultured Myxococcales bacterium
GCATCACCACGTCCTCAATTAAGTTAGTGATACACGGTTGACAACCACACTCGACGCTGGTGAGTGGGTACACGTCTCTTCAGACTGGAGTTTTGCGGTTACCGGAACCGAACCGCTTCAGGTCATTCAATTCATCTCCGGGTCGTTTATTGTGGACCCCTCCATGACCACACTTGTGCCAGTCTCGCAATTTCGCAATGACTATCCGTTACTCGTCCCCACTCATTATGACATGGATTGGGTCTGTGTGGTCAGGGATGGCGATACGCCCTTGCAACTCAACGGCCAACCGGTGACGGAGTCTTTCGACAGCGTCCCCGGTACCAACTGGCAGGTGGCAAACGTTCTGGTGTCAAGCGGGGTCAACCAGGTGACGGGCGAGGGCGATTTTGGGCTCGTCTCCTACGGCTATGCAGACTGGGTCAGCTACGCCTATCCGGGCGGACTCAATGGTCTTACGACCCAATAGTGGCTTTGTCTGAAGGTAACAGCCCGGGCGCTCCAGCTACGCGTACATCCCTTCAATCTGGTCGGCGTATTTCTTGCCGATGACCCGGCGTTTCATCTTCATGGTGGGCGTCAGTTCGCCACCGTCGATGGTGAATTCGTTGGCGAGAATGGTGAACTTCTTGATGGTCTGAACTCTGGCCAGAGTGTTGTTGACGTCGTCTACTTGCTTTTGGATGTAGGCCTGGAACTTTGAGCATGTTGCTGCCGAGGCGACATCGTTGGCTGAGCTACCAGCCAGTTTGGTCTCGTCGGCCAGTTTTTCGGGGTCGAGTGTGAAGAGTGCCGAGAGGAACTTGCGCCCGTTGCCGATGATGGATACCTGGGCAATTGCTGGAATAGCGGAGAGCTTGCCTTCCAGTAGCTGCGGGGCGATGTTCTCGCCGCCCGATGTAATAATGATGTCCTTCTTCCGGTCGGTTATCTGCAAAAAGCCCTGATCGTTGATCTCGCCGATGTCCCCGGAGTGGAGCCAGCCATCGTCGTCCAGCGCTTCAATGGTGGCACTTTCGTTCTTCAGATATCCTTTGAAGACGTGACGCCCCCGAATCAGCAGTTCTCCGTCCGGTGCAACGGACAGTTCCATGCCGGGTAGGGCCCACCCAGCTTTGCCGGTGCTGTAGCGGGTCGGCGTGCTCAAAGTCGTCGGTCCGGTGCTCTCACTCATGCCGAAGACTTCGCAAATGGGAATGCCCAGGCTCAGGAAGAACTCCAGCGTGCTCTTCGAAATCGGGGCTGCGGAAGTGACCGCCAGATGACAGCGGTCCAATCCGAGCTTGAGGCGTACCTTCGAGAAGACGAGCTTCTGGGCCAGGCCATAGAAGAGAGGCCGGGAACGCCCTTGCTGGTCTGCATATCCGCCCCTGAGTCCCTGCCTTCTGGCCCAGGCGGCAATCTTCTTCAAGTGCCACGGATTCTTGGCCCCGGCAGCGACCATTTTGGCCTGAATCTTCTCCCACACCCGGGGCACCGCCAGGAAGACCGTTGGCCTCATTTCCCGGAGGTTGTCGCCAAGTTTATCCATGTTCTCCGCAAAGCAACAGCAGAACCCGGTGACCATGGGTCCATAAACGCTCATGACTTGTTCGGCAATGTGGCTCAGGGGGAGGTAGCTGACAACGCTGTCAGTCTCATTCACCCCAGCCGAGGCGGTGACCGTTTCAGCGGTCCAGATGAGATTGTCATGGGCCAGCATGACGCCTTTGGGATCGCCCGTGGTTCCGGAAGTATAGATGAGGGTGCAGACGTCATCCGCACTTTGTGCCTCAATGCGCCTGTCCAGGTCTCCATCTGGTGTGGAATCAGCGAGCCCCGCCAGATCTTTCCACGCGTAAACGTCGGGATCGCCGTCGGAGCCGTCCATCATGACGATTGCCTTCAATTCCGGCAGTTGTGGCCTGATCTCTTTGAACTTGGCGAGTTGTGCCCCATCCTCTACCACCGCGATTTGAGCGCTGGAGTGTTCGGCAATGTACTTACACTGTTCGGGGCTACACGTCCCATAGATGCCAGCAGGCACGCCGCCAGCGTAAATGGCCCCGATATTGGCCAGGAGCCATTCTGGCCGGTTGCCACCGATGATAACCACTGCTTTTCCTGCCTCTAGACCCAACTTCAAAAAGGCGTTGGCCGCGCTGCGGACTCGCGCTTCGTAATCCTTCCAGGAGATGGCCTCCCAGTTGTTGTCTCGTTTGAACTTCATCGCTGGTCGGTCGGGGAAACTCGCTGTCGTTTCCGCCATTCTCTGCATCACCGTCTTCTTCATTCTGGTTCTCCCATCTATGTTCAATTCGTCCCGGTTGGTACGACCATTTATGAATCGAAGATGCTACCCGCTGGTTCTTTGACCGGGACAGGATAGCCGCGCGTGTGATGACCTTCAAGGAGAATGTGATTTGGGGTTGGCGCAGCAAGGGGTGGGGCCGTGGTGGAGGCCTCAATCGCGTGCCGGTCACCGCTCCCGACCAAGTAGGGGATGGTGTTCCGGGAGAAAGCGACTCTGGACAACTGGAGCGGATGCCAGCACAATAGAACTTGTCTGAATTTGCGGGGTGTGTATGCAGCGGGAGAGTCTCCTGATGCGACTGCTGGCGACGATGCGGCAGGACGACAAGGAGTGGCAGAGTCCGAGTATCTGGTATGGCGCAACGTTGCCTGGCTGGATCAGTCTCCTGGCTCGCAATCGATTCGCAGTTTCCCCACGTCACCTCCCGACTGCTCTGTCGGCAACCGGCATGAGCCTTCTGAATTCGGGGCTCGGACTAACCGAGAAGGTGGTCTTCGGCAATCGGGTCAGGCGAGTGGAATTGGAAGACCCCGTCTTCGTCATTGGCCACTGGCGCACAGGGACTACCTTTCTCCACGAGTTGTTGGCCCTCGACCCTCGCCACACTTATCCCAATACATACGAGTGCTTCATTCCCAACCATTTCCTTCTGACCGAAGAGTTTGCGGTCAAGAATCTGGGCTTCTTGTTACCCGAACATCGTCCCATGGATAACATGGCGGTGGGCCTCGAACGCCCCTTCGAAGACGAGTTCGCGCTGATGAACCTGGGGTTGCCCAGCCCCTACCTCCATCTTGCTTTCCCCGGTGGCGATGACCATGCCCGTTACATCGATCTTGATAATCTCTCGCCGTGGGAGATGCGACGATGGAAGCGGGTGTTGTTGCGCTTTATGAGGCGCGTCGCACTCTTGCGGCCGGGCCGTCTCGTGTTGAAGACGCCGGCCCACGCGTGCCGCATCAGGCCGCTGCTTGAGCTATTTCCAAATGCTCGTTTCATCCACACGGTGCGCAATCCCTACGATGTCTTCCCATCGATGCTCAATCTCTGGAAGAAGGTCTGCGCGCTATTCTCACTGGAGGAGCTGGAGTTCGACGGCCTTGAGGAATTTGTCTTCGATGTGGGGGAGATGCTCTATCAGAAGTTTGAAGCTACTCGACATCTGATCCCGGAAGAGAATCTCCTCGAAGTACGGTACGAGGAGTTCACGGTCAACCCAGTGTCGGCCCTTGAGGAGGTCTATGGGAAGCTGAGGCTGGGCGACTTTGAGTCGGTGCGACCCCAGGTCGAAGTACATGTTGCCGGCCTGACCGGTTACCGTCGCAATCGCTTCGAAATGCCCCTTGACACGCAACTCAGCGTGCGTGAGCGCTGGGGTTGGATCATGGACCGCTACGGCTACCCGAAGGATAACTGGGAACCCCACGATAGTGAGGTGACCTGTGAGTGGTAGTCGGCTGATTTCACCATTTGGCGGACCGTTGGTCGATCTGATGGTCACTGGTGACCGTGCCTTGGAATTGCGTAATGCGTCTCTCAGTTTTCCGTCCTGGGATCTCAATGTGCGGCAGGTCAGTGACCTGGAGTTGCTCCTCTGCGGGGGGTTCTCGCCGCTTACCGGGTTTATGTGTCGCAGTGACTACGAGTCCGTTTGCAATGAAATGAGGCTGGCCGACGGCTCCCTCTGGCCGATACCGATAACATTGGATTTGCCTGAGGCTATCGCGGCCGGGCTGCGACCGGGGCAGCCGCTGGCATTGCGCGATCCCGAAGGCTTCATGTTGGCAGTACTCAGTATCGAGGAGATCTGGCAGCCGGACCGCATGGCAGAGGCGAAAGCAGTCTACGGGACCAGCGATGTCGTCCATCCTGGGGCGGCGCTGCTACAGCGAAGCCATCCATGGTACGTGGGGGGACGCCTTGAGGGGCTTTCATTGCCGCCGCACCACGACTTCACTGACCTGCGTCACACGCCAGCGCAGTTACGGGATCGCTTTTCCCTTCAAGGCTGGGAGCGAGTGATCGCGTTTCAAACCAATACTCCGCTCCATCGTGCGCACCACGAAGTGCTGCAGCGTGCCGCTAAGCAGTTTGATGCAGCGCTACTTATTAACCCTGTCGTCGGCATGACCCGCCCAGGGCATCTTGCCCACTACACCAGGGGTCGCTGCTATCGAGCTGTTTTGCCCCGCTTTCCGGAGGCGCAAACGATGCTCTCCATGGTTCCCCTCGCGATGCGTATGGGGGGGCCTCGGGAGACGCTCTGGCGGGCGATAGTCTGTCGGAACTATGGTTGCACACATTTGCTGGTGGGCTGGGGTGACGGACCTGGGTTTGATACCGGTGAGTTGGTACGGCAGCACGAAGCAGAGTTGGGGGTCACAATGGTACCCTTCCCGGCCGAGGAATCGGTGGCTGAATCTGCGGCTTTTCCGGAGGTCGCCGCGGAGCTGGCCCGCTCCAATCCGCCCCGAGAAGAGCAGGGCTTTGCGATCTTCTTCACCGGTCTTTCCGGGGCTGGAAAGTCGACCGTGGCCAGCGTCCTCATGTCCCTTTTTCTGGAGCGGGGTGAGCGACCGGTGACGCTGTTGGACGGGGACCTCGTGCGCAAGTTCCTTTCGTCAGAGCTGGGATTCTCGAAAGAGCATCGCGATACCAATATCCGACGGATCGGCTTTGTTGCCTCCGAAATCACCAAGAACCGGGGGATTGCTCTTTGCGCTCCCATTGCGCCCTACGATGCTGTCCGGAAAGAGGTGCGGGAGTTGGTTGCCCAGCGATCCGGGTTCATTCTTGTCCACGTTTCAACGCCACTCGAAGAGTGCGAGAAGCGCGACCGGAAGGGGCTCTACGCCAAAGCTCGGGCCGGAATTATCAAGGAGTTCACCGGCATATCCGACCCGTATGAGGAGCCGGACGACGCAGAAATCGTGGTGGATACCACAGACCTCTCCCCCTTGGGTGCTGCTTTGCAGATAATGGAATATCTGGTTGCCGAGAAGTACATCAGTCGGGAGTGAGTTGTAGTCCCAGCAAGCGCAGATCGAACACAGATTTCTGTGAAAACACTAACGACGCCATTGCAAGTTTGCGCAACTGGCCCTAGGATGACTGTGCATACCAAACCGCCGAGACCTGCGCCAGTTTGGGCTGAGATTCGGGCTGGCGGTAAGGACGTCAGGAGCAGCTATGTTACCAGAACCGACAGTGGAGCGGCTGAGCCGATATCGTCGTATCCTGCGAGACCTGCATGCGGAGGGCCGAAGCTCGGTCTTCTCCCACGATCTAGCTGAAATGGCCCATTCGAATCCGGCACAAGTGCGGCGCGACGTTATGCTCATCGGCCATAGCGGTAGCCCTGCTACGGGATACAATGTAGTGGAGTTGCGCAAGGCCATTGGAATGGTGTTGGACGACCCTGCACTGAGTCGGTCAGTGGTTATCGGACTAGGCCATCTCGGTCAGGCTATAGTGGGCTACTTTGGGGACCACCACTCCCGATTCACGGTGGCCGCGGCCTTCGATATTGACCCCCAGAAGGTGGGACATCAAGACGGCGGTGTTCCAACCTACGCTATGGAGGACTTGGAGACAGTGATCAGAGACTCCGGCATCCGCATAGCCATCCTGGCGATCCCCAAGGCGGTAGCCCAGGAAGTTGCCGATAGACTCTACGAGGCAGGTATTACAGGCATTGTCAATTTCGCCCAAATCCCCCTGAAGGCTCCCGAGGGCGTCTTCGTAGAACTGGTCGATATCGCCGCGGTCTGGGAGAAGGTCGCTTATTTTTCCCGGGAGCGCTAGAGCCCAGTAGAATCAGGGAACGTAGAGTGGACCGAAGGTGAGGTCATCAATCGTGAAATCGGGGTCGGCGGCCTCGTGAACCACGACGTAGCCAATTGGATCTCCAGAGCCAAACTCAATGAAACTCGTGCCGTTGTCTGTGGTCACCTCTGTGTGAAAAGGGGTGATGGCGGGATTGCTGGGTGATGGTCCTGGCGCATAGAAGTCTACGGCAATGCCACCCGGCCAGCTATCTCCCACGTAGAGACTGACGTAGTGAGTTGCAGCTTGAAACGCGCTCTCTCCAACGGGTTTTGCAAAACGGATGAAGACTGGTTCTCGCCACGCCTGACCTTTCTTGTCAAAGGATGCGCACGAGTTCTTGCCAGATGTCGAATCCAACTCCCAATGGTTGGTAGCGACAACGGCGTTCTCACTAGGGGTGAAGAGGAAGACGCCGGCTGCTACGTAGGTGGTTTCGACGTCGACATTGTCATTAATTGGCTGGCCCTGAAGATCCTTGTCAAAGGTGACCGTTCCGCCGCAAAGGGCCGGTGTTCCATCGGCGAATACGCAACTGACGGCAAGGTCGCACTGGGGACTGTCGCAGCCCATGACACAGAGTCCGTCGAGGCAATTCGTTCCTGCTCCGCAGGCTCCGCAGGTGCCGCCACAACCATCACTCCCGCACTCCCGCCCGGCGCAACTGATCTGGCACCCGGGGTCACTATCGTCATCGAATAGTTCGGCGCTGGACAGGGAATCACCGGCGGGCGTTTCCAGAGCATCATCCTCGAGGGACTCCAGACTCGGCTTGTTGCCATTGGAACCGCACGCAGCCATCGTCGCAAAGAGTCCCGCCAGTACCACCGAAACCACCCGCTTCATCTGCTACCTCCTCGGGGGCTGAATCCCCTTGCGGATTATACGATGAAACCATGGACAAGCAAGCGGCAAGGGTGGAAGCGGGTCAGTCCCGAGCGAGGGAGCGTCCAGGAAAGAATATGGGAAGCAGTTGCGCCGGCCCGTCCTGGAGCACGGCGATACGGGCGAAATCGACCAGGATGTGGGTGAGGTCAAGGCGAGGATAGTCCCTGAAGACGCCCGAGCAGAAGGACTTAGACAAGCCGTGTCCAAAGAGGCCGCGGCTATGTTCTACGTGCACTGCCTGCCGAACCATATCGGCTATCGGGGCGATGCGACGCTGTGGCAGGAGGCCATGGTTGTAGAGGAGAATGTCCCGGAGAACTTCCCTTTGGTTGGGGGACATACCCCACTCACTTGCTTGCTCCCGGATTGCCAACCAGCTTCGGCGCAAATAGAGAGGTTCAAGGTCAAGCTCGGGCTGTCCGAGTTTGGAACCATTCACCAGGAGCCCGAAGTCGTGAAGGTAGCAGCCGGTCCAGAGGAGGTCGCGGTCAACGGGCAGTCCGGCCTTTTCGGCCAATGCAGTGGCGAAGTGGCCCAACCGGATATTGTGATTCTCAAGAGCCTTGCCGGGATATGGGTTGTGTTTGTAAAAGAGCTCCCTGGCTTCCCTAGCAGCCATAATTCCCCTCCAATACTGGTGGATGAGAGCATAACGAAGGGTGTCGATGATGGCAATGCGGACGTGACCAGCGGACGAGGAAGAAGATATTTATCTTGCCGTCTTCGGCGGTTGTGAAACTTTTCACAAAAATAGTTTGAGTCTGCTTGAGCGCATGTATATAGGTTTGCGATTTGATATGTGAGGTTTGATTGGCTTGACTACTGAGAGGAGGCACACGGCCATGAAGAGACATCATCGTATTGCCCTTCTTCTGGGCGCACTTTTTTTGGTGGCTTGCGGAGGCGAGACCACCAAGGAGGTGGAAGTGGAAGTCACGGCGGCAACTGTAGCGGTAACTGGAGAAGTGGCCCTGATGGTCGGGGATACCACGGACTTCACCGCAGCCACAGTTGACGGCGAAGACACTGGCTACATCTGGGGTTCTAGTGACGAGGCCATTGCCACCGTAGTGGATGGTACGGTTACTGGTATCGCCGCAGGTACGGCCATCATTACTGCCACCGGGATGGAGACTGAAGCCGCTGGCTCCTGGGGCATCCACGTATACGAAGAGGGGACTGGCCCAGAGGCTACGCCCCGCGTCTTCGTGACTGGCGATCTCACCGTGAAGGTTGGGGAAACGGCGGCCCTGGACGCGGATACCGTCGATGGTGAAGATACCGGGTATGCATGGGAATCCAGTGACGAAGATGTCGCCACCGTTGCCGAGGATGGCGTGGTGACCGGTGTTGCCGTTGGTGCATTCACGATTACTGCAACTGGTGCCGATACCGGCGAGGCTGGTTCCTGGAATATGTATGTGTGGGACGATGCCGCTGTCGTTTCGCCGGACCCGGTTGTATCCGTCGACGGTCCTCTTTCCCTGGTAATGGGGGAGACTGGCCAACTTGACGCTACCACCACCGATGGCGAGGATGCTGGCTACACCTTTGAGTCCAGCAAGGAAGAGGTTGCCACGGTTGACGAAACCGGCATCGTATCCGCGCTGGCCGCGGGCGAAGTCCTCTTTACTATTACCGGGGCCGATACTGGCGCCACCGCAGTGTTTGGAATGGTCATTCTCGATTCACCCCCGGTTGTTCCCTTTGAAGAACTGTGGGCCGAGTCGGGCCATGCCGATGCTTCCGCTGAAGCGTTCCGTCACTGGGACGAAGATGACCCCGCAGAGGTTCCCACCTCCTGCGCCAAGTGCCACAGCGCCTACGGTTATCTGGATTACCTGGGAGTCGACGGGACGGACTTTGGGGTTGTGGACAATGCCGCACCCACCGACTCTGTTATCTCCTGTGTGGTCTGCCATAACAGCGCTACAGTGGCCATGGATACCGTGACCTTCCCGTCCGGTGCCGTGATCGACGGTCTTGGTTCGGAAGCTCGCTGCATGCAGTGCCACCAGGGTCGCCAGTCGACGACTTCCGTCAACGAAGCCATTGAAGCCGCAGCGCCAGAGAATGATGACGCAGTGGCCGAAGGGCTGGGTTTCAAGAATGTTCACTATTTTGCAGCCGGCGCCACGCTCTATGGCGGCCAAGCCATGGGTGGCTATCAGTACGAAGGCAAGGCTTACATCGGCAAGTTTGACCACGCTGGCAGCATCAATGGTTGCGTCGATTGCCACAGCCCCCACTCCCTGGAAGTGAAGCTCACTGTTTGTGCTGAATGTCATGCCGGCGTCGCGGAAGAGGCCGACCTGGTTGCCATCCGGATGCCCGGTAGCAACGTGGACTTCGATGGTGATGAAGCAGACGAAGGGACTTTGGGCGAAATCGAAGGCTTGCGAGACATACTCTACCTGGCCATCCAGACCTACGCTGCTGACACCATCGGCGAAGGCATCATCTATGATTCACACTCCTATCCCTACTTCTTCATTGATACCAACGGCAACGGTGAAGCGGATGAAGACGAAGTCAACTACGGCAATAAGTATGCACAGTGGACCGCGCGACTGCTGCGGGCAGCATACAACTTCCAGTACAGCCAGAAGGACCCGGGTGCCTTTGCGCACAATAATCGCTACGTCATCCAATTGCTCTTCGATTCCATTGAGGATGTCGGCGGCGATCTTGCCAATCTTCACCGCAATCCCTCCGGTCACTTCGATGGTGGTGGGGAGGCATTCCGTCACTGGGATGAAGATGGTGGAGTCAGCGCATCTTGCGCCAGGTGCCACAGCTCGGAAGGCTTCAAGTTCCTCGCCAGCGAGGATCTTGACGTGGCCAATTCGCAGCCGACCACTTGGGGGCTCTCCTGCGACGTCTGCCACACCGGGGACGACTATGCCAGTGGTGCTCCTCTACGGTACATCGCCGAAGTGGAATTCCCGAGCGGCTTTATGCTCGAGAACGATGCAGAGAATCCGGACAACTCCTTCATCTGTCTTACCTGCCACCAGGGCCGCTCATCTGGGGCAGATGTTGATGGAGCCATTGCTGCCGACAGCCTGAAGTTCAAGAATATCCACTATCTCCCCGTTGGCGCCACAATCTTCGGTGGTGACGCTGGTAGCGGCTACGAGTATGGCGACAATGAGTACGAAGGAGCCTTTGGCCACTTCTCTGCCGACGCGGCCAAGTGCGAGTACTGCCACGCACCGACTGCAGAAGATCATAGTTTCCATCCCACGCTTCCACCCGCATGCGTCCAGTGCCACTCTGAAGTGGACGAGGAAGTCGGTATCACCTCTGTTCGCAAGGGGCGGCCTACTGACTACGATGGTGACGGCGATGCGGACGAACCGCTGGTTGATGAGTTGCACACGTTGGCAGATGCTCTTTACGTAGCTATGCAGGCCTCTGCAACGGATGATGGTAATCCAATCATCTACGCGACCAACTACCCCTACTTCTTCGCTGATAGTAATGGCAATGGCGATGTTGACGAGGGTGAAAACGCCTACTCCAACTCCTACAAGACCTGGACACCAGCGCTGTTGAAGGCTTCCTTCAACTACCAGTTCTGGAAGAAGGAGCATGGCGCCTGGGCCCATAACACGAATTACATGGCCCAGTTGCTCTTCGACTCCATTGATGACCTCGATGGGGACGTGAGTGGATTCAACCGTCCGTAGGTTTGAATAGCCCCGGGGGTCACACCCCGGGGCCCCTCCTTTTGCACGCCCTTCTGTTGTAGCGGCCTTCTTCAGTTTCAGCTTGTCATGCGCGTCGGGTCCTCCGCCACCCGGTTGGCCTAGAGCCCGTGACCCTTGACAACGCAATGGCCCTATGCACAATGCGAGTTGTGTGGTGGCGAGATTGAGGGGGAATTCATGATCCTATATATGAGCAAAACAAGAGTTCTGGGATGGTTGTTGGCGACAACCATTGGGCTTGCTTTCTCTACTCCCGCGAAGGCGGAAGAAGAGTATGAGGAGGAGTGCTTCGAATGTCATGGGTCTCAGGAGAACATGGCCGATGCAACGGACAAGAAGATCGAGCCTGGATGGGTCGTCGCTGCGAATTCGTTGGCCGGCTCAGTACATGAGGACAACGATTGTTCAGACTGTCATGGCAGGACATCGGAGGATGCGGACGACCACTACGATGGTGGCCCGAAGCTGGAATTGAACTGTCTCGGTTGCCACGAGGAGGCCAAGGAGCAGTACTCCAACCATGATGTGCATGGGCAGGCCTATTCAGAGGGCAATGACATGGCCCCCTGGTGCACTGATTGCCACACCGGCGGTCACCAGATCAAGCCATTGAGCTCCGATGAGTCAAATCTCTCACCTCTTAACCAGCCCGAGCTTTGCGGGAAGTGCCATACGGGCTTCGATTCGGAGCACCAGCCAACTATCGGCAAGAGGAAGCTGGTCGAGCGGTATAGAGCTGGGGTGCACTGGCAAAAACTGGTTGAGGGCAAACCGGCAGCATCCTGTTCAGATTGCCATGCCCACCACTCCATTTTGCCCTCGTCGGAACGCGCTTCCTCAGTGAGTCGGGAAGGGTTGCTGACCACGTGCTCGAAGTGCCATCCGGGCGAGACACAGATCTATGCCTCCGGTTCTCACGGCGTAACTTTGCTGCACGGCAATCTGGACGTCCCAACCTGTACCACCTGTCACGGTGACCACGACATCGCGTCGCTGAAGATGGGTGTGGGCGGGACGCGGGATTTCGCGGCGACGCAGGTTTGCATGTGGTGCCATGGGAATGGCCGGATCATGGCCCGATACGATCTCGATACCTCCCCTGTAGACAGCTATCTCCACGACTTCCACGGCTTGTCACAGCGAAGCTCGCTGGGTACATCGGCCACCTGTGCTGACTGTCATGACGCACACCGGTCGCTTCCCGAGTCGCATCCGAAGTCCAGTATTCATATTGATAACCGTGGGGAGACGTGCGGCAAGTGTCATGGCGAATCCAATGAGTCGTTCATCATGAGCTTCACTCACAAGAAGGGTGGTGGCAAGGAGGGTGGAACACGGGGGCAGATCGTCGATATTGTGACCTTGATCTACATCATCCTGATTGTCGTGACGCTGGGTGGCATGGCGCTGCACAATGTCATCGTGTGGACCTTCTATGCGAGGCTCAAGCGGAAGTACCAGGAGCGAAATGGTGCGATTGTTCGGATGACGCAGTTTGAGCGTGGATGGCACTGGTTGCTGCTTGTCAGCTTCACATTGCTGGCGATTACCGGCTTTGCGCTGAGTTTCTCCGATACGGCTCCCTTTCGCTGGCTCTACTCGCTGGGGCTCACTGAAGGTAACCGTTCATGGCTCCACCGCCTGAACGCGATCTTGATGACCATTGATATGGGTGTCTTCCTGGTCTACAAGACTGTAACCCGCCGCGGGCGGTTGTGGTGGACGCAGATGTGGCCGCGATGGCGTGACGTAACGGACTTCTTCGATAACATGAAGTTCCACCTTTGGTTCAGCAAGAAGCGCCCCCGTTTCCCCATGTTTAACTACGGGGAGAAGGCTGAGTACTGGGCGCTCTGGTGGGGGACTGGCGTGATGCTGCTTACTGGTCTGGTGCTCTGGTTCTCAGAGCTACTTCCGGGCAATTCACCGCCATGGGTCTTTGAAGTCTCGCGCGTGATCCATTATTACGAAGCTATTCTTGCCACCGGGGCCATTATCGTCTGGCACCTTTTCAATACGATACTCCACCCCGCCGAGTACCCCCTCGATACTTGCTGGATGACTGGGATGCTCACTGAGGAAGAGGCCCATCATCGCTTTGATGACGAGGCGATAGCCCTGCAGCGTCCCAGCCAAAGCGAGCCAGTCGCTCCCGAGTCCAAAGCGTGGATGGAGGATGGTGACCAAGAGAATGGTGCGGACGAGGAATCACCCCCGTACGAGTAGCACTTTCGAGCCTTCTACTCTTCTGAGTTTCGTTCCCAAAGCGCTCTTAGAGTCTCGTCAAGGTCTTCTGGAGATTCTTCTTCGGCGAGGAAGCCGTGGCAGAGTTCGCAATCCATGGAGATGGTCTTCCCGTCGGCGGTGGCATGCTCATCGTTATGGCAACGGAAGCAGCCCCTTTTGTCCTGCTCCTCGCCCCGGTGGCCGAGATGGTTGGGGTGCGTTTCCCAGGTCAACTTGAGAGTGGGGAAGATGTTGCGCCGATAGAGGTTGGCGATAACCGCTGCGCTAGTGGTGAGTTGCTCTTCCGAGAGCTCAGCGTCCTCGTGGTTCTCCTTGTAGAAAGCCGGCAGCGCATCGGCAAAGTGCGCGGGAGCGTCCTCTCTTTCAAGTTCTTCTCCGGCGGCCTTCAGCACCGCAGTGGCGGCCTCATGGAGGTAGGGCACGTCAAGTTTGAGGAGGCCATCATTGAAGGCGCGGTCCACGGCCAACCGGGGGGTCTGGTCGAAGACGTGGGTGGGCCGATTATGGCAGTCAATGCAGTCCATTGTCCGCTCTTCTTGTGGGGTTCCCTCGGTTCCCTCCGGAGGCAGGTACTCGGCGATCTGTTCACCGCCCTTGTAGACGTAGACCTTCCCGACCTTCTCCCGCTTCTCGTCCAGCGCCTCATAACGCACTTCAATATCCTTGCTTACGTGCCAGTGGATGCCATGGTATTCGTTGGTTTCCGGATCTTGTCCTCCGACCCGCATGAGCAGAACGGTGGTTGCGGGGCTATTCTCTTCGTCATCCTCGTAGTGGGTTGTGAAGTTGACCCGATTGCCGTGGAATTTTGAGGGCCAGTGGCACTGCTCACAGGTATCTCGCGCCGGGCGCAATTCGTGGACGGGGGATGGCACTGGGCGACGATGGTTGCCGGTGAAGACCCCCCAAACCTGCCGTAGACCATCAACTTTGGCCTTCACGGCCCAGGAGGCACCGGGGCCGATGTGGCACTGCACGCATTTCACCCGGGAGTGGGGCGATTCGGTGTAGGTAATGTATTCCGGTTCCATGACGCTATGGCAGAGTGTTCCACAGAATTCCGGAGTGTCCATATAGGAGAGGGAAGCGCTGCCGACCATGCCCAAAAGGAAGATGTTCACCAGGGTCACCAGACTGACGAAGAGGATGAGGCGCCGGGAACGGGCATCTTTGAAGGCCATCTTGAAGGCTTCCTGAATGGGGTCTACTCGGCCCCTGTGGCGCCATCTTTCCCAGAAGAAACCGGCCGTGATGATCACCAGGCCGAAGACAAAGATGCCGGGCATGACCATGAACGCAATGGCGGCTGCGTAGGTGTTGAGAGTGTCGGTGACCAGAGAGGCCGCCAGGAAGAAGATCATGGTGGAGCCCGCCACGGTGGTCAGGGCCGTACCCAGGAGCGTGATCCAGTTGCTCCAGAAGCGGGGAAGGAAGGAAAGTAATTTACTCCACATGGGCTAGTCTCCTGTCGATTCTCGAAGTTGTAGATGAGTACTCAAATAGTTTCCTACTGGTAGAGCATTATCATTGCGTAGATGATGAGTCCAATAAGGGTCAATCCGATGGCGAGCATGGAGAGGCCGAAGATGCGAGCGCCAAGGAGGAAGTTCGGGGTCGGTGCCGGTACGTACATATCTTCCAATGTTCCATCCGCGATGGCCTGCTCGTATTCCCGTGGGCGCTCAAGCTTGAACTCTGAGAGCGAAATAGAGCCGGTGAAGATGACCGGGTCCATGGGGAAGCGTTCGGGCCGGAAATGGGTATTGAAGAAGTGGATTGTGAAGATGAAGCCCGAGGCCAGCAGAGCTTCGTCGCTATGGACAATGGTGGCGACATTGATGACCCAGCCGGGCATGAAGAGGGTGAAGAACTCGGGGAACCAGAGCATCAGTCCCGACAAACCGATGATTGCAACGCCCCAGAAGACTGCGAAGTAGTCGAACTTCTCCCAATAGGTGAACCGGCCATAGTGGGGGCGGGGTCCCCTGCCAAAGAACCACTTCAGAGTCTGGAAGAACTCCTTCAGGTCACGGAAGTTGGGGAATGTCCCCTCTTTGTCGAAGATGAGCCCGAACCAGGTGACCTTCCGCTCCCGCTTTTCTACGGCCAGATGGTAGAGGTGCATGGCGAAGTAGAGGAAAGTCAGGATGGCGCCGAAGCGGTGGATGGAACCTGCCGTTTCGAAGCCGCCCAGGAACCGGGAGAGAGTCTGGGCCCATGGAGCGTAAGAGAATTTCAGCATCATGCCAGTGATGGCCAGTAGGAAGAAGCTGACGATAACAAAGAGGTGAGTAATGCGGTGGAATGCCTTGAAGCGCCGCACATAGGGCTCATTGGGGTCATGCGGATGTGCCCTTTTCTTAATCATCTCGCGCAGTGAGCGGGGTAGCCATAAGAGAGTGTGGAGAGAGAAGGCAGCCAGCGTTCCAGTAAGTAAGATGGTCATGAACCAGAAAGAATAATAGAGGACGGGGTATTTATCAGGGTCCTTGTGCGTCGCATGCGTTAGATAGCCGGCAAACTGTCGGTGCGATCCTTCGTGGCACTTCTCGCAGGTGGCAACAATGTTATCACGGGAGAGGGTCGATCGCGGATTGTCTTGCGGGAGGATCAGGTGGGCCGAGTGGCAGTCGGAGCATTTCGCCGTCTTCTCTTCGCCCAGGAGCGACACCTTGCCGTGGTAGGTGTCGAAGTAGGCATGGGTAAGTTCCTCATGGCAGAAACCGCAGCGGTCGAGAATGATCGTGCGGAAATTGGTTTCGTCGACCCGCCCTATGCGGTGGCTGGAGTGGCATTCGGCGCAGGACGGCAATGGTCTGTCAGTATCATTGGTGAGGGGGCTATGGACCGATTGCTCGAAGGTCTCAAGGACGCCTTCGTGGCACTTGGCACAGGTGTGACCGATGTTGTCGTGATGGACCGATGAGAGGGGGTCGTCCTTGGGTAGCGGCATGTGTGCCGTGTGGCAGTCGGTACACACGGCGGTGACGATCAGGCCGCTTTCCATGAGTCCCTTGCCATGGATGGACATGGCGTAGTTGGCGATGATGTCGTGCTCAGTGCCCCCGTAAACTGTTGCTGCCTGCTCACCCTCTCGGTGGCAGCGAGCGCACAGTTCCGGGACATTTCGGACATTTGCCGGAGACTCCTTGTCAGCCAACGGCTTAATGGCATGGGTGCCGTGGCAGAAGCGGCAATCGGGAGCATGTTCGTTGCCCTGGGCGGCCAACTTGCCGTGGATTCCCTTTTCGTGCTGGGCTACCGCCTCGGCGTGGCACGCCGCGCATTCTACTTTACCGGCGTGCTCGCAGGGACGCTCTGATTCCCGGGTAACATTGGAGTGGCACATGACGCAGGTCAGCTTCTTGTGGGCCGATGAGTATAGCGCGGCCCGGTCTGTGAACATCGAGTGCGACTCGCCATCGCTACCGCTCTTCAGCTTCTCGTCTGAGTGGCAGGCCAGGCATTCGTCATCGCCAAATTTGAACTTGTACTCGACCTTCCGCAGTTTGTGGGATGCGTGGCAGTCGATGCAGGCGGGAATCTGCCCGGGGCTGTCTTCCCACATCTTCTGTTCAATGACCTTCACGTGGACCCGCTCGATTTCTCCGTGGCAGCGCATGCACGTTCCAGCTACGTTGTCATGATGGATTGTGGACTCTGTGTCTTCATGCGGCAAGACACTGTGGTCCCCGTGGCAATCGTTGCAAACCGCGGCGACAGTCAGGCCACGCTTGAAGACCCCCTCGCCGTGGATGGACATGGAGTAGGTTTCGACTACGCGGTGTTGGCCCATCTTGTGACTGTCGGCAAGTCCCTTGCCTTCAGAGTGGCACTTGCTGCACGCGGCAGGCACGTTGATCTTATACGTTGGTGCAGCGGGGTTATCAGCGGCGAGGATGTTGTGCTCACCATGACAAGAGGCGCATGTAGGTGCGTCCTTGTCGCCCCGCGCCAGAGCTTTACCGTGGAGGCTGGCTGCGAACTTCTCTCCAATCTCCTCATGGCACTCGGAACAGTTGACTGGGGCAAGGTCCGGTTCGTGCTCGTCGTCCACCAACGCGGCGCCCTGGTGGCAGTCGGAGCAGTCCACGTCAGCGTGCACCGAGCGGGCGATTTTCTTGGCGTCGACAAAGAGGCCCCCTTCAGGGCCATGATCGCGCCCGAGGTCCTCTTCACCGTGGCATTCGTAGCAGGCATCTTCGGCAAGCGCTGGCATCGGCAGAGCGAGGAAGGCGAACAGCGCTAGAGAGATCGAGAGTCGCAATGTCTGCTTCCTAACCAGGTCTATCATACGTGCCCCTTTTTCCCCGTCATGTGCCCTGGCGAGCCGGTTCAGCCAGAGCGGTCTAGCGCAGGTACAACATTATTATCTGAGGCATGATAGAGGCTTGCGGCAAGGCTGTCAATCGCATTGTGAACTTGTTCACAATTGCTACCAACTTTCTTCCCTATAGTGCCCATCAGGGGCCCGGATAATGGACAAACTGAAGTCCCCTGGCAAGGCTCTTTTCACAATTACGATCTGTTGTTCGATATGGGATGTTGCGATTGACAGGGAGCGCCTGGGGGGATAGGGTCACAAACTTGCTAGCCTCGCAGCAACAGGTGGGGGCGAGCGCATATTTGGGCACAGTATGCGCATGTTTATGCGTGCCGCCTTCGCATATCTTGTGGGCGTATATGGCGACCGTAGCTAGACATTGTGTCAGTTCGCGGTGCGTCAAAGATATATGACGCACCCGTTTGACTTGCGATAGGCACCTAATTACAATGCGTTAAAGTGCCCGCCCTTGATTGACCCGGTAAGCTGGAGGAGGTCCCATGATGCGGCCTGCAGCACCTATCCTTGTATCCTGGTTCAAGCGGAGCAATCTGCTCGTGATTCCCCTGTTGACGCTCCTCGCAGTGTCAACGGTGCGAGCGGAGCAGCCGGCCCCTTGGCGAGGCAGCAAGATGCTCTACCGCAACGCAGCAAGTGCCATCAGCTTTGATAAGGGCGCGGACCTGACCTACAATCCTTACTACGCGATGACGCTGCAGTTCTCGCCCCGCTGGTGGTTCGGTAAATACGTTGGCCTTTCTGCCGATGCCGACATCACCCGCGAAATCACTGAGGCAGACGACACCACCAAGGCCGGCGAGTGGTGGCTCGGGGATGTCCAGGCTGGGGTGGCAGTGCGGGCTCCGACCATACCATTGGTCGGAATTGACACGATGGCGAAGGTCAGTGCGTTTGCCCCAACGAGCAAGATCTCGCGGGCGCGCACGCTAATCCTTGGCTTGAAGCCGGAGTTGATGGTCTCCCGTACCTTCCCGCTCCTGTCGGGCTTGACTCTGGCCTATGTTGTTCAGGGAACCCGCTTCTTCCATGACTACACGACGAGCCAGCGTGAAGTGCCATTGATCCCCGGCTGTGCGGCCGGCCTCGGCGGTTGCGACCGGTTCGTCAATCTCGGGTTGCGAAATCCCGAATGGCGACTCACCAACGCCGTCGCGCTCTCCATGGATTTCTTTCCCTGGTTGGGCATCAGTGCCGATGCCGCCATTGTTGTCGATTGGCTCTACGCCCAGGAAGAGGTTGACCCTCAGGTCTCCTTTGAACCGCAAGAGGGGACCGACCAACGGTACACCATGGCCTATTCAGTCGAACTGTACGGCAAACCCATGCCGTCCGTCGGGCTCGCACTGGGAGTGAGCACCGTCAATCCGCAGCTCAAGCCGGATTCGACGCCCCGTGAGCCCTTTGTAAATCGCTACACAACAGTTTACTTCGATGTTCGCTTCCATATTGACGGCTTCATCGCGCAACTGCGCAATCCAGGGGGACAACAATGAGTGCCAGAAATCTTCACCTACTCCTTGGGGCGGCTCTGTTTTCGCTCCTTCTCATGAACGGCTGTGCGGAAGAGCGCCCGCCCATCGACCGTGTGCAGCCCTTTGCTCTCGAGAAGACATTCTTCGTCGGTGAAGACCTGCTAAGTCCCGATGATAACCCGGAATTCTGGGCCCAGGCGACGCTCGTGGATGTTGGCTATGGTGCGTCTCAAAGTGGACTATTCACGTCGACATACGCGCAGCCCATGTCGCGGATCAAGTGGCAGATAACAGAAGACCTGCTCATCGCCCGGCTGGCCTATGAACGGATTTCCGGAAGTGATGGCAAGGGTGTTGGGGAGAAGACCATGGACGGCATCATCGTCGCGGCCTTCACCATCGAGAAGCACTTCGACATTGTCTATGCCTACAACTCCACGACCGGGGAGAAACTCAATATCCTCGAGGAGAATTCCTCCGACCGTGAGTGGTACGAAAGAGACTATATCCGTGTCGACTTCTCCAACAATAAGAGCACCGACAACTATGACTTTGATACGTTGTCATTGCTGGGTATCTACGGCGGCATCACCTACGAGCCACTCTCCTATTACGTCGATGACCCCAACGATAAGGACGCCCCCTTCTTTGATTATGACAACGATTACTTCGATGTCACGGTCAAGGCCTTTGCGCAGCCTGGAGTCGTGGATCTTCGCCATCTTGGCTGGGGAATTGATTCCTTCCCCGCCTGCTTCCTTGATGCCGATTTCTTCAGTGGCTCTGCTCCGGCCGGCATGTGCAGCCCGGTTGAGCTGACCATCCGCCACGCCTTCCGCAGGGTAGTCGATACCGACTATGAACCGGTGGACTGGGATGGCTTCAGATTCCAGGCCTACGGTGGTTTCTACATCGAGCGCTACGGTTATGCACGCAACTACGGCATGGCGGACAAGCATTGGAAGCGCTTCCTGACTCGCTATCAGATTTGGGAGCGTTCGCACTACTATGACGACCCGGTGGCCATGACCGGAGCTGTCCCCTGCAATACTGAGGAAACCACCCTTTTTGGTGAGGACCCTCACCGCGACGACAATGGCGATGGAACCGCTGACGAATGTGAATCCGTGACCAAGAAGTCGGGCTTCTCCGGCTCTCGTTGCGACGAGTTCAGCCACAAATGTACGCTGCCCTTCAGGGCGCGTACGGCCAAGACGATTCCCTGGTACTACACCGAGGGGAGCGACCCGGAATACTTTGATGCTTCGGCTCAGGCGGCCCACGAATGGGACGTTGCGCTGCGCTCCGCCGTTGTTGTTGCCAAATACACCGAGTGTGTGAAGACCGGCGAGGAGAAGTGTAAGGTTGATTACCCGATCTATACGGGACAGCAGGATGACAACACGGAGGCAATTCGGCTGGCAATGGAAATCGATGATTGCCGCTCTGGAATGGCCTATCAGGGGTTGAACAAAAGTGCCGACAAGTGCAATCAACTGGCCGAGGAACTCAAAGTGAAGCGCGGGCTATTTGGCGGCGTCAAGCATATTGCCACCATGGACGAAATGATTGTTCTTTGCCACAGCCCCGTGTTGCACAACGACCCTCCGGCCTGCGGAGACAAGCGGCTTCCCAAGGACTATACACCAGCCAAGTGCGATGATTTGGTTGCTGAAGTTGCCGAGGCCGTCGTCATGGAAGAAGAGGTGACGGAGTCGAAGGCGGCCTTGGCCGAGCAGTGCAAGAGTGCCATCCGGGTCCGCATGGGAGACTTGCGTTACCACCAGGTAAACGGCATTCCGGAGCCGCAGACTCCCTCTCCCTGGGGGATCTACACAGATGCCGAAGACCCCCTCACCGGCCAGACAGTTTCAGCGAGCATCAACGTCTGGACCTGGGTCAACGAAGTGTGGTCCCAGAAGGTGATTGACCAGATGCGCTACATCAAGGGCGAATTGGAAACCGAAGTGCTAACCGAAGGGCAGTACGTGGACGACTGGGCTGCTGCCGCAGAAGCTGCTGCCGGCGGCCAGGGGACCTTACCCAAACTTACACGAGAGGACCTTCAGCGACGGCTGGCTGATTTTTCGGGCGGATCCATGGAGCAGGTCCAAATAGACCGGGAGCAATTCAAGTCCCAGTACCCGGAACTCTACAAAGAGACTAAGCGGCTGAAGGATGATTTTCAGGGAGTCATGGCTTCTCCCGACGCGCCGGCAACGATGTCAGCCGTCTATAATGCCCGTCGCCAGTCGGCGAAGGGCTCAGAGATGGAAGCCGGTCTCATGAACAAGATGATACAGCAACTCTACGGTGTGGAAGGAATGCCGATGAATGAGGGGCTCCTCGACCTCGTGTCGCCGCTGCGCGGTGGGAACCCGACATTGCGTCGGGAAATTGAACGGCTCAAACAGAATGCGCTGGCCGAACAGGGCCGTTGCATTATGTATGAGCACGATACGCCGCAATCCCTCACAGGGCTGGCCGACATCCTCGAGTACAAGTTCGGCAAATTCAATTCCGAGGATTCGCCCGACGTTCAGCACGCCAGGGCCGAGCGTATGAGGCGCTATATTGCCCGTCGGGCCCACATGTCCGTTATTGCCCACGAAATGGGCCACTCTATCGGTCTGCGCCACAACTTCGTCAGCTCCTCTGATGCCTGGGGATTTCGTCCCCAGTACTGGCAGCTTCGAACCAAGAATGGCAGTGTCTCCAAAGAGTGCAAGGACCTCTCGGCAACAGGTGAAGAATGCGTGGGGCCACGCTACTTTGATCCCCTCACCAACGCCGAGAAATCGAATTTGATCCATATGTTCATGCACTCTTCAATCATGGAATATGCCGGGGAGTCGACCCAGGATTTCCTTGGGCTCGGTGTCTATGACTTTGCAGTTACCCGGATGTTCTATGGTGATTCTGTGGCGGTGCACGCTGACGAATCTTACAACATCGGTACTTCACGCGCACAGTCGATGTTGGCCAAAATGGACAACTTCGGAGGCATCTTGGGGATGCAGCCGACCGTTGACGGCGAGGACGTGCACTATTCGCTGATGCAGAAGGAATTTCAGCTCATCAAGAATTGCGTTACGGTGAATCCGGAAGACTACAAGCCGGCTCGCTGGGACAGCGCGGAGGATGGGAAATGGGACGCAATTCTTGATGGCGGAATTGTCTATGTGGATGGCGCCTACACCCTCTGCAAGCAACAAGAGATTGACTACGTTCCATGGACGAGTCTGCGGCCACCGTCGGGTGGGGAGTTTGACGGGTATTACCGTTCCCACGGAGCTATTGACGACAAGGGCCGTGTGCGCATGCCCTACGGATTTGCCACCGACCGCTGGGCCGACCTGGGAAATATTAGCGTCTATCGTCACGACAACGGAGCTGATGCCTACGAAATCTTCGACTTCCTGATTACGCAGCAGGAGATCGGTCATATCTGGGACAACTACCGACGTGGTCGTCAGACATTCTCTGTGCGCGGTGCCGCCGGCCGAGAGTTGCGCCGCTTCAACGAGAAGATTCGAGATGGTGCTAAGGGCTTGACCCTCATGAAGAACTTCTACAAGGATTTCTCTGTCTCTATCGGATACAATTTCGATCAGTTCTGGCCCTCCATCGCGCCCCTCTTTTTCCGAGAGAATATCCTGGCATCAGGCATGGTTTTCGACCACTTCACCAGAATGGCGGTGCGACCACAATCAGGCCCCCATTTCAGAGACCCGGTTACATCGCTTCTGGTTTCTGATGAGGATACACCCTCATCGCCTGGGGCCACGGTTCTCGTCATTCCAAATGGTGCCACCGGACGGTTTGGCAATGTTGTTTCTGGCGGCCGACCAGTAGAGAATCGACTCGCCTCGGACATGGGTGAGTACGACTCCGAACTCACCGTCAATGCCGGCAGTTACTATGGCAAGATCAACACAGCGATGCTCTTTACGGAATCGGTGGACAATTTCATCTCCGATTCCCGCGGTGACTTCGTTGATGCCCGTTACCGGGCGACTTCCCTGGCCGATCTCTTCCCGGAGGGCTACCGACGCTTCCTCGGCAACATGTTGACGGATGATGAGCATATCAAAGGACCGCGGGTGGCAACCGACAACAAATACAAGCCCCTTGTCAATGAGGAAGGCTATCCCGAAAAGGGGATTGGCTGGACATCCTGGTGGGGCAAGACCCCACGTGCCTGCTTCCCGGATGGGGATAGCCCCATTTGCACCTCTTTCGGTAGTGACGACGATGCCTACGGTGCGAAGGCACCTGCATTTACCGCGGCGATTGACCCGCAGGTTGGGTGGGAGCAACAGAAGTTCTTCATCGCCTGGACGCTCCTCTACTTGCCCGAGAATCAGCAGCAGCAGTGGATTGATATGATGCGCATCTGGGAGCTTGGCAAGGATGCCGATCCCGGATTCGAGAACCGTATTGAACTGCACTACCCCAATGGGAAGATCTACGTGGCCAAGAGCTTTGGCCAGGAGATCATCTTCGGCAAGGTCGTTGAGCGCGGAATCGCAGGTCGCGTGTTGCATTATGCCAATGGGCTCATGTTCAAGGCATATGACACCGACCCGGGGCCTGACCTCAATGGCGATGGCGAGCCGGATTGGTACATACCGCTTTACAATGAGCAGACTGGCAAACCCCTCGTGAAGTGGGATCCGACGGTCGCCGGGATTGACGACGGTTACGTGATTCCAGATGGTTTGGACGGCTGTAGTTCTACGGACAACTCAGATTGTACGTGTGCTGCCAACCGCGCCTGCATGGAACTCGAGAAGTACGTCGAGATTCCGTTCTACCTGCGTGAAACCCTCGACGCGTATGCGCTGGGTGCTCCGCAGAAGAAGGGGATTTACGACTAGCCAGAAGCCTTCGCAGCGCGTCCCCCCCTCGTCCCAAACGGGACTCGTCCCCCCGAGGGTGGACACGACACTACACGCCACCCGATCAGATTGTACGCTAGGATGTGGGGCTTTGCCTGTATGGTGAGCAGTGTCGTCTCCCCCGGGGGAAGCCGGGGCGGGACGCCCCAGCGAACGCCGGCGAAGCCGGCAGCGCACAGTCTCTAATGATGGTCGGCGTGGCCGCCGCAGGTTGCCTTGTTGGCGCAGCCGCCGCAGCCACCGGTTGCCGGAGCATCGCCTTCACGGGCGGTGACGCCCTGGAGCTTGGCTTCCGCAACTATGCCCTTGAGCGCACCTTCCATGGAATGGGGGCAACCGGAGCTGTACGTAACTTTGAAGAGAGAGTTCTCCTGGTCGGCCTTTGCCGAAACAACGCCGTCGCGATCGGCCAGGGCCAGGGTGAGCTTCTTGGCGGTGGCTTCGTCGAGGGCGGGGACTTCATAAGTGGCGACGAGAAGGTTGTCCGCGGATGCAGAGTGCGGATTTACGGCCTTTGGCGGGGCCTTTGCTGCCGGTTCCTCCGGCTTCGCTTCTGCTGCCGGTTCTTCCGGCTTTGCTTCTGCTGCCGGCTCTTCGGGCTTTGCTTCTGCGGCCGGCTCTTCGGGCTTTGCTTCTGCGGCCGGCTCTTCCGGCTTCGCTTCAGCGGCCGGCTCTTCCGGCTTCGCTTCTGCGGCCGGCTCTTCGGGCTTTGCTTCAGCGGCCGGCTCTTCCGGCTTCGCTTCAGCGGCCGGCTCTTCGGCCTTCTCGACCTTTTCCGCCTTCTCACCCTTCTTCTCGCCAGCCTCGTCGGTTTTCTTCCCGCATGCCGCGGCAACAAACATTACAGCAACCAGTACTGCAAACAGCGTCGTGAAACGTCTCATGAGCTTCCTCCTTTGCATTGAGCTCTTATCCTACTTCTTAGCGACGGGCTTGCCGTCGATTTCCAACACCTCGTAAATATGAAAGACGAATTCTTCCGTTGACTTGATGTAGACCGGACCCTCAATGAGCTTCACAATCTTGTCGACGTCGGTTCTAGAGGCATCATAGGCGACGGCGACATCGTTCCTGGAAGCATACGCGATAAAGCTGACAATGCCATCCATTCCTTCGAAAACCGTAGCTGCCAGCTTAGCCGTATCGACGCAACGGACCCCCTTCACCTTGAGCCGAACCGAGCGCAATTCACTCACGGGAACCGCATAATCGAACTCCTGCGTGTAGCTCGGTATGGCGTAAATCTTGCCACCGTAGAGGCCAGCAAAGACCATTGCCGCCAGCAGCACTGGGACGGCGAGTCGAGGCCATCGTCGCCTGGTAATGGGCGATGCCAGCGAGAGCGCCCCAGGGGCGGGACAGACCTCGGTGCATTCAAGACACAATGTGCATTCACCGGAGGTCACGTCGCCGGCAGTTGCCACCGGAATGGATTGTCCGCAAGCCCGGTCGCAGAGGCCGCAATCGGTACACTTATCGCGGTGGCGTCGAATGCGGAGCAGGCTGACTCTGGAAAAGGGCCAGAGTGCTCCCCCCAGAGGGCAGAGATAGCGGCACCAGATGAGCGGTACGATAATGATGCCCACGACAAAAACAGCGAGAAGCAGATAGCTCCACATCTCGACGTTGTGGCCATGGAAGCTGAACATCACATAGTAGGGGCAGAAGGGCCGAAAGAGCAGTTCGCCTGATCGAAAGGTGGCGTAGAGGACGACGAAAAGGACGGGGAAGCGTAAGAGCCGCAACCAGCCGTCCATCTTGCGCGGAGGCGCTACGAGGGCCAGGTCGCTTCCGCTCCTGACACGCGCTCGCTTCCCTTTCAACCGACCGACGAGCGATCCGAGTAGTTCACTCACCGTCCCTACCGGGCAGAGCCATGAACAGAAGGACTTGCGGGCCAGCAGGGCTAGCACGAGAAGTGCAGCCATGAGTGAGAAGTTGAACTCCCCGGCGGCACAGGTGAAGCGCTGCTGGGTGGCCAGCGAACCACTGGTGGCAAGTCCCCCCATGGGACAGTATTTCTCGATGGAAGTCAGCGAGAGCCCGATGGCGAAGCGATACCCGGTAACTGCTGCAGCAACCACTATGCCAACCTGGACCGCTCGGCGCAGGTAGTGCATTACGGGAAAAGGGGCACTCTCTCTTGCTGCCATGTTCGCTCCTTGCCTCTGAAATCCGGCGTAGTGTAGCGACGCGCGCACATGAGGTCAACTGAATTGCCTTGCGCGTTGGGGGATCCGGCGACGGCTGTCTTTCAATTGCTGGTTGATGGGATATACTGTCAAACTGTTTACTGGCAGAGGTACT
>CAZFVN010000080.1:0-25890 GCA_964522395.1 uncultured Myxococcales bacterium
GCCAGGTCATCTGCTCCTACAGCTGTGCCAGGATGCTGACAGCGCTATTGCCTCCCGACCTGACGACATCGGTGGACGCCCGGCCAGTTCCAGATAGCGCAGCCGACGTCTTTGTCCCGTGGCAGCCAGAAGTGACTCCCCCGGAACTGGCTGTCGTGGAAACCTGGTTGAGCGAAAGTACGATGGTTGCTGGTGCGGGACCGATAACCGTGACCTGCATGGGCTACGATAGTTCGGGCAACTATGTCGGCGTCGGACCGTGCCACCTGTCGACAAAGCCCCCACTCACGGTTGACAAGATGTCGGTGAGTGGGACCACGGCAGGTCTATATGATATTGTCTGCGTGCCCGATGCCGAGGTCGAAGCGGAGTTGTTGGGGGCGGTTCTCGCAGTGGTGCCGGCGGCGGTGAAGGAGTTGGAGATTGCTCCCTTCCCGAATAAAGAGGTCTATCTGGTTGGCCACTCACTGACGCTTAAGGCGAGCGGCATTGATGAATTCGGAAATGCCATTTCTGAGGTGGCAGTTGAGGGCATTGCGGTGGTCCCCGAGAAGCTAGCCAAAATCGTCTTGGGGAAGGTCACGTTCCTGGACGAGGGGCCGGCGACGATCAGCGCTTACGCAACTGGAGAACCTGCGGTCAGCGACTCCTTTTCAGTGTTCGTGGACGCGGGCGCACCTAAGATCATCATCGATGCACCCGCTCGAGGGCGGCAACTTCTGGGGCCTGGGCCGGTGACCATCTCGGGGTCTGTTAGCGATGCCACCGGATTGGCTTTAGCGACCCTCAACGGAGAGGATCTGAAGCTCGGGGCAAATGGTCAATTCACGACCACCGTGCCAGGGGAGTTTGGCCTCAACATGCTGGTGGTGGAGGCTGAGGATGAACTGGGCAATGGCAGCCGGCATGTTCAGTCCTTTGCACTAGCGGCAGACTATGCGCCGGTAGTTGATGGAGCGGTCGAGGACTTGCTGGTGACCGGCGGGATCAAGGCGTGGTTGGATTTCGCGGCGTTTAAGGGGAGTGGAGATGAGGGGGTGACTCTCAGCCAGATTGCCCACCTCGTACTCACCGCATTTGACCTCGCAGCCTTGATCCCCAGCCCGGCAACTCAACAGGAAATCCTCTTTTGTACTTATGACGTCTATCTCGAGAACCTCGAGTATGGTGAACCGGTCCTGGAGATCTGGCCACTTGAAAGTGGTCTGACGGTCTACGCCAAGTTCCCGGCCCTCGCTGCCGACTTGACTATGCCCGCTGCCTGGTGCCCTGATCAGGAGGGAAAGGTAACTGCTGCCGCGGTGACCATTAGTGCGCTGGTCGCAGTGGATCTGACTGCCGAGGGCGAGGTCGTGGTCGAGATGACTGCGGTGGATGTGGAGTTTGTTGGTCTGGACATCGACCTCTATGGTGTGACGGGCAATCTTGTTCAGGCAGTCCTTTCCTTCTTTGAAGATGACCTGGCAACGATGATCGAAGAGCAGTTCGAGTCGGAAGTGAAATTGCAGGTCGAGGGGATGTTGGAGCAGTTCCTGGGGGTCATATCAGTTGACAAGTGGATCGACCTTCCGCCCTTCATGCCCTCTGCGCCCTCGACGCCGGCAGAGATTCACATGCGTGGTAGTGGCCTCGAATCCAGCTATGGCGGGCTGGAAATCGATATCGACGCGGCCTTCACAACCGTGGATAAGAAGCACCTTGATCTCCTGGGGGCACCGCGGCGGCTTGGGTGTATGACTGGTCCCACCGTGGCCCCGAAGATTACGACGCAGCACTACCTGGAGGTCGCCCTGCACGACGACGTCCTCAGTCAGTCGGTCTTCACCAAGTTCCTATCTGGTGGTATTGATTTCGTGTTGACCGAAGAGGCGATGGCCGACATGGGGAACGATTTCGCCGATTTTGGCGTCGAGAATCTGAGCATCGTAGCAAACTCGTTCCTGCCACCCATAATGTCCGATTGTGGGGCCGACGGTGTCTTTCGGATTCAGTTGGGCGAGTTGCGTCTGAAGATTTCGCTGACAATGCTCTCCATGCCCCTCGAAATGACCATATTTCTCTACTTCTCCGCCCAATCTCAGTTCGAGATTGTGGGCGAACCGGGCGCGCAGAAAGTGCAATTCACCTTTGGCGAGTTGGACTGGGTCGATTACCACATCGACGAGATTAATGAGGAGTGGGTGGGCAAGGAGGCGCTCTTTGGTGAGCTCATCGAGGAGACCTTCCTGGCCGAGTTCGTGAACCTCATCAAAGCCTACCCGTACAATATCGACGTATCGCAAATGCCCGTAGGTGACCTGCTCCCGATCTTTTCCGGCTGGACGCTGGTGCCCATCATCGATACCATCCAGCGCAAACCGGGGCACCTGCTTGTGCGTGCCCACCTGCTGCTGGAGGAGTAGTTCGATATGACAGACGTCGCGGGTAACGACCGCTGGCTGGTGGACCCGAAGGTAACACGGCCCGCCTTCTGGATCGTTCATGCAATAGGGGTCTTGCAGCTAATTGGTGTGGGTGCGTTGCTGATCTACGGCAGCAGCGTTGCTGAGTGGGTGTTTGCTGGAATCGTCCTCCTTTCAGCCCTCCTCTTTCTCGCGGTGGCGGGCATTCTTGGCGCTCGAAAGGGGGGCGTGATGTTCCTTGGGGCTGAGGGCGGCGTGCGAATGTTCGGTCGTTCCGCAGCCGACCACCTGGAGGTTCCGGCGGAGGAAATCGCCGGTCTCAGAGTCATCCGTCGCCAGGAGTTCTGGGGACGCGAAACGGAGCCCGTATTCGTCTGTTCGGTGGAACTGGCCCGGAAATCAGGGACCACGCTCTTGCTGTTGGAGTTGCCCAACATGGAGGCAGCCGAGGACGTCGCCTTGACCTTCCGTGAAGTGACCAACTGGGACATCTTGACGGTGCCGGCTGACGCGGTTCGGGCTGAGGCTCCCAGGGCCGCGGGGATTTCGTTGGTGCGACGCTCCGGCGACGTTGAGGTGACTTTGCGACCGGGTACCAGGTATGCGCTTTCGCTGGTGACTATGGCACTAGCCGGATTCTCTGCGGTGACGGGAATCTTGATGCTGGCAGCCGTGGAATCGACTGGCGTCGCCGGCTTTCTCTTTGGACCTTTCCTCGGGGCTTTGGGAGTGTGCTGCTTGTTGCTCTGGCTCTTTCACGCTTTTGGGGGCCAGCGGCTGGACTTGAAGAACGGTCGTGCGTGGGTCTTCTTCTTCCTTGGTGGCTGGCGGCTGGGGCGGAGCGACATTGGCTGGAAGGCGCCCGATAGTCGAGCCAGACTTCGCACCAGGGGGGCCCTCGGTTTCTCGCTGGAGATTGTCTCTGAGGGACGCATCGTCACCCTGGGCCCGGGCTGCACTAATGGGGCAGCGGTCGAGCCTCACGCGCTCGTGGGCCTGGGTGATCATCTTCTCTCGTTGCGGGAATAGCCGGCGTAGTCCACAACTTGGCCTTCCTGCCAAAAGAACATACAATGCACTTGAACACGCGCTGGAGGAAGTCGCCATGAGACGTCTGATGTTGCCAATCCTGCTTCTGTCCCTGCTGACTCCCGGAGTGGCGGCGAGGGCAGCAGTACTTGTCCACATGCCCCTGGATGACCTGATTCGCAACGCCGACCTGGTGGTACGGGGAAAGGTCTTGACCTCTCAGCCCTTCAGACATGGCGACGACGGGCATATCTACACACGCCACACCCTTGAGGTAATGGAGTACCTTAAGGGGAAGGGAGACGGTCGGGTGACGGTAGTGACCATGGGTGGCGAAATGGAAGACATTGGCCAGCTCGTCCCGGGCGAAGCCCGCCTGGTGCCTGGCGAGGAGGCCGTACTCTGTTTGGCGAAAGCTCGTGAGGACTACGTTGTCTACAACATGGGGCAAGGCAAGTTTGGAATGAGCCTGGAAGGTGAAGAAATAGTCTTGGAACAGCAGCTCAAAGGAATCAGTTTCGCGGGGCAGAAGTCTATCCCCGCCGCGGTGCGATTGTCCCTTCCCAAGTTTCGGCAGGTGGTGCGCAAGGTGGTTGAATGAAGGGTGCGTTGGTAGGATCGCTTGTGCTCGTTGTCGTTCTGGCGCTGCCTACCACGGCTGCCGCCTGGGTGCAGAGCGAGTCCTCCAAAGGAGCGAAGCTCTTCTGGGCCGATTCCTGTCTCACCATGTACATCAACGAGCGGGGCTCGAAGGATGTGCCTGATGAGAGCGAGTTCGAGGAGATTAAGAGCTCTTTCGAAACCTGGAGCGCGGTCTCTTGCAGCTCTTTTCTGGTCCAGTTTGCGGGCATGACCAACCTTGAGATTACCGGCCATTTGAAGGAAGACCCGTCGATCAATATGGTTACCTTCCGCGAGAAGAAATGGCCATACTCAACGCATCCTGTGGCGTTCACTGCGGTTACTTATGATGTGAACTCAGGGCAGATCTTTGATGCGGACATAGAGATGAACGGAGAGGACTATTTCTTTACCACCAGACCCGAGGAAGAGAGCTGGAAGATCGATATTCAGAACACTATCACTCATGAGATGGGGCACGTCCTGGGGATTGACCATTCGAAGTCCGCAGAGGCGACGATGTTCGACCACGCTGGCCCCGGCGACGTCAACAAGCGGACCTTGGAGGAGGACGACATTGAGGCCGTCTGCACCCTCTACCCGCTGGTGCCAAACATGATGTGTACGAAGGTGGAGCCGTTCTTTCTCTTCTATGATTTTCCAGAGGAGCGTGGGGAAGAGGGGTGTGCGTCAAGGGGAAGCGGGGGGCGAGGTAGTGCGGGCTTGGCTCTCTTCAGTCTGACCCTCGTGGTGCTGCTTGCGTTGCGGAGGCGATCATGCGCTTTCTAGCTGGTGCACTCGCGGTTCTCTGCTGTGCGTTAGTCCCCACGTCCGCCCAGGCGTACAAGTGGTTTCTAAATGATGACAACAAGGCCGTCCACTGGCATGAGTTTGAGGTTCCGTACTTCATCGATGCCGGGGATCTCATCTCAATTGAGCCCCCCAGGGAGGACGAGATTATCAAGGAGGCTTTCGCTCTCTGGAATGCCTTGGATGCACCCTTTGAGTTCGTCTTCGTGGACCACGTTTCTCCGGCGAAAGCCGCCCCTTACGACGCTGCTGCTGAGGCCAATCAGAATCACATCGTCTTTGTGAGCCATGGATGGTCCAGCCTGGTTCCCTTCCAACATGAAAACGCCATCGCGTTGACGAGGCTGAGTTTCAATCTGGTCGACGGTGAAATCATGGATGCGGATTTGATGCTGAACAACCAACTCTATCACTTTGCTGACTGTTCCGATGGCGCCGATGATACCAAGGACTACCAGGACCTCTTCTATGTGATCTTGCATGAAGCTGGTCACATGGCGGGGCTCGATCATTCCGGTGACGATCTATCGGTGATGTTTGTCCAGCACTCGACCTGTGCAGATGAAGCGATCCACCACCTTACCCCGGATGATACGGAGGGTTTTCTCTCCTTCTACGGAACCGAGGAGTTTATCAAGCTGGCTAGCCCACCGGAGCCAGGCCCTGAATTCGATGGAGCAATTGAGGGATTTGAGGAGGTCTTCGAAGTTTCCGACGGCGTTGGGCAGGCGGACGGCGGTGACGGGGGTGCAAGGTCACCCGATTGCGGCTGTCGAGTAGGAGTTTCGCCGGCGCTCTCGTGGGGACCGGTTTTGTTGCTACTGATGCTCCTTTTCATGCTCGTGCGCAGGCGCGCTCACTAGGGTGCGCTTGCCTGCGCCGTTGCAAGATCACATCTTCTATGTAGAATAACCGAAGATCTCGCCACCCGGAGGTTTCGATTGAGCGTTGCCACCAAGACCTTTCCGCTGCGCCAGCTTGCGTCTGCGATTCTCGTAGTGCTGGCCGGAGTGCTGGTGGTGGCAGTTGACTATCCGGATCGGGGTTTCTCATTCAGGCCAACTCTGCTGGCGGAGGAAGATGAAAACCCGGGGGTCAGCTTTGACCTGATTGAAGCGAGCCGCGCAATCAGTTTGCTGGGGGACCACTACGCGTTTCAGTCTCGCCTTCATCCCCGCCGCATGTTACTGGCTGCGTTGCAGGGCATTGAAGACCGCTTTGACCGTTTTCTGGTGGAGCCTTCAATAGACCTCGGTCACCGCGCCGGCCTGGGGGTGGAGGCCTTCCCGGAGATGATTGAAGTTCACTTCCGGAACAAGTCAGGCAGTTTCTCAATTGGTGACGTCGGGGATCTCTACCAGATGGCGTGGAAGCTCATGGAGATTATCGAGTATTTCCGGCCGACGGCGCAGCAGGGAAAGGAGTTGGAAGAGGCAGCTATTGAGGGTCTTCTGACAGTTCTTGACCCCCACACCAACTACCTGAGCGAAGAAGAATACAATGAGATGCGCATGTCCACGCGAGGGTCTTTTGGCGGGCTGGGGATCGTCATCTCTGTGCGCGAAGGGAAGTTGCGGGTGATGTCTGTGATGGCTGGCACGCCTGCCGCCCACGCGAATCTGGTGAAGGGTGATCACATTGCCGAGATTGATGACGAGAGTACCATAAATATGATGGTCTCAGAGGCTGCCAATCGAATGCGAGGTGATCCGGGAACGGATGTGAAGCTGACTCTTTTGCGGGAAGGGCGAGAGGGGAGATTCGAGCGAACGCTGACTCGCGAAGTAATCAAAGTAAAGAGCGTCCTGGGCAAAGATCTTGATGGTCGCACGGCCTATGTCCGGGTGAAGGGATTCCAGACCAATACGGCCACTGAAGTGAGTCGCTTTCTTGAGAAGACTTACGGGGAGACTCCACCCGACGCGGTGATACTGGATTTGAGAGGTAACTCCGGGGGAGTCATGTCCGCGGCGGTGAATCTTGCAGATCTCTTCCTCGACGAGGGGACAGTGGTTCAGACTGTGGCGCGAGTGCGAGAGGGGACGGAAACAGAAGCATCTTCCAGCGGCCACCTCTATGAGAAGTGCGCGCTGGCGGTGATTGTGGATCATTCCAGTGCCAGCGCATCGGAAATTGTTACCGGGGCGCTGAAGTACAGAGACCGGGCACTGATAATCGGTAACCGCACCTTTGGCAAGGGCTCGGTACAGTACATTCATGCCCTGGAGCGGGGGGCGCTGAAGTTAACCGTTGCCCAATATGTCGGGCCCCATATGGAAGTGATTCAGGGGGCCGGTATCGAACCGCATATCGAGTTGCGGTCGGTCCATCCGCCACAGCCACCCTCGTTGCCGGCCTTTTACGACGAGTTTGAGGGGGAAGGTGCGCTTCCTTACGCGCTGGAGAAGACTGGGGCCGTGCCTGTTCGGGACAGTCCGAGCTTCTATCTACGCTGGGTTCCTGAGGGAGTCGCCCCGGATGATCCTGACATCTATGACCAGGTGGTGGTTGACCTGCCCGTCAAGTTGGCGTGGTCGATTCTGACCTTCTCGCCGGATGACCACGCTTCCCGGATGTTGGAGGCTGCCGGGGATATTGTAGAGCAGTTCAGGCTCTTTGAACTCGCCAAGATTGATATGCTGGCCTGGACTGAAGATCGGCGCTGGGATTGTGGAAACGAGGACTCACGGCCGCAACTAGACCTCTCGATGGTGATGGTTCCCGAGGAATTGGAGGCGGGTGAGGAGGGCACTTTGACCCTGAAAGTCACCAATCGAGGAGCTGACCCGGTTTGCCGCATCGTTGCTCGGACTGAATCTACCAACTATCGATTTGATGGGCGTAGCTGTTTGATTGGCACGCTGCAACCGGGTGGGATGACGCACTGTGAGATGTTCTTCAAGATGCCCGCCACTTCCCCGCGGCGCAAAGATCTTGTTTACGTAGACCTCCATCAGGGCTTTGACCTACCCCTGGTTTCCGGGGCGGTTTCGGTGGCTACTGGCCAATCGCCTCTCCCCCGACTGGCGCTCAGTTATCAGTTAGATGATCGGGAGGGGAATCGGGACAATTACCCGCAAGCTGGCGAGAGCTTCAACCTCGATGTTACCATAGCGAATATCGGAAACGGACCCATCAGCAGTGGCCTGGCAACGTTGAAGAACCTCTCCGGACCCGCCATCTTCCTCTCTAAGGGGAGAGTCGAGTTTGAAGATTTGGGACCCGGAGAGGAGCAGACCGTCAGTTTCTCCGGCAAGGTGCAAGGAGAGCCCGAAGAGGACCCCTGGAAGATGGAGCTGGGGGTCGTCGACATGGGTAATCGCACCCACTTCTCCGTCTCCATTGAGTGGTTAGTCCACGAAGACGCTCCGGCAATGAAAGAGGTTTCTCGCTTCATGCAGCCAATTCGGGAAGGAGTCCTCGTGAGGGTCGCTCCCGACGGTTCGTCGGCGCACTTTGGCCGGCTGCGGGCTGATGGTGGGGTGCAAGTTGTAGGGGAGCTACCCGGTTGGTATAAGCTGCAACTTCCCGGCCGACTTTGGGGCTGGGTTGAAGGATCCCACCTTGAGCTGGGAGTCCGTCAGGGTTTGGCTCTCTTTGAAGATCTTCATGCACGAGTCGAGCCGCGGGTGATCCTCGGTGATGGCATCACCTCGGAACTGCTGGGTAAGGCCGAAGAGCTGTTGCTGGAGGGAGTTGCCGACTTTGGCAGCGGGCACCCTCCGGCCGATGCGGGCATCGCGATTTATCGTAATGGTCGGAAAGTGGGTTTGCACTACCTTGGGGATGGGACGCTGGACTCCCACAAGGTCCCGTTCCATTTCGCAGTGGAGTTGGAACCTGGGGTCAATCGGATCCTTGTTTCGGCCTTTGCGAAAAACCAGTCGCCAGGCTATGCTTCCATGTACTATACTAGGGCAGACTAGCGAGCACTAAGTAAGGAGTTGCACCATGAAACAGTTTTTCATTCCGCTGTTGATCGCCCTGTTGCTCCCGGTCTCAGGCTTTGCCCAGGAAGAGGAAGATGCCTGGGCCCTGATTCAACGGGGACAGAAGCAGGTGGAGCGTGGCAAGCTTCAGCCAGCTCTTATCAGCTTTCGCAAAGCGATTGAGAAAGAGCCCCGCAATGGCATGGCGGTAAACGCCGCGGCTCAGGTCTCCTCATTCCTCGAGATGCCTGCGGATTCGGCCTTTTACTACACAGCCTATCTCTATCTCGAAGCGGAATACATGGGAGATGCCGACAACGTCCGAAAGGCGCTGGAGAAGCAGGCTTCCTTAATTGCCAACAGCGCAGTCTTAAAGGCTGAAGTTGTTCCCGACGAAGGGGAGATATTCGTCAATGGCGTTCCCCTGGGGCGCGGCAATTTTTCCCTTACGGCAGAGAGCGGGAAAGCCTACGAGATCGAGATCAACGTTGAGGATTATCATCCCTACAAAGAGACTGTGATTCTGCAGCCGGGGGAGGTGAAGACACTGTCCGTTCGGATGAAGAAGATTATCTACTTCGGCAAAGTGAAACTGAAGGTTCTCCCCTCCGACTCGGTAAAGATTTATGTGGATACCAAATATGTGGGCACTTCCATTGACGAAGTGGAGACCGTAGAGGGAAAGCGGCTGCTCTGCTTCAAGAAGGAGGGCTTCGACCGTTGGTGGCGCTACGTCAACGTACCTCGCAACGATGCCCACAATCTTGAAGTGATGTTGCGCGCCCAGAGTCGGCCCGAGGAGAAGTGTGAAGTCTGGCCCGAAGAAGAGGGCTATTAGCCTGCCGCCAGTCCCGCCCAGAAGTGAAGAGGAGATTAGATGATACCGCTGACCCGCGCAATTTCGTTGCTACTTGCTATTAGCCTGCCACTGGTTTCCGGATTCGCCCAGGAGTCGACCTGGAGCACTCACGTCGCTGGACTTGAGGAATGTGGGAATCGCCTTGCCAAATGCAAGGCATTTTCAGAGGTCTCGACGCTGGTTACCCAGGATGTGACCCGGCTTGACGAGTTGGCCAAGGGCACACTTACTGCCCAAAAGGCTGCGTTGCGAATTATGGGCCGTCAAGGTGCGCGTGTTGAGACCCTCCAACTGCTGATTGAGTCGGCGGATGAGTCGGTCCGTTTGGAGACCGTAGGGCTGGCCGCCAACACCCGTCAGTCGGAGTTGGCACCATCTATCATGGTTATGGCTCTAAAGGCGCGTGAAGATAAGAATGAGCAGGTGCTCCTGAAGGCGGTTTCTGCGCTAGGGCGATTGAGTCATCCAGATGCGACCCCGCTGCTGATGGAGCTGATTCACGACCCGGTGCAGAAGGTTGCCCGGGCGGCCATTGAGGCATTGGGAAGAGTTGGTGGTAATGAGGAGGTGGTGGCGGCGGTGGGCAAGCAGGCTCGCGACGCTGAGCAGCCCATGAACCGCAGATTGGTTGCCATCCAGGGGCTGGGGTACTTCAAGGATGCCGTTGCAGTGGACATTCTCGTGGAGTTCTCACGCAGCGGTGATGCCGTGTTTCGCAGGGCGGCCATCGAGTCCCTCGGCCGGACCCAGGACCGCCGGGCGGTGCCGCAACTGGTAGAGAGGCTCAAGGATGATGAGGTGCTGCCCCAACTCATCGCTGCCCTGGCCAGTATCGGTGGCGAGAAGGCCGCAGCCATGCTCTACAATTTGTCCGCCGATGAACAGCGGACCAAAGAGACCCGTTTTGACGCGCTTTGTGCGGCCGGTCGGGCCGGCTCGAAGCGTGCCATGGCCGGCCTTTTGAAGGCTCTAGGGAGCCGCGACGGGGAGCAACGGACCAGGGCTGCCGAGGCCCTCGGCTACCTCGGGAACAGTGATGCCATCGAGCCGCTTTGCAAGCGGTTCTTGAAGGCCACGGGAAGAGAGAAGACGATGCTCCTTTGGGCCATTAAACGAACGTCGGGTGAGGAACTTGGCACTGCCGAAGAGATCGAAGAATACCTGAAGAAAAAAGAGAACTAAACTAGAGACTCGGCTGCAAGATGTAGCGCACTTCAAAGTCCCCGAAGGAACCGCAGCTCCCCTTCGGATCGCCATCGAAATCAGATTCGAAGAGCAGGAAACTACATGAGCCGATGGAGTCGTCCCAGGCCAGGTCTGCGTCGTAGAGATGGATAGCCAGCCCGTGCTCCAACAAATCTCCAGCCGGGATGTCGAATAGGATTGGCTGGTTCCAATAGGGGAAGGAAGTGTTGTCGTCGGTGAAGCTGATTCCGGTGAGTAAGTAGCCCTCAGACTCATTGTAGTATGTCTTGATTTCCACGTATGGGTCAGGGTCACCGGCAAGCTCATCCCAACCGCCATCCGGCGCATAGAGGACCTCACCGTCAAAGGCCCAGACATCCCATTTGGTGGCTGCGTCAAGGGCACATGTGCCGGCCATGCAACTGTGACTCAAAGGACAAATCTCACAGGCGAGACCGCCCTGCCCGCAGGCCGCCATGTCACTGCCAGGCCAACATTCGCCAGCGTCGTCGCAGCAGCCGTCACAGGTCTGCCAGCAGTCCTGGCTGACGTCGATGCAAACCTGGTCCTGACAGACCTTGTCACCCGTGCAAGCCTTGCATTGCTCGCCCCCGTAGCCGCACTTGGTGTCATCGTAGCCATCGAGGCACTGGTTGATAAAGCAGCACCCGCCACACTCGGACTCGCAGTCATAGGGCGTCGCTTCGCAGCCGCCAGAGTAGCAGACTTCTCCCGGGTCGCAGGCGAAACAGTCGGTGCCATTACTTCCGCAGGCGCCATCTTCGCTACCAGAGACGCAGAGATTGCCGACGCAGCAACCGGGACATTGAGTGGCGCAGTCGTAGGGGCCGGTCTGGCATTCGCCCCCAACGCACTGAGCGTCGCCAGCACAAGGTGTGCAGGCGGCACCATCTGCTCCACACGCGTCGTCGGCGGCACCGGGCAAGCAGGTTTCGCCGTCGCAGCAGCCGGAGCAGGTGTCGGCGCAGGAGCCCGGCTGGATATCCGGGTCAACCACGGTATCAGGAGTCTCGACGACCTCGCCTGGCTCGACGACGTCGCCAGGCTCGACGGCGTCGTCGCCTGAAATCACGTCGCCTGGGGGGGCAACCGTGCCATCGCAAGTGCCGACGGTACCGAGGGAACCGCCACCGTCAACTGCTCCGCCGCCCGGGGAAACTACGACCGTTCCAAGGTCCATTGTGAGGGCCGTTGCCGGAACGTCCACCGGAATGTCGAAGGCCTCCAGAGTCTCCTCGAACCCCAGGGGGCCGCTAATGGTCACACTCGGCTTGAGAATCAGGTTGCCCAGTGTGTCGGTAGTACCGACATAATGGGCCTCAGTGCCATTGACCGCAGCGCATGCTCCCGAGAAGTTGGATGTGACGGTGCCCGCGATGTGAACGATGACGTTGATGTCAACTCCAGGGATGCTGGCGGCCAGCGGAATCGAAGCCAACTGGGTCTCGGGGACGTCTGCGACGATTTCAGCCTTGCCACCGAGCAAGAAGGGGTCGAAGGTGGCTTCGCCACCAAACTCGAAGACGATATCGGCGTTTTCATCCACCGGTCCTTCATACTGGACTACTGAAACGTCGACGTTGATGAGGACCTGGAATTGAAAAAGGACCTTCATTTCAAAGAGACCGGTGCCCACCTTCCCGGAGAGAATGGGAGCATCTGCCGTACCGCCGACAATGGCATCGGCTTTGGCAGTCAGTTTGCCGGCGGTGTTGAAGAGCAACTTCACCTGGATCGGCGACGCTTCAGGAAGCCAGCCGGTGTCGTAGGAGTAATCAGGAATGGCCGCCTGCTCGCCGGCAAATGAGAGGTCGGTTGGTTCGCTGCTGCCAGTGTTTTTGTCGCTAGAGCCACCGCCACCACAGGCGATTACTGGCAGAATAACAAGAAGAAGAAAGAGCTTTGGAAAGGAATTCATGTGGCACCTCAAAGTTACGCAACGTCAAGATGCCACAAAGCTACCATCATGCTGATGCTGATGCCAGCGAGTTCTTTGGTTACCCATCCTGGCAGACAAGCCAGTCATATTGGTGGTCAGCGTCCCAGCATTTGGTGACGCCGTAGTCTTCTGGGTCGCAGTGAGACGATGGCCACCACCGGATGGCGGAGAAGCCGCTGTTGGAGCAGTTGCCGCACTGACCACCACCGAGGGCAGGGAGGACATTGACGCCACCCCAATTGCCACCGCTGGTGTTGTTCTTGGTGATGATCCAGGTGTGGTGGTTGTCGATTTCCTTGCAGTAGGTAATGCAGTACTGGCCATCGGAAGCGTTCTTGGGAACAAACCACTCCAGTCCATTGGATTCGCAGAAGCTGTTGTACGAGTTCAGCGGGGCATTTGAGTTTGACTTGAAGATGTACACGTTGCGGCCTTCCTTGTTGTAAAGCTTGAAGGGAGCGATGTTGAGCAGACAGTCGTTGCCACAGGCATCGTTGTCCACGTCGTTGCCGTCGTCGCACTGCTCGCCGGGATCGAGTTGACCGTTACCGCAGCAGGCCCCGACATCGACATTCAGGCAACCCTGGTCCGGGACGCACGAGTCTGTGGTGCACTGGTCGTTGTCATCGCAATCGAGGGGATTGGGGCCGGCACAAGCACCATTGGCGCAAACATCATCCAGGGTACACTGGTCGTCGTCGTCACAGGGTGCGGTGTTGTGCTCGTTTTCGCAGCCGGATTCTTCGTTGCAGCTATCATCGGTGCAGATGTTGTTGTCATTGCAGTCAGGGGGCAGAGTACCGACGCACGCTCCCTGAACGCACTGGTCAACCGTGGTGCAGGCGTTGTCGTCGTCACATTCAATCTGATTGTCCAGATGGACACATCCCAACCCAAAGTCACAGAGGTCGTCGGTGCAGAGATTCTCGTCATCGCAATCGAGCAAGCCTCCGGCCACACAGGAACCTCCGTCACAGTGGTCATTCACGGTGCACGGAATGCCGTCATCGCACGGGTCATCGTTGGGGCTGAACTGGCAGCCAGTATCGGGGAGGCAGCTATCCGTGGTGCACTCGTTGCCATCGTCGCACGCCAGCTCTCCGCTGCCGGTACACTCTCCCAAGCTGCAGAAATCCTTGGTCGTGCAGATATTGCTGTCGTCGCAGGGGGCCTCGTTGAGCAGGTGCAGGCAACCCGATTCAGGGTCGCAGGAGTCGGAGGTGCAGACGTTGTCGTCGTTACAACCGGCCAATCCTGAATTGACACACTTTCCGCCACTACAGTGGTCGCCCATGGTGCACTCGTTGCCATCGCTGCACTCGCCCTCGGTCGCCTCGAAGTGGCAACCGACGTCGGCGTCACAGAGGTCCGCGGTGCAGGGATTTCCGTCATTGCAAACGAGTTGCTGTCCGGCAATACAACCGTCCGCCGGATCGCAGCTCTCGGTGCCGTTGCAGATGTTGGAATCATCGCAACTGAGAGATTCCCCGGACTGGCAGCCGGTGTCGGGGTCACAACTCTCGGTGCCGTTGCAGAGATCGTTGTCGTCACAAAGAAGTGTGCCTCCTCCCTGACAGGACCCCTCTTCGCAGAAGTCAGCGGTGGTGCAAACGTTGCCATCGCTGCACGGGGAGACATTGTTGTCGTGGGAGCAGCCGGTGTCCGGGTCACACCCATCATCGGTGCAGAGATTGCCGTCGTTGCAGTTGGCCGGGGAGCCCGGTGAGCAGGTGCCTTCGACACAGGTATCGCCGACGTTGCAAAGGTCACCGTCGTCGCAAGGAGAGCCGTTGGCTGCGGATACGAAGATGCAGGCGCCGCTGTCAGGCTCGCATGCAGATGCGAGGCAGGGGGCATCGTGGCCCACTGGTTCGGGGCAGACCACGAGGCTCTCTTCCACGACTTCGCAGACATAGGGTATCTGGCTCTGGTCGCAGTAGAGCGTGCCGTTGCACTGGTTCCCATCTTCGAGGCCGGCGCAATCTGCGTCGGTGAGGCACTGGCAGTTCACGGCTTCCCCCACGCACTCGCTCTCGCTGCAGTGATCGCCAAGGGTGCAGACGTCACCATCGTCGCAGTCCCCAGGGGCGGGCTGGTGGTCGCAGCCGCCGCTTTCGGTGCAGAGATCTTCGGTGCAGGGGTTGTCGTCGTCGCAGTCTACCGCTTCGCCGACGCAGACTCCCGCTTCGCAGTGGTCAGCAATGGTGCAGGGATTGCCGTCCAGGCATTCGCCTTCGGTGAGGGCCACAGCCTCGCAGCCATCTGCACCGAGACAGGTGTCTTTGGTGCACGGATTTTCGTCGTCGCAGAGGCTTACGTAGTCATCTTCGATGAGGGTCGGTTCGTCGATGTCGCCGTCGCAGTCGTTGTCGACACCGTCGCAGGCTTCTGCGGTGGGCTCGGCTGCGTCGCAAGCTCCCAGCCCTTCGGCTGTGCAGACCCGCTTGCCCGTGCAGGTTCCTGAGTCATTGCTCTTTTCGCAGGGAGTCCAGAGGGCAAGGTCTATCGACTTAGAGGTGCACGGGCAGACTCCAGCATCGGCGACGCATTGAGTAGTATCGATGTCATCGACTGTGACTGTCGTGAGACATGAAAATCCCCAGGGGCAGTCTTCGTCGGTGACACAGGTGCCACCACAAAAGGAGCCTTCGTCGCCATAGTCGAGGCAGACCGCGGCTTCGCCAGCAGAGCCCTTGCAGTCGTTGCCGGTGGCGCAGGGTAGGCAGAGGTTCGCGTGGTCAGAGACGCAGACGAAAACAACGTCGGGAGCGGTGCCTGGGATTTGCTGGCAGGACCAGCCGGGGGGGCATTCCGATTCGCATTGGATGGTGCAGACCTCTTCGCCCATGTGGCCGACACACCACCCGGAGAGGCACTCTTCATTCCCGGCGCAGGGGTCGAGAAAACAGCCTTCGCCAGGTTCGCAAACGGGGCCTTCGGTGGCCTCTTCCACCGCCTCGAAGAACCAGATGTCGGTCTCCTCTGCGGGTGGCAGAATCTCCTTTGAAGAGGTCTCCTGGGAAATGTCGGGAGTCGAATCTTCGAGGGTCTGGCCGTCGGTCGGGGCCTTCATGTCGTCCTTTTCAACGACACCGCTATCCGCGGAACAAGCGGTGGTGAGGAGAGCCGCTATAAGTGCCAGGAGTTGGGTCTTGTACGTCATTATGTACCTCCGAATTCGCGGCAAGACGATACCATGTTCCACCTTCGCACGCCACGGTTGCACCCAGTTGTGCCTCTGATAGAATGGCGCACGGTGGGCAATTTGGCCCAATCGGCGTGAAGATGAGGTAGAGCGATGTGCGAAGCTGATCGGAGAAAAGTAGGGGCAGTCGGTTGGATCGATTTGACTGTAAGCAACGCCGGCCCCGTGAGAGAGTTCTATGAAGAGGTCGTGGGCTGGAAGGTGACGCCCTTTGATATGGGCGGCTACGAGGACTACGTCATGACCTCCCCAGTGGACGGACAGGCAATGGCCGGGGTCTGTCATGCCCGGGGTGATAACGAAGGTCTACCGCCGCAGTGGTTGATGTACATAACGGTGGCCGACATTGACGATTCGGCGCATCTGGTGGTGGAGAAGGGCGGGGAGATTCTCCGTCCAGTAATGGAAATGGGCGATACGGGAAAGTATTGTGTCATCAAAGATCCCGCGGGGGCCGTCTGTGCCCTCTTTGAGTGGAAAGAGCAAGTCCATCACCACCCCCATGAACATGACCACGATCATGACCACCACCATCACGACTAGCCATATGTGACTGCGAGGCGGGGCCATTGACGTTATGTTCGTCCATCGCCCCATCCACCAGCCCCCAAAATCATTGACCATCAAACCCAGCCCTGCTCTACTGGACTTCGAAGAAGTCGAAATGGATTGAGTGGTGGTTGGAGGTAGTTATGGTGCGCTATCTGGTGCTAGCTGTTGTGGCTTCATCTCTCGTTGGAACCGGCTGTGCCGGGACCAGTGATCCGGTGGAGAGTCCTGATGTGGTGGATGTGCTGGTGGCACTCGAGGTGACGACAGAGACCCTGGTGGACCCCGTTGAGTTGGTGGTCACTGATGTCTCCGCTGACGATGCCTTCGTGCTGCCGGAGATTCTGCAAGACCGGGTGGCCGACGAGGTCGGTGCGGAGGCGTTTGAAGGACCCATGCCCGGGGAGGCCGGCTACGCGTGCGAGAAGGATGACGAATGTAACTCCGGCTTCTGCATCCAGACCGGTGAGGGCCAGGAATGCACCGTCTCGTGCGTAGAAGAGTGCCCCTTTGACTGGCTCTGCTCGGTCTACACGCCGAGCCTGCCCGACACGGTCTATCTCTGCATACCGCCCCACGTCGAGCAATGCCGGCCATGCAGTACCAATGAGGAGTGTTGGAGCGACGAGGTCGACGCGGGACAGGCCTGCCTGATGTACGGCGCGGAGGGGAACTTCTGCGGAAGCGGGTGCGAAGATGAAGGAGATTGCCCCGCTGGATACATCTGCGAGGAAGCGACGGATGTCGCTGCCGGAGTAGCTGACCATTGCGTTCGCTTGAGTGGCGAATGCCCCTGCCAGCCCTGGCATGCAGATGCTCTCGCCGGCACGGCTTGCTTCGTCGAGAATCTCTTCGGCCGATGCTACGGGGAACGAGTTTGCAAAGCTACCGGGCTCACCGACTGCGATGCCGGGATTCCGGCCGCCGAGCTTTGCAATGGAGTAGATGACGATTGTGACGATGAGACCGACGAAGAAACGGGCGGAGATGTCTGTTACATAACCAACCAGTTCGGCTCCTGTCCGGGCACCTATGTCTGCCTGGATAGTAACCTGGTTTGCGACGGCGAGGAGGCGCATACGGAGCTCTGCGACGGTGACGACAACGACTGCGACAACGAGGTAGACGAGGGCTTTGAAGATACCGATGGTGACGGTATTGCTGATTGCCTGGAGTCGGACCTGGACGGCGACGGAATCCCCGACGTTCAGGACAACTGCCCGGGCAAGCACAATGCGACTCAGCTCGATACGGACCTCGACAACTTTGGCGATGCGTGCGACGCCGATGACGACAACGACAAGACCGCGGACGAGGATGACTGTGCACCCCTGAACGATGCCATTCATCCTGATGCCGAGGAACTCTGCAACGGTCTGGATGACAACTGTAACTTCCTTGTTGATGAAGGGTTCAAGGATACCGATGCCGACGGCTGGAAGGATTGCATTGACGAAGATGATGATGACGACGGCACTCTCGACGAGGAGGATTGCGAGCCCACCAAGGCGACGGTCCATCCGGGGGCCGAGGAGGTGTGCGACGGCCTCGATAATAACTGTGATGGGGCGACGGACGAAGGCTTCCCCGATAGCGACGAGGACGGCATTCCCGATTGTGCTGATGTCGATAGTGACGGAGATGGCGTAATCGATTTCGTCGATAACTGTCTCGACCTCCCCAATCCCGAGCAACTGGATCTGGACGACGACGGAATTGGTGATCTTTGTGACGCCGACGTGGATGGCGACGGTGTTCCCAATGGAACCGACAACTGTCCGGTTCTAAAGAACAGCAATCAGGCCGATTTGGACGGGGACGGAACGGGTGACGTCTGCGATGAAGATGCGGATGGCGATGGGACCTTCAACGATGACGATTGCGGTCCGCTGGACGGAGCGATTCACCCTGGCGTGGATGAGGTCTGCGACGGAGTAGACAACAACTGCGACGATGAAATCGACGAAGGGCTGGGCAAGATAAGTTGCGGCAAGGGGGAGTGTACCCATGCGGTCCTGGCGTGTACCGATGGTGAGGCGACTCTTTGCGACCCGTTTGAGGGAATAGTTGAAGAGTTTTGCGATGGACTGGATAACGATTGTAATGGGCTGGTGGATGAAGGGCTGGGGTTCAGCTCCTGCGGTCTTGGAGTTTGTGCTCACACCATATCCGCGTGTGCTGACGGAGAAGTGCAAGAGTGCGATCCACTGGCCGGGGCCGCAGAAGAAACCTGCGATGGTCTGGACAACGACTGTGACGGCAAAACCGACGAAGAGCAGGCGAATCTGGCATGTGGTAAGGGCCAGTGCTTCCACACAATTTCCTCGTGCGTGGGCGGAGTTTCGAAGGAGTGCGACCCCTTCGCTGGGGCCGGCCCTGAAGTCTGCGACGGCGTGGACAATGATTGCGATGGCGATACGGACGAGGGTCTGGGTTCAGTCCTCTGCGGGTTGGGGGAATGCCAGCATGAGATGGAGTACTGCCAGGAGGGCAAGGTGGCAATTTGCAATCCCTACCTCGGGGTAGCGTTGGAGGTCTGCGACGGGCTCGACAATGATTGTGATGGGTTGGTGGACGAGGATCTCGCGTTGCTGAGCTGCGGACTGGGCGAATGCCACCAGGTGATTCCGTCTTGCGTGGAAGGAGAGGTGCAGGAGTGTGACCCCAAGGCCGGCATGGCTCAGGAAATCTGCGACGGCCTGGACAACGACTGTGACGGTCAGTACGACGAAAGCCTCGGCTTCAAAACCTGCGGTCTCGGTGTATGTCTGCATACCGTGATCACCTGCTTAGACGGCGTAGAGCAGGAGTGCGATGCCATGGAAGGGGCGAGCAACGAAGTATGCGACGGTTTGGACAACGATTGTGATGGCGATACTGACCCCGCGGATACCGAGGACTGCTCAGTCTTCTACTTCGATGGCGACAGTGATTCTTATGGCAAAGCGGATAGCAGCGCCTGCCTTTGCGAAGCAAGTTCCCCCTATACGGCTGAGGTCGCCGGTGACTGTAATGACGACAGCGATAGCGTCAATCCCGGAGTCGATGAGGATTGCTTGAACGAAGTCGATGACAACTGTAACGAAGAGGTAAACGAGGGTTGCTCCTGGACCAGTTGTAAAGCACTCATTGCGGCCCTTCCCGAAGCCGTGAGCGGGTCCTACACCCTCGATGTTGACGGGGATGGTGGGGAGGCATCTTTCAAAGCGTGGTGCGATATGACTACGGATGGTGGGGGCTGGACGCTGATAATGAAGACGGCCACCTCTTCCAACTACACTTACAGCAACTCATTCTGGACGAAGACAGAGGGGGGTAGCCTGCTGGCCACCGACCCCACTGTGGACGAAGACTATCTTTCCACCGCTTTCTACCAGCTCAAGTCCACGGAGAGCCGCCTGGCGCTGGGAGCCCAGAATCAATGGAACTCTTGGAACCATGCGAACAACAGCGCTCGCAATCTAAGTAACCAGCCACGCATGTCCGGTTCCTACGGTGCCGCATCCACCTGCGCCGCTCGCACCAACTGCGGCACGGAGCCCATCCACAAGCGTCCGCTAGGAATCCAGGAAGGGACCTCGAGTTCCAGTTCCAACAAGTGGAATCGATTCGGCTACGTCAATGATGTAAACGGCTGGGGGACTCGCACGCGGGTGGGCTTCACCGGCGACAACGATGGCTCCGATAGTTCCGACTCGGTGATGGGCATCGGCATCGAGTGCTTCGCCAACTGCCCCGGCGGCTCCTGTTCGGGCGCGGCCCACGGGAAGGGCTCTGGCTGGTATCTCTATCACAGTTGGGCGTCAACACCCTATGACGGAAATGTGCGCGGCTGGCTCTGGATGAGGTAGCTGGGCGCATTCCGTTGCGCGGGCAACCGTCGTCGCGGTATCATCGCTACGTGGACTGAGCGCGAGGTGCGACGGTGAAGCGACGAGATTTTCTCAAGAAGAGCGGCAAGACGTTGGCCATGGCCGCTGTGACCGGTGGTGCTGGGTGGTTCTTTCATAATCGGACCCAGGCGCACCCTCCCAATATTCTCTTCGACCCCAAGAAGAGCTACGCGGTGACACCCGACAAGAACCTTCCCCAGGTGACGCTGGCGAAGCTAAAAGACCCCACTGCCGCATTGCGGGCCGCGCTGGACGCCATTGGCGGTATCGGTCGATTTGTCGCGAAGGGCGAGCGCGTAGTGCTCAAACCCAACGTCGCCTGGGACCGCAAAATGGAGCAGGCGGCCAATACCCATCCCCTGGTGGTGGCGGAGATGGTTCGACTTTGCAAAGAAGCGGGAGCTGGAGAGGTCATTGTTACTGACGTGACTTGCAATGATGCCCGGCGCACCTTCCTGCGCTCCGGGGTGAAAGAAGCCGCGGAAAAGGCCGGGGCCACGGTTCATCTGCCCGCAGATTCCGATTTCACCGAGGTCGCCATGTTGGGTGACTTCATGGATGTCTGGCCCGTCCTCAACGAGGTTCTAAAGGCCGACAAGCTGATCAACATGCCCATTGCCAAGCATCATGGGCTGGCCGCGTGTACGGTGGGGATGAAGAACCTCTATGGCATCGTTGGTGGTCGGCGCAACCAGTTGCATCAGAAGATCGATGAGTCGATTGTGGACCTTGCTCGATTCTCGCCGCCCACTCTCACCGTCATCGATGCCACACGTGTCCTGATGCGCAGTGGTCCCCAGGGGGGATCGACTGATGATGTGGAACATCCTGGTGTGGTGATGTGCTCAACCGACATCGTGGCCGGCGATTCCCGCGCCTGCGAGTTCATTGATATGAAGGGTGAGAAGATTGGACACATCCTGCTCGCCCACGAGAAGAAGCTCGGCAATCTGAATTACAAAGAGGCCGGTTTCAAAGAGGTCACAGCATGAGTATCCGGACTGTGCGCAACCTCCGCCGGGTCTCTCAAGTGCTCTTCTTCGCGCTCTTCGTCTGGCTGATCCTGAAGACGACTTTCGAAGTAGATTTTGCACCGACAGCCACCGACGAAGTGATTCTCCCCCATCCGGTTTCTCTCTTCTTCTGGTTTGACCCGCTGGCCGCGCTGGGGACACTGCTTTCCAGTTGGACAATCTTCGATGGGCTTATCTGGTCCGTGGCGCTGCTGGTTGCGACGCTCTTTCTGGGCCGGTTCTTCTGTGGCTGGGTCTGCCCCATGGGGTCCGTCAATCACTGGCTCTCTGAGTGGCGTTCCGACCGACCTTCTCGCAAGGGCAAGGCACGAATTGAGTCGAACCGATTTCGACCCTACCAGAAGTGGAAGTACTATATCCTCTTCGGTTCTCTCCTCTCCGCCCTGTTTGGGAGCATGTTCATCGGGCTTCTGGACCCCCTCAGTCTGCTGGCGCGGTCTTTGGGGACCGTGATTCTGCCACTTATCCATACTGCAGTAATCGCGGTAAGGGATGCGGTCAAAGAGTTGGGCTGGCCCCCCTTGTCCGATGCGGCGCAGAGCGCCTACGACGGCGTGGGGTCGGTGTTGTTGCCTTTCCGACAGGCCCACTTTCAAGGAATCCTGCTACTTGGGGGAGTTTTTGGCGCGGTGCTTGTGGCCAACCGGTTTGTCACCCGATTCTGGTGTCGAGGAATCTGTCCGCTAGGTGCGCTGCTCGGGCTCTTTGCAAGGTTCGGTTGGTTCGGGCTGGACAAGGACGAAGGGGCGTGCACCCACTGCAACAAGTGTCTGGTATCCTGTCAGGGAGCCGACAATCCTGCAGTTGGTGACTCATGGCGACAGTCGGAGTGCCACCTCTGCCTGAACTGTCAGGCTGCCTGCCCGGAAGGGGCTCTCGCGTTCCGGTTCTTCCCTAAGCAGGTGGATTCTGCGACCAATCCTTGCGGAACTCCCGGAGTAGACCTCGTCCGCCGTTCAGTGCTTCTTTCTCTCGGTGCCGGTGCCCTGACCGTACCGTTGTTGCGTTCGGGAACGAGTTTCGAGGCCAATGCCAGCCCGGCTCGCGTTCGGCCGCCCGGCGCTCTGCCCGAGAAAGCGTTCATGGAGCGCTGCATCCGCTGTGGACAGTGTATGCGGGTCTGCCCTAACAACGCCCTCCATCCAACCTTCCTGGAGGCCGGTCCCGAAGGCATCTGGACTCCCATGCTGGTCTCCCGTGTGGGGTATTGTGAACCCACCTGCACGCTTTGCGGTCAGGTCTGTCCCACCGGTGCGATTACAGAGCTTACGAAGTTGCAGAAGGTCGGTGGCAAGGACCAGCCTCCAGCCCGCATCGGCACCGCCTTCATCGACAAGGGACGCTGCCTGCCCTGGGCCATGAATACCCCCTGCATTGTTTGTGAAGAGTGGTGCCCCACCACCCCCAAAGCAATCTATTTGGAAGAGGAGGTGGTGGTCAACCGGGAGGGCAAGGAAGTGAAGGTGAAACGACCCGTGGTCGACCCTGCACTTTGCACCGGTTGCGGTGCCTGCGAATATGCCTGTCCCGTCCACGACCGACGCGCCGTACGCATCACCGCAGTAGGCGAGTCCCGTTCCTACGACAACCAGATAATCCCTCGTCGAGAGGTGATGGCAAATCGCCCGAAGCCGGTAGCTGAGGAGTGATTTTGGGTGGAGATCTGGGTGGGGCGAAACAACGGCCCCGCTGGGTCACCTGCTTCGCTTGGATTGCGGGCGGTGCGGGTCAGCTTTGGCGTCTGACGGCGCGGCGATCATGCGTTGAGATTTGTAGACTCCCGGGTCACTGTCGAAAAGGTATCATTGGAGGTGGCTATGGCACGCTGCCCCCAGTGAGACACTTCGACTTATTTGATTCCGCTGTCCCGTCCGGGCCATCCGATGGTGATAGTTAGATTGAAGATGAGCGGTCAGTCCCTATCGGTGGGTGCGGGGTCCGGAAAAGTGACCACCGCTACGCCACGCTTGTGCCCGGAGTCAACATAGCGATGAGCGTCAACGATCTCTGCAAAAGCGTAAGATTTCCCTATCACCGGACGAATGACCCCGCTTTCGAGGAGTCCGGATAGATACTGGAGGCTCTCAAGGGTCTCGCCGGCCTCTCCGCCCACGATTCGTATCTTGCTGGTCGGCTGTGCCAGAGCCCGTTCATGACTGGTACGAAGTCGATGTGCACCGCACGAAGATAGGCTCCGTCCGGTTTGAGAGCCTTTATGCAATCAGCAAAGGGACTCAAGCCAACGGCATCAAAGACAGCGTCAAAAGTCCGTCCCTTAAGAGTAAATTCACGGTCCGTGTAGTCCAGCACTTCTGACGCTCCCAAGGAGCGAACGAGTTCCACGTTAGGTGTACTACAAACACCGATAACCTCCGCCCCGAGGTGGCTGGCGAGTTGAACTCCAAAAGTCCCGAGGCAGCCCGACGCTCCGTAGACCAGGACGCGATCTCCCTCTTTCACATTGCCCTTGCTCAGGAAGTGCAGGGCGGTATGGGCCCCGAAGAAGAGGGCCGCCGCATCTGAGTGCGATACACTCTGAGGCTTGTGGGTGATCACAGCTTCTTGGGAGACGGAGATATACTCTGCATGGCAGCCCATGTCATGGCGCGTGGACCCGAAAACCTGGTCCCCGACCTCGAATCGCTCGACGTTGGCTCCTATCGCTGCCACAGCCCCGGAAAACGAGACGCCGAGTATCGGCTTGCGAGGGCCGCCAAAGCCGAGCACCGCCTTCGCCAACCAGGCGAACCAGCTAGGGAACTTGGCCCCCCTGATGCGATCATCCCCAGATGTCACTTCAGTGGCGACTACTCGCACGAGAATCTGGTCCTCTTCTGGAACAGGAGCATCTACTTCGGTGAGTTGCAAGACATCTGGTGGACCATACTCTGGACAAACACATGCTTTCAAAAGGAATCCTCCGCGGTACATATCAGGGTCGCCCGTTCAGGCCTCAATATTGGAAGCGTACTCCATTCGCCGGTGACAAGGCAAAGGTCACGCGTTCAGGCCTCAGAAGTGGAAGCGCACTCCACTCGCCGGTGACAAGGCAAAGGTAGCGCATTCACGTCTCAAAAGTGGAAGCGAACTCCATTCGTAGGAGGCAACGCAGAGGTCACGCGTCCAGGTCTCAGAGGTGGACGCGAACTCCACTGGCACGTGACAAGGCAAAGGCCGCGCGTCCAGGTCTCAGAGGTGGACGCGAACTCCATTCGCCGGCGGCAAGGCGGCGGTATTCATCTGTATGAGCACCATATTCCAGTGCTTGCCTGAGTGCATTGCCTCCTGCCTGGCTACGCAGCGCGCTCATCAAAGAGATTCACCGTGATACGGTAGGAGAGGGTCGGCGAATAGATGCTCAAGATCGCGGCATGCAGCAGCTAGTCCGTCGTTCTGGCAGAGGCTTCGCAAACGCTTCACTGGGGTCGCTAAGACCTGTTTGGCCGCCGCTCTGGCCTGGGCCAACCTACTGGGGTCGCTAGCGGGAGTCTTCAGAGGGCAGGGGAGTGGTACGTCGAACTCCTCGCAACAACAGGCGTAACTCTTACGACCCTCGCACGTGGGGCAACAGTGCTCCCGGCGACAGGCCGCAACTTCACAATCGATGCAGCGCGCGTCGCCACGATCGACGGCATTCGGCTCACATTGGTCACATGCAAATGGCGGTGCCGGGAGAAGCCGTTTGGCAATGAGCATGCATGCGTCGAACGAACCAGATGCACAGCCCTTCTCCAGCAGTTTGGCCTCGGTTACACTGTCGACTGGCTTCGCCCCGCCAACGGCGCCAGCTTGAGCAAGGTCGTAGCAGGCCGAGGGAAGGCCCGCATCGCATGCCTTTGCAAGCAGGGCCGATGCCCTCTCGGGCGCGTCAGGCTCACTGGACGGCACGGATACGCGATAGAAGACTGACGCCCGCTGACAGGCGGGAGGAAACCCCGCATCGCACGCAGTCATGAACAACTCAAAGGCCCGTTTGCCATCTATCGGGAGCCCGCCGTCATCGTCAAGGTGCATGGCCAAAGCGAAGCACGCCGTCATCTCGCCCGCAGAACATTCCTTCTCATAGAGAGAAGTCGCTGCCGACCGCTCCACCTCATCCACGATCCTGACTGTTCGCAAGCCTCCGACCTGATAGCACGCAGAGGCATCGCCCTCAGCGCAAGACGTCCAGAGCTGCTTGACCCGCGAGAGCGGGGCAGGCTCGGGCGGCGGCGAGAGGGTGACAGCAACAAGCAGGCAGAGCAACGGTACCATCGGCAACTCCCGGGACATTCATTGACGCATACCAAACACCTCTACAGCATTTAGAGTGCTTTGGGAATCAGGAATCGAGCTGACCTATCCCAAAGTTTCTGGGGCTGTCGTTTGCCAGGAGCATGGGACCACCCAGATAGAGATTTGGCCACGAGCATGG
>CAZFVN010000081.1:0-21129 GCA_964522395.1 uncultured Myxococcales bacterium
TCAGAACGACACACTCAGCGCAGAACGGGGGGTACAAAGTCAATCAGATCGCTTGTGAGGAGGTCCTGGATGTGTCAACTACCCGGTAAGACCATAGCCTCAACCAGAGGCAAATCAAACCCGTTCAATTTCCTCAAGTACGCCGGGCGTATGGTCCTTCTCTCGGGGCTTGTATTGCTGTCACCGTTGCCCCCCATGACCGTTCAGGCAGGAGAGTTTGGCGACGGTATCTCCGTGCCGAAACTACGTTTGCAGGGATTCAGTGATTTCTCATTCATAATGGGCGGCGACGAGGAGAACCACCACGATACAAGTGGTGCATTCCACATGGGAGACTTAGACCTCTTCATTACTTCACACCTCGGCGATGATTTCTCTGTGTTGAGCGAACTCATGTTTGCCTTCGGCCACGAAATGCACTCCGGACTCGCCGTTGAGCGTTTGCAACTACTCTATGCGCCTACCGACTTCTTTCAGCTCAAGGTTGGGAGATACCATACTGCTCTGGGCTATTGGAACGAGACCTACCATCACGGTCAATGGTTGCAAACCACTATCGACCGCCCTTTCGCTTTTCAATTTGAAGATCACGGCGGGTATCTACCCCTCCACTCTGTTGGCATCCAGGCAATGGGCACCATCTTTTTGAGCAATCTTGACTTGAGCTATTCGATGGGCGTTTCCAATGGACGGGGCCCGGCGGTACATCAGATTACCAACACAGAAGACCCCAATCTGGCCAAAGCCTATAACCTACAGATTGAGGTGGCCCCACATTTCCTTGAAGGGCTGAAGGTCGGGGCGGGGGCTATCATCGACAGGATTTCCATGGGCGATGTGACCATGGCTCATGACGATAATGCGATGGAGAATACCCAAGATGATGCGATGGCAGAGACGACCGAGGCAGGTCCGGAGATGGATGAATACATCCTCTTCGGATATCTGGCCTATGTCGCCGATCCGTTCGAGTTGCTCATTGAAGGTTCCGCTCTCAGGCACGTGCTGGAGGACGACTCACACGTGGATACAATCGGGATGTATGCGCAGGCAGCTTTCCTAGTTGGCCCGCTTAAACCCTATTATCGGTTCGACCTCGTGGAATTCGGCGAAGCTGACCCGTTCTTTGGTGAAGATGCGGTGGACTGCAACCGTCATACTGGGGGCATTCGGTGGGACCCCATGACTTGGGTGGGAGTGAAGGTCGAGTACTCTTACACCGCTAAGGAGAAGGGCATCCACAATCACATGGGTACCGCCAGCGCTGCCTTCGCTTTCTAGGAGAGAGAGATGAAGACCAACCTCTGCACAGCGATCTTTTTCACGGTCCTTCTCGGCTCTGCCCATGCTACGGCTCTGGAAATCGCGGTCATAGTCAACCAATCCAATTCAACCGATGAGCTGTCATCCCGTAGCTTGGAGAAGATCTTCAAGCTGAGGAGTAGACACTGGGGCAATGGCTCCAAGATTCACCTCGTACTTCCGGAGGAGGGGAGCGCCGTCAAGTCGCTGCTGCTGGAAACGGTCTATGAAATGAGTGCGACGAAACTCAAGAAGTTCTGGCTCTCAAAACTCTACCGGGGGGAGATCTCCTCCTTCCCCCAGACCCGAGCTTCTTTGGAGGCAACCCATCGCTTCATCAACAAGGCACCAAACGCCATTGGTGTGGTGGACTCCAGCTATGTTCCGGACGACGTCAAGGTCCTCGCCATCGACGGACGACTGCCTGGAGAAGCTGGATATCCGCTGAGTGACGGCGCACCGGCGGTTCCCAAGCCGGATAAACCTCCGAGCGTGGGAACGACCGAAACGGATTGCACTCCGGGAGGAGACGGATGTCCATAGGTAAGAAGCTTGCTCTCCTCTTCCTGCTCCTCTCTCTGGCCCCGGCGTTGGCAGTGGGAATCCTCGCCTACGACAATAGCGAGCGTTCGCTCCGTTCCAGCCTCGGCGACAACTTCCGAACGAGAGCTGCCGAAACTGTTGATAAGATCAACAGGACACTCCGAAAAGCGCGCTTGGAGGCTGCAACCTGGGCTTCCCTCGACACACTACAACTGGTCCTGACTGACGATGTGGATGGCAAAGTAACCACTTTCCTTGTCGGCCTGCTGCGCAATCACGACGATTATGCCGAACTTAGCGCCTTCAACGGGGTCGGCGAAGTAGTCGCCTCTGGAAACCCAGACCTAATCGGCAGGTCTACGAATGCTGGAGGCTGTCTGTCAGCGGTGATGAAAGGTGAGAGCTGCATCCGTGACGCAGCCTGGGATACAGCTTCCGGCGAGTGGGTTGTGGCGTTTTCCTTCCCCGTGAGAGCATCGTTCGAGCGTTCCAGGGTCATTGGAGGTCTGGTTGCCAAATGGAAGGTCAGCCAGCTTTCCCAATTGGCGGGAGGCTCACTCGCCGATAGCGCCAGTATCTCCCCCAGCCACGTGGTAGTAGCTCGTAACGACGGCCTCGTCCTCTCCTCTCCCAGCTACCTCCCAGGTTGGGTCTACAGTCGCAACCTCAACGAAATGGGGTTTGATTCAGCACGATTGGCAGTCGACGGTTCGGTCGGGTATCGCTTGGAAACGGCCATGAATGGGGACCAGGTCCTAGCCGGGTACGCTGGCTCCTCGCTTCACCCCGGCTCCTCCAAATTCGGCTGGTTCGTACTCGTTCTTCAAGATGCCAGGGGGGCATTCGCCCCAGTTGACGACCTCAAGAGGATGTTCATGTGGGTCGCCTCAATCGCGCTCATCCTCGTGGTCGCCTTGTCCCTGTTCGTGTCGCGACGGTTCACAGCACCCGTGATCGACTTATCTAGTGCCGCTGGGAGAGTGGCAAATGGAGACTTTGTCGGAATCCCTGCCCGTTCCTCCGGAGATGAAATCGGCACCCTGACTCGGGATTTTAACCGGATGGTCGAGAACTTGAAACAGCAACGCGCTCAGCTTGTAGACAAGGACTATGTCGACTCGATTATCGATCACATGCTTGACGCACTTATCGTCACCACGGAGAAGGGTCAGATTAAGACTGTCAATCGCGCCCTTACGGACATGGTAGGACTGGGCGAGGAAGAGTTGGTGGGACGGCCCTTCGGTGAGCTCACCAGGGAAGGGGATGAATGGTTCAGGGAAGAGGTGGTGGAGAGAGCAAAGTCTGAGGGAGGGGTTCGGGAGTTGACGGCTCACCTGAAAGGGCGGACCGGCATTGAGATTCCGGTGAACCTCTCGGCGCGAGTGATGCGCGACGGAAAGGGCTTTCCGCATGAGGTTCTCTGTACGGCCATGGATATGACGGAGCGGATCAGTGCCGCAGAAGAGCGAAGCTGGTTGGCCTCTTTCCCAGAGCAGAACCCGGACGCGGTAATGGAGGTGGATTCCTCGGGAAATGTCACGTATAGCAACGCTTCGGCCAGGAAGAGATTCCCGAATCTGGAGACCCAGGCAGCGAGCCATCCACTGCTCGCTGACTTGGCAGATATCCCTGCCGAGCTGGCCGGCCGTGAGGCCGGGACCGTCCTCCGGCACGTCGAGTTTATGGATTGTCATTACGAGCTCTCAATCTCCAGCGTACCCGGGACGACAAGGCTCAGAATCCATGCGGCAGACGTTTCTGAGAGACGAAAGCTCGAGGAACAGCTACTGCAGTCTCAGAAGATGCAGGCAGTGGGAACCCTCGCCGGGGGCGTCGCACATGATTTCAATAACCTCCTCAATGCCATCCTGGGGTTCTCGCACCTAGCCTCTGAATCTCTGGCCGCTAGCGATCCACTGCGTGAGAACATCGACGAAATCATCAAAGCTGGCGAACGGGCCGCGACGCTAACCCGCCAACTCCTCGCTTTCAGTCGCAAGCAAGTTCTCCAGCCGGTAAGCTTGAGCCTGAACTCTACCGTAGACAATATGCGCAAGATGCTCAGCAGAATCATCGGAGAAGATATCCAGTTCCAGACTGATCTGAGTCCAGAGTTGCCCACTGCCAAGGCAGATCCTGGTCAGTTGGAGCAGGTTCTGGTGAATCTTGTGGTAAACGCCCGTGATGCCATGCCGGTAGGTGGCAGGCTCTTCATTAAGACCGATACCGTCTCTCTGGATGACATGGCCAGCCAGGCCATTGAGGGTGCGCGCGAGGGCACTTTCGCCCGCCTCTCCGTGACCGACTCCGGTTCGGGAATGGACAGGGAAACCGCGGCCAGGATCTTTGAGCCATTTTTCACGACCAAGGGGCTGGGAAAGGGTACCGGGCTGGGACTCTCAACGGTCTTTGGCATCGTGGAACAACACCACGGATGGATCAACGTTTACAGCGAACCGGGAGTCGGCACCACCTTTCGAGTATATCTCCCCGCTATCTCCAATACTTATGATGGAGAAGTTGGAATTGAGGCTGACCTCTGGCAGGGGGGAAGTGGCGAACGCATCCTCCTAGTAGAGGATGAGGAGCAGGTGAGGAAGTTCGCATCCCTGGCCCTCAAGAGATATGGTTACGAGGTGTTTCCAGCCGCTTCTGCCAAGGCTGCGGAAGAGCTCTTCGACCGGGAAGCAGGTGAATTTGATCTGATCTTCAGTGATGTTGTCCTGCCTGACACACACGGACCGGAACTGGTCAAGAAGCTGCTCGCTATCAGACCCGACCTTCCTGTTGTGATGTGCAGCGGGTATTCCGACCAGAAGTCCCAGTGGCCCCTGATCGAATCAATGGACTGCCCATTCTTGCAAAAACCCTACAGTATCGCCGACCTGATGACGGCCCTTGCCAAGGCGCTGCAGGGGGCCGGAGGTGAGTTTCCTAGAGAGATTACTGGTTCCTTCAAAATCACTTGAAATCTGGCCACCTGCAAAGCGACACAACTACGAGATCAGCTCCGCTTCCTGCTTTCTAACGGGCCCAGCAAATCGCCGACCCAACCGGCGCACGGGCAACCTTCCAGCTAATCCTCGCACTCCCTCAGTCGCACACGACACTGGCAGATCACAGCCGTTATCACTCCGACGGGCAGCCAGGTCAATGTTGCGAGAAATCACTCAGTAAAGTAACGTCATCTTGATAACTAAGTTGCCACGGAGGTTCCGAGCACACCTATGCGAGTAATCCTCACCGCCCTGACCGTGGCAGCAACATTCGCCTGTAGCAGCTCAGCTTCTGCTCCAGCCGCGGACTCCACACCGGAGAAAGACGCTCAGACCCAAGAGACAGCCCCAGAGGTCAATCCCGTAGATATCGTGATACTTCCCGACCACAAGAGCACAGATTCTGGACCTGATATCGCGACTGACGTGAAGGTCGATATCGCCCCCGACCTTCCGACTCCTGCCTGCGACCCAGGAGAGGGATGCTTCCTCGACAACTGTACCGAAAACAGCGAGTGCCAATCGGGGTGGTGTGTAGAGCACATGGGCGAGGGAGTGTGCACCAAACCTTGCCAGGAGGAATGCCCGGCCGGCTGGAAGTGCAAGCAAGTCGGGGGCACCGACCCGGACATCATCTTCATCTGCGTCTCCAAATACGCCAACCTCTGCAAGCCTTGCTCGTCTGGGGACAATTGCAAGGGTATAGGCACCGCTGAAGACGTCTGCGTGGACTATGGCAAGGAAGGGAACTTCTGCGGAGGGCAGTGTGTAGAAGATGGGGATTGTCCCGGCGGCTTCTCCTGCAAAGAGAGCCAGACCGTCGACGGCCTGGCGACCACCCAGTGCGTGAACAACACGGGTATCTGCCCTTGCAGCCAAAAATCGGCCCTACTCTCTCTGTGGACCTCCTGTAAGGCTTCCAATGAGTGGGGCACCTGTACCGGTAAGCGAGCGTGTACCGAAGAAGGTCTTACTCAATGTGATGCGGTCTCCCCGGCAATGGAAGTTTGCAACGGTACCGACGACGACTGCGACGATGAGATAGATGAGCCCCCGCTGGTAGAGGGCGAGTATGGAAATATCTGCGATGATACCAGCAACTGCTCAATTGATACCTGCCAGGGCGAAACCGGGTGCACCAATGAGCCGCTAGAGAGTGGGGCGTGCGATGATGGGGATAGCTGCACCGTTGGCGACCACTGCGCCGCCGGAGTATGCGTGTCTGGTGAGTTACTGCCGCTCGGCATACCGGATATCTGCGGTGATACCATTGACAACGACTGTGATGGTGCCATCGACGAAGAGTGCTACCTGGGATTCCAACTCCAGACCGGCTGGGCCGTCTGGCTATCCGGCCGTGCGCAGTCCATAGATGGCCAGTCCGAGATTACTCTGGGCCACCCCCAGATGATGGTAACCGGCAAGGGCGAAACGAGCGACGGCTCATACACGCTAAGCACAGTGCTTCCCAAGAGCGCTGAGTGATTTTGTATCGAGAGGTGAAATCATGAGAAGAGCATTGGCAGCAGTAGCAACCGCATTGCCAGTCCTGATGGCCCTGATGATTGCGGCTCCGGCGACTGGCGAAGTGCCATCCTCCGTACTTTTCCAGGGCTACCTGCAGGACGCGAACGGTACGCCGGTAACCGATGCCATGGACTTCATCATCGACCTCTATGATTGGGAAGAAGAGGGGAATCTGATTCAGTCCTTTGAAATGCCGGGCATCGATGTTGTAGACGGTACCTTCCACGTGCAATTGCCCATTGTGGCTGAAGACGTAGCAGTTGATGAGTTGTGGCTGGAGGTGCAGTTTCGGCCCGCCAACCAACCAGATGACCAGTGGAAGACTATCAAGCCCCGACTCCAGGTAATCAGCGTTCCCTATGCACTGACTTCTGAACATGCGCAAACCGCTGCTTCCCTCTCCGGCTTCGACCCCGCTCTCTATGCAACCTCGGAGTGGGTCGGTGGCAACTACTGCCAATCCCCCTGCTATGGCGACGGCGATGTGGAAGTATTGCTGGGTGGCAAGGAGTTTTGCCAGACATGCTACACCGACAGCGATGTCGAAGCGCTGCTGGGCGGCAAGGAGTTTTGCCAGACTTGCTACACCGACAGCGACGTCGAGGCACTGCTGGGCGGCAAGGAGTTTTGCCAGACATGCTACACCGACAGCGATGTCGAAGCGCTGCTGGGCGGCAAGGAGTTTTGCCAGACTTGCTACACCGACAGCGACGTCGAAGCGCTGCTGGGCGGCAAGGAGTTTTGCCAGACTTGCTACACCGACGGTGATGTAGAGGCCATCCTGGACAACAAGGGCTACGTCTTCGCCGGTGATCTTGCGACAGTGGCCACGAGCGGGAATTTCACCGACCTGATCGGAGTACCTGATGACCTGGCAGACGGCGACCAGGACACTGTCACCACATCCCTCCCATGGTCAGCCATCACAGATGTGCCGGAGGGCTTCGGGGAGAGCATCCCTCAAGGTGGCATCATCATGTGGTCAGGTCCCATTGCATCGATTCCCGACGGCTGGGCACTTTGCGACGGCACAAATGGGACCCCAAACCTACTGGACCGCTTCATCGCTTCCGTGGAAACTGCCGAGAAGGACCCCGGCGAAACCGGTGGCGAGAACGTCCAGAGTCTCGTGCACAACCATAGCTACTCGGGGAGCACCTCCTCCGTTGGAAACTCCGGCTGCGGCGCCTGCGCTAACCCCTATTACCCCCCCAACTACTCCGGTGCCCACAGCCATAGCTACTCCGGCACAACAGGCAATGGCGAGTTAACGAACGTCGACCTTCGACCCAGCTACTACCAACTGGCGTTCATTATGAAGCTGTAGTCTCTACTGCGGTGGTACCGGCCTATTATTCAGGCCGGCAGGATTCACCTCGAGCCACCGTACTCCTAGAGTCAAGCATTGACGGTGCGGACCGCGTGGTGATAGTCTCGATTCGTCCGTCTCCACAGGCGGTTAGGCAATCGTCCCGGGGCCAATCTATGGATAGTTGGGTCAGGAGTCTGTCCATTGGTGCGGCGTCAACGCTTACGTTGGGGCTGATCGATCTACTGGCCACTGGTTGGCTTTACGGCGGATTGCTGGGGACCGCCGGACACGCAATCATCTTTCTGGTCCTGGCCCTTGGCGCGCTGGCTACTCTTTTGATACCAATTTGGCAGGGGCTCACCTGGGGCGGAAGACATCTGACATCACGGCCCACGTTCGCCCTTACTGCGGGAGCCCTGGGGTTGGCTCTTCTCACCCTGTGGATGAATGCCGGATTGGCAGCGGCACAGCCGCTCTTCACTGCCACGCTGGTAATTGCCGCTGGTGGCTACGGTGCCGGACTGGTTCGGCTGGAACAGGGGATGAAGCGGCCATTTTGGATCTTGCTCATCGTGGCCACACTACTCATCTACTTTCTCGATGCCACCCAGCTACGTGGACTGTACGTCTCCCAACACCTGACCCTTGGAGTCCTTTGCTGGCTATCAACCTTGGTCCTCTACCAACGTGCCTTCGGCCATGCAAAGCGCGTTCGTCCACTTCTCGCACTGGGACTAAGTGTCCCCATTCTGCTCTCTGCTGCCGTCTTCTGGAGTGCACCTGGCGACGCCATTGGCGAGGACCTCCGCTACGCCCTTCATCACGGCTCAACAACCACCCGGAATGCACTGCGCGTCCTCGCCTTCGCCACCGATTGGGATGGAGACGGTTACCCGGTCCTGCTGGGACGAGGTGACTGCGAGCCGCTGAACGACTCCGCCCATCCAGGTGCCACCGAAATCATCGGCGACGGTATTGATCAGAACTGCCTGGCGGGCGACCCGCAAGCAGAGGTAGTTGCCGCCTATCGGGAGTGGGCAAAGCCCATAGCCGCGGCAGATCTCGCCACAGTTGATAACGTCATTTTGATCACCATCGATGCCTTGCGTTTCGATCGCGTAGTAGGCTTGAAGGCGAATCAAACCCTCTCTGAAATCGCCGACAGCGGAGTCTCATTCCAGCGGGCCTACTGCCTCTATCCAGGGACCATCCCATCCCTCTATGGTATGGCCGTATCCGACTACCCTTCGGCCATTTCTTACACCCCCTTCCAGAGCTTCGAATTCCCGTCCAAGGATACCAGGACAACCTTGTTTGAAGTCCTCGGCAGGGCCAAAATCCGCCAGTTCGCAGCCGTCTATCACATGATGCTATCACCTCGGTTCGGCATTACTCGGGGCATCTATGAGGTCTGGTCACCGGCAGACTCCGCAGAGGGCATTTCGGCGCAGGAAACCACCACCAAAGGAGTCGCTTTTCTCGACCAGGTTGAGGATGAACGGTTCTTTCTCTGGCTCCACTATTTCGACCCACACGCACCCTATGAAGTGCTCCCGCGGGAAGCTGGCGGAGGGGCTAGTGTGGACCGCTACGACACTGAGGTGGCCCGCGCGGCCAACGAGGTCGACCGATTCCTCAATGAGGTTGCTGCGCGAGGATTGTCCGACCGCACCGCCATTATCCTGGCCGCGGATCATGGCGAGGAGTTTGGTGATCACGGTGCGACCCATCATGGTCAGGCGCTCTACGAGGAATCGACCCACATCCCCCTTGTCATTCTGCTCCCTTCAGGAGATTCGAGGACCGTCTCAGCACCAGTGTCATTGCTGGACCTGGCGCCGACAATTCTCGACCTTTACGGGTTAGAGTCGGACACGCCAGATTCCTGGAAAGGGCGTACTCTGGCACCGCACATACTCGGTGAAACCGTCCGTCGTCCGTTCCCCGTCTACCTGGAAGCCTATCGTCCCGGAGGAGAACAACGGTCTTATGGACTGGTGGTGGAGAATCATAAGTTCGTCTACCGTCCTGCCCTTGAGTTATTCGAACTTTATGACTTGACCAGGGATCCTGGAGAGAGGCGAAATCTGGCCGGACTTCCTGCCGGGGAACAGGTGGAACCGACCTTGCGTGGGCTACTGGATCTGCATCTGGCGCTCGACTACTAGAAGGGGTTTGGGCACGAACTAGAATGCATATCCCAGGGCCAGGCCACCGTAGACCTTCTCAATGCCTCGACCATCACAGCTACTCGAGCCGTAGCCACCATCTTCAACACGGCAATTGACTGCCCGCTGGGTCTGGGCCATGCCGCCATACGCGCGCAAGCGTACTCCGCTGGACCAACGGTACTCCAATCCGAGGTCACCATTTATCCACATCGCCCAGTCCACGGAGCGCCGCACACTATGGTAGAATCCGCCATACTCCTTGAAGCTGCCAAAGGAGGTCCCGCCACTCAGCGTCGGCGCAAATGGCCCGATGGGAATGCGTAGACGCACCATCCCCCCGACCTGCGCACCATCCAATCCAGCCCCGCCGCCGACGTTCAAGGAGAGCCACGAAAAGGGCGAGAAATCTAGGGCTAGAGCCGCTATGCCGTAAGGGGTTGACGCACCTAGGTGAGCTTCCAAAGTCATGTGTTGCTGAGTCCAAACACCGTCGGTTGGACTAGCCGATACTTCCGTCGTTTGGGCTGTAGCAGACGTATCGAACAAGAGAAGTAGAATAAGCAAAGTTGGCTGCATCAGTCTACGCATGGCAATACCTCCATGAGCCGCGTCCCCAGCCCTAGAGCAATTGCCGTGCCATCAAGATCGAAACTACCGCACGTAGATATCCAGCTCGTTGAAGAGCACATATTCAGTGGTTGACTGGTCTTCAACGCCCCACCGGATGATGTTGCCGGATGGGACCGTGGTATCGAACGTCAAGGTCTTGGTCTTGTTGGAGTGGTTCCAATCGCCGCCCCACTGGCCACCGGACTTGATGATCTTGCTGGGGGTGCCAAACATCACATAGCCGTTAGAACTGGCCCCGTGCTGCCCCCAACTTCCTGGATTCCAGTTGTCGTCGTGGTGAGTGCCGGATGTACCATAGCCGCGCCATGAACCACGCAACTCGGTGAAAGAGAAGGTGGTATCCAATTCGAAGTAGGCCACCTTGTCGGAGCTGCCGGCGTTGCTGCCCAGTCCAAAGCAGGGCGAATTGCCCGTCTGCACATCGGTGTACGGGTTTCCATAATGCTTGATGGCGGTCCGGCCGAAGTGCTGGTAGCTGTTGACTCCACCCTTCGAACCTGTGCTGGAAATCAAGGTCCAGCCACCACCATCGGTATCCATGTCACACCAGACCTGGAAGGGGTCGTCGCCGCCATTGCCGTCGGGGTCAATAGTAAACAGGCCCGACTCAGTTTCTGGATATCCGTCGTTGATCGCTTTGCATGAAGTCAGACTGCAATCCTCGTCAACCTGGTCGTCGCAATTATCGTCAACATTGTTGAAGCACTTCTCGTTGGCGAAATGGCTGATAGTACCGTCCAAGGGCGCACAATCCACCAGGTCGGCGTCCCCATCGCCATCGTCATCGGAATCGATACAGTCGGCCTCGCCGTCACTGTCGGTATCGTCAAAGTCCTCGTCGGTATCGCCATCGCAGTCGTTGTCCACGCCATCACATATCTCTGGGGTTGAGCCCTCGTCCGGGTTGCAATCCTGAGGGACTCCATCCTCGCAGTTGTTCACCGTATGCTGACACTGGCCCGCGCCACAGGTGGTGAGCCCGAGTCCCTCATCGGTGAGGCCGTCGCAGTCGTTGTCCAGCCCGTCACAAGTCTCGTCCTCCGCTCCAGCCTGAGGGTCACATTCCTGCTCCTCGCCATCGAGGCAGAGAGGCACTGTCTGTGAGCATTCGCCCTTGCCACACGTCAACTTGCCTAGACTCTCATCCACGAGGCCATTGCAGTCGTTGTCCACACCATCGCACACCTCCTCCTCAACTCCGAGGAAGGGATTGCAAATGGCCACCTTGCCGGCGACGCAATAGGCCGATTCGTGGGCGCAAATCCCCTCGCCACAGGCAACCGTCCCCAGATCCTCGTCCTTATCCCCATCGCAATCATTATCGATGCCGTCACATACTTCGGGACTGGCCCCCTCGAAAGGGTTGCATTGCTTCGCTTCGCCGCCGACACATGAATCTACGGTGTGGAAGCACTTGCCCTTCCCGCAGGCCAGCTCCGGGAAGCCCTCGTCAGTCTTGCCATCGCAGTCGTTGTCCACACCATCACACTCCTCCTCGACGGCCCCGGCAAGTGGGTCACACTCCTGTGACACGCCTTCGACACACAAAGAAACCGTGTGGGCGCAGACCCCGAGACCACAAGTCTCGCTGCCAAGATCTTCATCAATCAGTCCATCACAATCGTTGTCCTCGGCGTCGCAGATTTCCAGCGCGACACCAGCTAACGGATCGCAGATCTGAACAACCCCATCGATGCAAGCATTCAGAGTATGAAAGCACTCCCCCTTGCCACAGGCCAAAGTACCGAGGCCATCGTCTACTTCCTCGTTGCAGTCGTTGTCCTGGCCGTCGCAAACTTCCGGAGCGCCTGGATAGACTTCTGACTCCAACGGTGCGCAATCCTGGTCATCCGGCGTGTCGTCATTGTCGTCGTCGAGGTCTACACAGTCTTTGAGCAGGTCTCCATCGGAGTCTTTGAAACCTTCGTCCACCAATCCATTGCAGTCATTGTCCAGGCCATCGCAAACTTCATCGGCAGCCTCGTGCAGATCGGGGTCAAGGGGAGCACAATCCTGCCCGTCAGGAGTGCCGTCATCATCGTCATCATCATCGGCGCAGTCCGGTACCCCGTCACCGTCGCTATCAGAGAAGATCTCGTCGACTTCCGAATCACAGTCGTTGTCGAGACCATCACAAAGTTCGGGCGAGCCGGGGAAGCGGTCCGGGTCGGTGGGGGCGCAGTCGCCTGAGTCACCAATACCATCGTTGTCATCATCATCGTCAATGCAGTCTTTGAAGCCGTCGGTGTCAGAATCGATGAACCCCTCATCCACCACGTAATTGCAGTTGTTATCTTTGCCGTCGCACACCTCTTCGGCAGAGGGGTTGATGTCGGAGTCCTTCGGGGCACAGTCATCGCCGTCACCGGTCATGTCATTGTCATCGTCGGCATCACAGACGTCGCCGAAATTGTCCACATCGAAGTCCTCTTGCGCCGGATTTGCAATGGAGGGACAGTTATCAAGACCGTCGACGATTCCGTCGCCGTCGATATCAGATTCGAGGCAGTCCGCCAACCCATCGCCGTCGGTATCGATGAAATCCTCGTCAATCGCACCATCACAATCGTTGTCCTCACCATCGCATTTTTCTTTGTGGGGTTCGGCGCCAATACATTCCAACTGGCCGTCTGCGCAGTCCTCTTCACCCGGGCATGCCCCAAAAGAGTTGATGACCCAGCAGGCTGCTCCAGAAGTCTCTTCGTCCACCTCCCCGTCACAGTCATCGTCTTTCCCGTTGCAGACGTCCGCGGCGGGGATAAACGCCTCACACTCAGTCAAGCCACCGGCCAGACATTGCCGCTGCCCGTAGCAGCGCCCCCACTCGTTCTCCTGGAAGCAGTCGGAAACTGCGCCCGCATCGGCAAACCACTGTTTGCACTTGCACTCACCGTCAGCCAGCACACACTGCTTCGACTCATCTCCGGTAATATCAGTACTTTCCAGGCAGAGATAGCCCGTAGGACAGTCGTCAAGGTTGCCGCAAGTGCCGCCGCAGAAATTGCCGGCCGCACCATACTGAACGCACGCCTGACCCGCATCCACGCCGTTGGTCCAACAGTCGGTATTGGCCTCGCACGGCCTGCAAATATCCACGAGTCGCGGCATACAAACATAGACCTGGTCAGGCAAACTGGGGGTGAACAAGACACATTCCCAGTCAAAGGGACACTCTTCCAGGCAACTGATTGTGCACTCCAGGCCATCGCCGGTCTGCACACAGAACCCTTCAGTACAATCATTGCCCGATGTGCACGGATAGCCCGCCTCACCCGGTCCGGGAGCGTAGTCGCCTTCAACGTCGTTCAGGTCAAGGTCGGAAATCTCACCCCATACTTCGGGTGCGATTTCTTCCACTGCAACGTCAACGAAGTTCAGGTCAAGGTCCACACCAATGTCTGCCACCATCTCTTCTGCATCCAAGGTATCCTGGCCGCCCACCACACTTCCACCATCGGTTCCGCACCCAACCAACCACAGTGCAAGAATTCCGGCCAATAGCGATCTCGTAGAGTAGAGCATTGTCCACGCCTCCAGTCATTGTCGTCTCTTCAAATCACTCTACAGGGATGAACGGTCCGGGTGTCAACTCATTTCCGCTCAGCCGGGAGGGGTTGACTACCTGAGCATCGGTCTCGATATTTCAATTCGTAACGGGAAATCCGGCTGACGAGTCTAGCCTTGGAGTTATCCCCGACGGAGAGGACCATGCGCTGGCTCACGGCGACCCTGGCGTTGCATCTGATGTTTGGGCCTACGGTCCATGCAAAACCAAATCCCGAGATCCTTGATGCCGAATACAACGACGTCGAACTCTCGTCCGAAACACCGGGGGCTGTTGAGCCGGGAGAAACCATCTGGTTCAATGTCAAGGCGGCTAATACCGGCTCCATTTTCAAAGGTCATGGCGGCATTGGCATCTCAATACCGGGCTATGCGAACGTCGCCGGCCACGACAGCGAATCCCTCTCCTGGGTCGATGTTGTGACGGCTGGGGATGAGATTCCTGGTACACCTTCTGACGTACTGGCCGAGCATGTGATCGTGTACGGAGAGCGAACCTGGTGGAAGAAGGGGCAAGAGGCCTCATTGCGAGTCGCCATCAATGCTCCGGTCACGGGTCACGTCGACTTCCATGTGAGGGCCGCCTTCTTCAATGGAGATTGGGACCCTTTGGGCACGGACCCGGCAAGCGGCTCCACCGAGACCACTGATCAACAGGGATACTCAGTCTATGTATATCGCGTAAACGTGGTCGCCCCACCACAACCCGACCTCACCGTGATTTCAGTGGCAGTGGACGACGACGAGGTCGTTTCGGGGAAACCTGCTTCCCTGGTTGCGACGCTCGCCAACATTGGCGATGCGCCGGTATCCTCAGGAGTGATGCTCGAATATCTGATGGACGGCCAGGTCTGTGATACGGACACCATTAGCGCTGGCCTGGGTGCGGGCACTACGGCGGTAGAGACGTCGGCCGGATGCACACCGGTTACCATCGGCAACAAGAGCTTCTCAGTTCGCATCGACACCGCTGGAACAGTTCCGGAAAGCAACGAGGACAACAACGAACTCACTATCACGGTGCCGGTCATTGAAGATGGGCCTTTCTGTGCCCAGGAATGTACCGACCAACAGGAATTTACCGACCAATTTGACACTGCCTTTTACGGTTTGCTTTCCAGCAACGGTATCTGGGAGAGGTCAACTCAGTCCTGGTTCTGCTCCTTCAAGACCGAACTGGTGGTGTCCGGGGATGGGATGCTGAAATTAGAGGTGCCCGCGGGGGGCACCACCTGTGGCAGTATCGTGAGCGATAGCGGAGATTTTTACTACGGCTCTTACCGCGCCTCCATCAAACCGGCAGCCGAATCTGGGGTTTGCAGCGCGTTCTTTCTTTACAACTCAGACGTCCAGGAGATTGACGTCGAAATCCTCTCCCAGGAGGACTCATCCCTTCGCAGAGTGCACTTCGTGACCCAGCCCTCCGGATTCCTTCCTTGTGGCAGCGCCGCACACAAATGCCACGACTTACCCGTGGTGCCCTCAACCGGATTCCATGAATACGGGTTTGATTGGTACCCAGACCGCGTGGAGTTCTTTGTGGATGGCCAGAAAGTCGGTGAAACAAGCGAGAACGTCCCCGCCTACCCTGGTCACTTGATCCTGAGCAATTGGGCGGGCAACCCTCTCTGGACTGGGCCACCGCCCACTTCTACCGCCACGATGGAAGTAGACTACGTCACCTACAAACCTTTCGATTACTGCCCGGTCTGCCCAGGATGTGGCAACGGACAAGTGACAATGGGAGAGGAGTGCGACGGTTCTTCCCTTTCTGGTTGGCAGTGTCAGGACGCAGGATACCTCAATGGTGATGTGACGTGCACCGATCAGTGCGGCTACGACTTGAGCGGTTGCTCAGAAGAGGATCCCTGCGCCCAGGGCCCCGGCACTCCGGGGTGCGACACCATCTGTGGCGATGGACTCCTTGACACAGAAGAGGAGTGTGATGGTGAGCCAGCCCCGGGCGTCACCTGCATCACCCTGGGGTGGGATGGCGGCACCGTAGGGTGTAGCGAGGAGTGTGAACTCGATTCGTCCGATTGCTTTCAAGAGAAGCAATGCGGAAATGGTCAAATTGACCCTGGAGAAGATTGCGACGGCAACAACACTGCCGAACAGACCTGTGAAAGCCTTGGGTTCTCGGAAGAGGGGCAACTTGCATGCACTCTCGACTGCACCTTGCAGGCCGCCGACTGCAAGCCCCTGATCTATTGCGGCGATGGCCAAACAGATTTAGGCGAGGAATGTGACCTCCATGACCTCCGTGGGGCGTCCTGCCTGACCCTGGGATTCGCAGCCGGAGAACTGAGATGCGACCCTAACTGTGATTTCGACACCACGGGCTGTCTGCTCGGCTATTGCGGTGACAACAAGATCAATCACGGGGAATCTTGTGACGGGCAACAACTTGCTGGCCAAAGCTGCCATGCTCTCGGCTTTAGCGGCGGGACTCTTCGTTGCCTGGCTTGCAAATTCGACACCAGTAACTGCCTCGTGCCCACCGCTCCGAACATACCGGCCACGAGAATCAAACAGGCTACTCATATGGTTGTAGACGACAACTTGCTGATTCCTGGACCAAATGAACCTGATTCGCCACTGGTAACTGAAATCCCGAAAGAGGCTGTTCAGCTATCAGCACGTCGTCCCGTCAAGCCAGATGAATGGGAAGAGGGAGGATGCAATTCGGGTCCGGGGAGCAAAGGAGGTGGTGGGGCAGCCCCCATTCTCCTGCTATTGTTGGCAATTCTGCTTGCGCTGCGGCGACGGTGGCTTCTTGATTCTCGGAATCCAGAACACCATGCGGGAGTAGCCAGAATGGCTTAAACGCTGCGGATTGTTCGACGGTACTTCTGAAATCGAAGCGGCTAGATATCCATCAGCGAACATTCGATGGTGCCAACCATCGCACCATGGTCCTGGATGAAGACCTGGGAGCCGTGCTCGCCAACGGCGTTGAAGACGCCTTCGCCAACGACATAGTGGCCAGGTGTAACGTAATCCCTGAAGTCGATGACGCCGTCGGTCACCTTGAGGTTCAAGTCGTTGCCCTTGCCATCGATGAGGGTGGCCCAGCAGCCTTGTGACGTGCAGACGGCCTTGACCCAGCCTTCGATTTGGACAACCTGGCCGTCGAAGTCGTCAAGATTGGTCACGATATCTGCAATGGGTGTGCTCGCATCCATCGTTACGCCATTGAATAGCTGCTCGCCGTTGGTCAGTGCCTCTTCCCGCAAAGTGGCTGCATCGCATCCCTCGCTCGTGGTCTCTTCGGCAACTTCTTCCACGGTGGGTACATCTTCCTCGGCCAATTCGGGAACGACGTCGTCAGTGGGAACCTGGGTATCGGCCTCAATGAGTTCTTCCTCACCGGTGACATCCTGCACCTGGAGGGTGTCCTCCTGCGGCGTGGTGTCTTCCACTTCGGTGGGCTCAGATTCTTTATCCTTGTCACAGGAGAAGCAGAACAAAGCAGCAAATACGAAAGCGAGTAGTTTGAATTTCATATCTTCCTCCAAAAAGCGTTGTCGAGGTCCGCTGGCGAATCCTCTGATTTACACCATCCATAAATAGCTAAGCGGCGCAACCTACCGACAATAGGAGGCCCTGTCAAGTACCTATTCTGGCTGCTGGGTAGACCAGAGCAACTACTCGCAAGCAGTGAGGTCTTTGGAATCCAACAATGGCAATGTCCCTTCAACCACGGCTTCGATGTCACCGAAGTCCACCGGGACGTGCTGGCCGCCGCCCAGCGCCGCAATGAGTGAATTTCCTGTGGGCGCATCCGAGGCATCAACCACGTGCACCGTTACCGAGATGGGAGTGCCATTGGCATCACGAAGAACATCTTGCCCCTTAGGGTCGACAAAAACTGCGCCGGTCTCCACGCACTTCCCTGAGCACGTTGAGTTCCCACCGCTGCACGAGTACTTGTATTCGACGCATTCGGCCGTCTCCGTACAAGCAATGTTAGTCAGATGGCAGACCTTGGACGGCAGGCCTTCGATTTCCGCCTGGCAAACTCCGGCCGAGCAAACGGCATCATTCAAACAATCGCCGTCCTCGCTGCAACCAGCGCCGTAGTGCAGCCGTTTTGCCTGAACCTGAGGATTGAAGAACTTCTCCACGTCCTGGTCCAGGCTCTCACCGCCATCAGTGAAAAGCACAATAATGTTCGATCGGCAGGAGCGCATCGAGTCGTGACACTTCCCGTCGACGCACGCGTAGTGCAGGGACCCGCAGTCCTCATCAGTGCCACACTCTTGACCCTCTACCACTACCAGCAGGCGCAAGACTTCGCCGGCGTAAAATAGGGAGCGACCCAGGGGCGTCTTGCCCATGGCTCTCAGTTCCGGATTGTCCACCAGAGCACAGGCCCCGTCTACACAGGCTTTGCCAGTCAAGGGAGTCTCGCAATCATAGAGCACTTCGCAGGGCACTCCAGTTGGCTCGAAGGTGTTAGCGAAGTCGATCCAGTCCATTACGACCTGTCCGGTTCCTTCTGTTTCCGGTCCAAACGGCACGGGCATGGTCTGGGCCACCAACGATCCTTGCACGGATTCCAGAGTCATCTTGTGGGTTTGGTGAACCTCGTTGTTATCGGCGGAGGACTTGTCCAAACCCCAAAGTGGCGTACCCCAACAACTCGGCTGGCTCTTCTCTTCTGAAAGCATGGAGAAGAGGTCCAATTGCTGAGGAAAACGCTGTAGGGCCAGGCGAGCAGCGGCCCCCGGTTCACTGTCGATTACCGCCTGCAAGGCCTTCTTCGCTTGCCCCAGACGAGTTTGTGGAATCGCCGAATCGTCACACTCGGGCCACGTCCAGGGAGCGCAATCGTCCCCTTCGCACTGGTCGAGAGTTTCCGACTCCCAGTTCACCCAATTCATGGAACCTGACGTGTCGACAATGAAGATCACGTTGGGCTGGACCGGTGCGCATTTCCCATTCTTGCAGAGCGAGCCCAACGGGCACGGAATCAGGTTCCAATCAGTGCCACTGCCATTGCAGGTTTTCAACTGCCCATCCTCACAGACGGGAGCATCATCGGGACTACATGCCTGCGGGACACACTCGCCGAGATAGCAAACGGTTTGCTCTGGACAAGGGACAATCTCAAAGTCGGAGCCCTCGTCGTTGCACACCTGCTGCTCCGTGGGAGAAGAACAAGTTGTCGCCGCCTGGGTACAGACATCTAACACGCACTCACCACTCTCATCACAATGCATGGCGGGCGGGCAGTTACACTCCACAGGCGTGTCGGGCTCGGTAACCCCGTCCGGCACGTTGACATCGGGTGTTTCGCTGGATTCGATATCCGGCGAATCCTGGAGATCTGGCATAGGCGTATCGTCAATGCCCCTCTCGTCTAGCCCTAGAGCATCTTCGACCAAAATATCGGAGGATGGTGCGAACGTCTCTTCCACCGTAGCGTCACTCCCCTCCTTAACTCCTCCACCACAGCCCAGGATCATTAGAACCGCCGGGATGAAAAGGACTCTATTCTTCATTTGATACCTCATATGGTTCTTCGTTGCTAAGTTCGCTCGCTGCTGACGGCCTGCAGCACGAAACAGACATAGCCATACTCATTGGCGAAACGCCGATGAATGGAGAGCTCACTTTCGCACATTCTTGCCACCGCCAGCGCCTCTCGAGAAGACCCGTGCTTCTTGCGAAAGGCCGCCAGGTTAGCCTCAAGTGGAACATGGAAGTTCTCCAGCCAATCTGAATCCGGGAGCTTGAAGCTGTGCAAGACAGTGTAGCCTGCTTCCTGAGCAACGAACGAACACTCTTCCATCGTCATCATGGTGGGATACTCTTCTGCCCAGAAAGCTGAGCAGTCGGGTGATGGGTCTGATGTAAGCCAGCAACATTCCGTCACCACCACCCAACCCGGGTCAGCCAGTAAGGCTCGCCAGTGCTTTAGACCAGCCTCCCAACCTACGTTGTATATTGCTCCCTCCGACCAAATGAGGTCGAAAGAACCGGCGGGCAGGTCCAACTCGCCCATGTCACCAATCATAGTCCTCACCCGACCATCCAATCCCTCTTTCCTGGCCCTGGCATCCAACCGCTCGAGGAAAGTCTGATGCAGGTCCACTGCGGTAATCTGTCCCCCCGAAAGACGGGCGAGATCAAGAGTCTGCCTACCTGAACCACATCCCAGGTCCAGAATCCTCGGGCGCTCCGACAAAGCAGGAAGCAACTCCCAAGCTCGACCGGTGGACTCAAAACTGCCTGGCGCCTGTTGCGACAATCCGCCAAAAAGTTCAAGAAACAACTCCATTCTCTTCTGATCGCTCATAGCTCCTCCGCCTCTCCGTATCTGGGAATACCATGCCTCCTGGCGAACGTCCACCAGATGCCCCGTCCTACCTTGTTATTCGTCCAGTATGGTAGATGCGTAGAATGGCGGAAGACTACTGACAAACTCCACAGCCGTGGGTCTCCACACCGGCAGTACACTCATCATCCCAGTTGTCCTGGCAACAAAAGGGGAGCTTGGCACACACGCACGCCATAACGTCCTGGTCGCCGCAGCCGGGAGGCCCATGTTCGACACAGCAATCGCCGGCCCCACAGACTTTGCACTCCTCAGGACAACCAAAGCAGGTCTCATTGCCGGTGCATTTCCCGTCCCCGCACACCGCGCATTCGCCACATCCCAGCACGTCGACATGACTGACGCAGATACTATCCCAACCTGAGATACAACAGACGACGTCGATGGAACAGACACATTCGGTGATAGCATCGTCTTCGCAACCGAGCGATACGTGCTTCGAGCAGCAGTCCTCGGTACCCTCGCAAAAACCACAGTCGTAAGGACAACTCTGGCAGGTCTCGTCGAGTTCACATTTGCCGTCGTTGCACTCGGACGTGCATTCTCCGCAATCGCCGTGGCAGTCTGCGCAGGTCTCATCACCGTTGCATTCACCATCACCGCACTTAGGTGGGCATTCTCCGCAGTCTTCGAAGCAATCCAGGCAATCTTCGTCACCGTTGCATTCACCGTCACCGCACTTGGGTGGGCATTCTCCGCAGTCTTCGAAGCAATCCAGGCAATCTTCGTCACCGTTGC
>CAZFVN010000081.1:21229-25878 GCA_964522395.1 uncultured Myxococcales bacterium
ATTCGCCATCACCGCACTTGGGTGGGCATTCTCCGCAATCGACCGGACAATCTGCGCAGGTCTCCTCCCCGATGCACTCGCCGTTGCCGCAGTCAAGTGCACAGGCACCGCAATCGGGCGGGCAGACGGTGCAGTTCTCTCCAGCGCCGCAATCGCCGTCGCCACAGCCAGGAGGGCAAGGGTCGCAGTCCTCCGGACAGGTCAGACAGTTCTCGTTGCCTTCACAGATAGAATCGCCGCATTCGAAGTTGCAAACATCCTTCCCGCCCACACAGTTTCCGTCCGCGCAGATGTCACCCGAGGTGCAGGAATCTCCATCCTCGCAAGGAAACCCGCTCTCGGCCTTCAAGACCGTGCAAATCTTCAGTGCCGGCGAACAAACCACGACTTCACATTGGTCGATGCCTGGAATCAGCTTCTCGCAATCCTCATGCTTTTCACATGGGGCCTTGGCCACGTCAGCAACACGCTCCCCGTCCGCCGTTGCCCCATCATCAGCACGCCCATTGACCAAATCAGTCAGCGCAAACTTCAACTCCGACTCCTGATCGTCCCCCCCGCCAGCACTCTCAGAGCAAGCAACAGGACCCAGAATCATCGCCGCTACGCATGTCACCACAGACATTCTCATCACTGCCTCCATTACTGCCTCCATCCGTGGCGCCACCCTACGACAACGCATTGGCAATCTCCCGGAGGTGTTCCAACCCATCATAGCCCCAGCCCGCGGGGTTCGCCAGAACCGTCGTGTATGAACGCGCCGCACGCTCGCAGGCGTCCTCGCACAGCCAGCAACTGTCATTGACGGCTAGCTGCTTGCGGCCCGCCTTGCTCTCCGACGGCACCACAGCCGGCTTTCTTCTGACCAGGAATTGCGGTATAGATTATCGCTGACGTCAGAGTCGATATCAGGAGACGCCATGAGCAGATTACGAACATTCCTCACGATCTTCGCGGCAACGACCATGGCTTGTAGCAGCCCAGGGTCACCACTGACGACCGACTCAACCCAGGACCGCACAGGAAACGCGATTGACGTCGAATCAGAAGTCGCAGCGTCACCGGAGGACGTCCCCTCGCTCCACCCTGACGTGACGAGCACTGAACTGGTGCTCCCAGATATCGGGCCCGATATTCCCTTTATTGAGTGTCTCCCCGGCGAGGGTTGCTTCCTTGACGGCTGTAAAGAGAACGATGACTGTCAATCTGGTTGGTGCGTGGAGCACATGGGGGAGGGCGTCTGCTCCCAGGGTTGCACCGAGGAGTGTCCGCCTGGCTGGACTTGCAAGCAAGTGGGCGCCAGTGACCCTGACCTGGTATACGTCTGTGTTTCAAACCACTCGAATCTCTGCAAACCGTGTGGCAGTGCTGAGGGCTGCAAGGCCGTTGGCGGCACGGAAGACGTTTGCGTCGACTACGGTGAGGAAGGCTTCTATTGTGGAGGGAGTTGCGCCTCTGATAGCGACTGCCCGTGGGGCTTTTCATGTTTGGCAACAGTCACAATCGACGGCCTCGACTCGGTACAGTGTGTCGCCGATGCCGGGACCTGCCCGTGCACCGGAAGATCGACGGCGCTTAGCCTGTGGTCGCATTGCGGCATTGACAACGAATTTGGCTCCTGTACAGGCAAGCGAGTCTGTACGGAGGCAGGGCTGACGGACTGCGATGCGGCCCTACCAAGCCCGGAAATCTGCAATGGTGTTGATGACGACTGTGACGGCGAGAAGGATGAGCCGACGCTGGAGGAAGGAATTTACCTCCCCCTTTGCGATGATAGCAATGACTGCACGAAGGACTCTTGCTTCGGGGAGGAGGGATGCGCAAATGTACTCCTCGAAGAGGGCTCTTGTGACGACGATAGCCCTTGCACCGTAGCAGATCATTGCGCCGCTGGAGTCTGTGTCGGAAGTCCCGTCGAATGCAACGACTCCAACCCGTGTACCGATGACTCTTGCGACGGCACGGGCGGTTGCAAGTTCGTGGACAACATCGGCGGGTGCGACGATGATGACCCATGTACTGTCGGCGACCTGTGCGAGGCGGGAATTTGCGCGGGCACGGCTGTTCCATGCGACTGCCTGGAAGATGCCGACTGTACGGCGCTGGAAGACGATAGCCTCTGCAATGGCACCCTCCTATGCGACTTAGAACAGTGGCCCTACAAGTGTGTTGTCGACCCGGATTCTGTGGTTAGCTGCCCCGACCCCGATCCAGGCGCTTCGGCCATCTGCTTAATCGCTACTTGCGATCCAGCCACAGGCGTATGTTCCCTCGAACCGGACCACGAGGGGACACCTTGTGAGGACGGCAATGCGTGTACCCTGGGCGATCTCTGCGTCGCCGGGGAATGCAGTCCGGGCCCGAATCTAACCTGCAATGACGGGAATCCTTGTACCGAAGATAGCTGCCAGCCCGCCAGTGGGTGTCTCTTCGAGCCAAACGCCTCCAGTTGCAATGACGGCAATGCCTGCACCACCGGCGACACCTGCACTAACGGCAACTGTGTCGGAGGACCGGCACTGGCATGCGCAGACTCCAATGGTTGCACCGATGACTCTTGCGACCCCCTGGCCGGCTGTCAATTCACGCCCAATGAGGCGGGCTGCGATGATGGCAACCAATGTACCGGCGGCGACCACTGCTCTGCAGGAATCTGCAAGTCGGGTTCCGTCCTCGCTTGCGATGATGACAATGTTTGCACAAGCGACTCGTGCGACGCAGTCACAGGTTGCCTCTTTGAAATGAATCAGGCTCCCTGCGACGACAACGACCTCTGTACCACCGGCGACCACTGCCATTTGGGAGGTTGCATCGGGTCCGGGACCCTGGCGTGCGTTGACAACAATGCGTGCACAGATGACTCCTGCGAGCCGGCCACTGGATGCGCGTTCTCCCCGAACACCTCCCCTTGCAACGATGACAACCAGTGTACCGCCAACGACACCTGCTCAAACGGAGCGTGTACTGACACCACGCCAGTGATTTGTGACGATAACAATCCGTGCACTCTCAACTACTGCCTTTGGGACCAGGGCTGTCAGACCTACCCGATGGCAAACGAGGACAGCTGCGAATTCGAAGGCATTTGTGCCGGAAAATGTCAAAACGGCATCTGCCTGGAGACCGCCACGGAGGTGTGCGACGGCGTAGACAACACGTGTGAGGGCGATGTTGACGAAGGCTTCCTCGACTCAAACTCCGATGGCGAAGCTGATTGCGTAGACGTGGATGATGACGGCGACGGAACCGCTGACGCAGACGATTGCGAATCGCTTGATGCGACCATCCACCCACTGGCCAATGAGATTTGCGGCAATGGCATCGACGAAAACTGTGACCAGGTTGACGACCCCGACAGTGACCAGGATGGCGTTTGCGACGACGTGGACATTTGCCCAAAAGGGGATGACGCCATCGACGAAGACAACAATGGCATACCCGACGCGTGCGACCAACCTGACCTCTGTCCCGGAGGGGACGAGAATATCGACCTCAACGGGGACGGGATCCCAGACCAATGTACCCTGAACGTGTTGGTCGCGAGCGGCTACTCCGATGACCTGCTCAAAGAAATCCTCGAGAGCTGGGGGTTCACCGTCACTATCGTCAACGGCGGCGCGCTCGGGGCCGGGTACGACTACAGCCCCTATGATGTCGTGGCCTTCATGTACGACTCCTCCCTAGCAGACCCAGAGTACCTCGCCAGCGTGAATGCTGCGGGTCAGGTAGGAATTGTCATCCATCGTGGAAACGCTATCGTCGGCCCCCTTGGCATGGGGAGCGCAGGATGGTATCAGTCCGAGGTCTTCACCGTGACCGACACCAATCACTTCATTACCGAGGTCTTCCAGACGGGCCCCCTGCCCCTCTCTTTCACCTACAAATCTAGACTGGACAACCCCACCAACGACGTCCGCATCCTGGGCACGTCCCCAGAACCATCCCTAGCAGTCCACAAGCAATACCGTAGAGTCTTCTCCTCCTTCTACGCCCACACCTCCGAGATGCCCTGGAACAACGATGCCGCACTCCTCACCTGGCGCACATACATCTGGGCCACAGGAGTCGGCGATCAGTAGCGCGTCCACAACGAAAACACAGCCACAACGAAGAACACAGCCCCAGCGGACGGGAGAACACAGCCCCAGCGGACGCGCCGCCCAAAACTCCTGCAATTCAACACACTTTCGCGGAGAACACAGCCCCAGCGGACGCGCCGCCCAAAACTCCTGCAATTCAACACACTTTCGTGAGTTTGCACCGAACGGAGAACACAGCCACAACGGACGCGCCTCCCAGAACTCTTGCAATCCAACACACTTTCGTGAGTTCACACTGTGTGCCGCCAGATTGAAGCCTCTCAAGTCGCCGAGCGCTCACAAAACCCCTCCCCAGCGACGCTCCTATCTAGGTCAGGAGGACTCTCATTGGATGGCTTCGCTACCTCGAACGAACTTGAGCTATCGAATCGGCTAGAATACGAGTTGGCCAAGCCGAACTGGACACAATTCTGTGTAGCAACTGACAAGGTTCCTCCAATTACTCATAGTTGGCTGTGAAGCTCGGTGGAGGTCACTCCTCTGGCTCAGGCACGGGGTCCTTCCATCGTGTGGTATTGACCACTGGCTGCACGCGGGCAGGCTCTCTGC
>CAZFVN010000082.1:0-11587 GCA_964522395.1 uncultured Myxococcales bacterium
TCAGAACGACACACTCAGCGCAGAACGGGGGGTACAAAGTCAATCAGATCGCAAGCTGACACAACCCCTCCACCATGGTATCCTCTCCCATGAAGCTACGGAGGATCTCCATGATACGACTGACCCTGATTTGGACCAGCCTCTTCATTCTCGCTGCATGCTCGGGCACCGACGGGAATGTTGTTGCGAAAGACGAAGACGCTGCCGACGCTGGAGTCACGCTCGACTTGACCATCACTCCCGAGGCCTCACTAAGCTCGGATATAGTAGAGACCATTGATTTTGAGATCGTCGAACCACCCTTCGATCTTATTGAAACAGTCACCGGCTGTGAGGCTGGAACGGGCTGCTTCCTCGACCCCTGCATCGGACCAGATGATTGTCTCTCAGGGCTCTGCCTCGACCATATGGGCGATTCGGTCTGCTCCATGACCTGCGTAGAGGAATGTCCCGCCGGCTGGCTTTGCGAACAGATTGGGGCCGGACCTGACTTGAGCTTCGCCTGCGTCTCGCCCTTCACGCACCTCTGTCGTCCCTGCCACTCCAGCGCCGATTGCGAGTCAGCCACTGGGGTGGAGGACGTCTGCATCAACTACGGCGAGGCCGGTAGCTTCTGCGGTGCCCACTGTGAAGCAGGGAGTTGCCCCGCGGGCTACACCTGCCAGGATGCCACAACCTCGGAAGGCACCACCCTCAAACAGTGCGTCTCTGAAGCCGGTGTCTGTAGCTGCTCGCAAAAGGCAGTGTTATTGGCACTCTCTACGCCCTGCGCTCAGATCAACGATGTTGGCGAATGCCCTGGCTTGCGAACCTGCACCGAAGCCGGACTCACCGCCTGCGACGCCCCCGAACCACTCGGCGAAGAGTGCAACGGCCTCGACGACGACTGTAACGGCAACGTTGACGACGTTGACTGCGACGACGAGAACCCCTGCACAGAAGATTCCTGCGATCCCGATAGTGGTTGCCAGCAGACCGCTCTCACCGGTACCGAGTGCGCTGATGGAGATGTCTGCACCCTGGCTGACCACTGCGAAGAGGGAATCTGCATCGGAACCAACATTAACTGCGACGATGGTAACGTTTGCACCACCGACGCGTGCGACCCCACTGGCGGCTGTCTCTACTCATTCAACAAGAACGAATGCGACGACGAGGACCCCTGCACCGTCAATGACACATGTGGCCAGGGCCTCTGTGCTGGATTTGATATCCAATGTGACTGCGTGAAGGATAGCGACTGCCTGGGCCTGGAAGATGGCGACGTCTGCAACGGCACCCTCGTCTGCAACACCGATTCAATCCCATATGAGTGCGCGGTTGATCCGGACACAACTGTTTCCTGCCCTGACCCATCGGGACCGGATGCGCCCTGTCTAGCGGCCGCGTGCCATCCAGTAAGCGGCGAGTGTTCCACGGTTCCCGCCAACGAGGATGCCCCCTGTTCCGACGGCGATGCTTGCACCATTGGTGAACGCTGCGTTGAGGGCACGTGCCAGGATGGGATTTCAGTAAACTGCAATGATGGCAACCTCTGCACAGACGATAGCTGCCTTCCAGGTGAGGGCTGTCAACACCTCGCCAATGCTGCACCATGCAGCGACGGCAACGCTTGCACTACCGAAGACCTTTGCATCGACGGGGCTTGCCAGCCAAGTGGTACTCTGACTTGCGATGACCAGAACCCCTGCACCGCTGACTCCTGTGACGCCCAGTCAGGTTGTACCCACCTTCCAACCGATGCTGCCTGTGATGACGGCAATGCGTGCACCCTCGTAGACCAGTGCACCAACTCCGTATGCGTTGGCAGCCTCTCGCCAAGCTGTGACGATGAGAACATCTGCACCACCGACTCCTGCGACCCCGCCACCGGATGCGTCCACGGCCTGAATCAGGCCCCCTGCGACGATGGTAATATCTGCTCCACGGGGGACCATTGCCAACTGGGCGAATGTACTGGCTCAGGCACGCTCCCCTGCAACGACAATAACGGTTGCACTGATGATGCTTGTCTGCCTCTGACGGGATGCAGCTTCTCCGCCAACAACGAAGCTTGCGACGACAAGAATCCCTGCACTGTCGGTGACCAATGCAGCGATGGCCAGTGTGCCACCACCGGTTGGCTCGACTGCGACGACGACAACCTTTGCACCACCGACTACTGCCAGCCCCCAGCAGGCTGCATAAACGAGCCAAACTTGAAGCCTTGCGACGACTCGAACGCCTGCACGCTGGGCGATGTTTGCGCCAACAAGACCTGTCAACCAGGCGCCGAAGCGCTCATCTGCAACGACGGCAACATCTGCACCGACGATGCTTGTGTTCCCGAGATGGGGTGCCTCTTTGACCCCAACTCACTCCCCTGTAGCGACGGCAGCGAATGCACCGTGGATGACCTGTGCGAAGCAGGCCAATGCCAACCTGGGGAAGGACTTCTTTGCGACGACGGCGACAAGTGTACGACCGATTCCTGCGACCCGGACGCAGGCTGCGTTACTGCTCCCATCACACCCTGCTGCGGCAACGGTCAGGTGGACAACGGCGAGGAGTGTGATGACGGCAACGAGGTCGATGACGATTCTTGTTCCAACGACTGCCAGAAGACGCAGCCAGTGGTACCAGGCTTCACGGGAGAAGTGGGACCGGTCTTCCAGGGTTGGATTCAATGCGAAGGGTACTACGATAAGCCTGGCGGAGACGATGTTCCCAAGACCTGGGGCAACGACTGCACGGGCGGCCAGTACAACAAGATCAAGATGGTCTGCGGAGCCAGCCTCCAAGCCTATCGTTACATCGACGTCAGCAAGAACGTCTTCAAGGACGGGCTTACCGGATACTCCCAAACCGGGCTGATTTCAGGTGCCAATTTCAGCGGCTACGAGAACATCATCTATGCCGACGGTAGCCATCCCCACAACAGCACTAGCTGGTGGGGAGGACCGTGGGGGTGCGGCGAAGGCAGCATGAACACAACCGTCAACAACGGCTGCAACTGGGAAGCCTCAAATTGCTTCGGCCAGAACCTCGGCGGCAACCGCTACCTCTGGCTCTACGTCGCACCATAGGGAGTTTCATTGAGCCAGGGTGCTGCGCGACCCTGGCTCAATGCGAACCACCCGAGTGACCAGAGGGAGCGTGGAGGGGAGCTTTTCGGCGAAGCGAAGCGCGCGCGACGAAGAACGGTGTGGTTCAATTGATTCGTATGCCAGCTGCAAGCCGGAGCCGAAGAGCTACCCGGAATAAGAGCGACCGAAGGCCGGAGGAAGCGTGGAGGGAGTTTCATTCTGCCAGGGTGCTGCGCGACCCTGGCTCAATGCGAACCACCCGAGTGACCAGAGGGAGCGTGGAGGGGAGCTTAGCGGTGGCAGCAAAAACCTTTGCGTGCGCATCACGTAGTCGGTTACTCTTCTGGTGAAGGAAAAGGAGAGCAAATGAAAACCGCGGCCCTATCGTTTGGACGGTGGATCTTCCTTGGCGGTATTCTCTTCACCATTGGCATACTCACGGTGGTAGGTGCAGGTCGGCGCCGGGGCAGCAAATCATACGGCTGGCGGATCGCACTTTGGGCACTGGCCCTCTCAATGATGGGCGGCGGTACACTGATGGCCGCACCCCAGGCCAAGAACCCTGACAGCACCGCAATCGACACCACCGACGCCGCGGAATTCAGCGCCGGCGATGAGATTATGCCTAAGTGCTACAAACCCATGCCCACGTGCTACAAGCCAATGCCACCTCCCCCACCACCGCCCGATACGCCTCAGCCCGATGGTGATAAACCGGACGGTAGTGATGACGGTGACAACACGGATGACGCCGCGGGCGACAAGCCAACACCACCAGAAGTGATGCCAACTTGCTACGAGGCTGTGCCCGAGCCACCACCGCCGCCTCCGCCAACTTGTTACGCACCCATGGAGCCGCCCATGTGCTACAGGTCCGCCGTCCCAGACCCACCGCCCGTGGACCCCCCGGAAGAACCTGAATCTTGACCAACGTACTGGTGCATCAATGAGCGCACGCACACCAATCATCTTGGCTACCATCTGCTCCCTGGCGGGAATTGCGGTGGCCATTATCGCAGTAATCAGCGCGAGCCCCGATCCGGAGCCCATCCCTAACTTCATCGACTCGGGCCAGGATGAAGCCAAAGGCCGGGAGTTACTTGAGGACTACAAGGGCCGATTGGACGCACACTTAGACTCGGGGAGACCGTTTATTGACGCTTTCTTTTCTGAAATCCGGCTGGTGGACTTCTCTACCGTCGGAATCGCCAGGAAGGATGTCCTGGCGGACCTCGGTTGCGGCGTGGGAACATTGCCGCTGGCACTGCTTTCACAGGAAATCAAGTTCAAGAAGGTCTATGCACTGGACGTCAACAGGTTCTCCCTCGATTTCCTCCGGTATGCGCTTGAAAAAGGTACCCTCCCGAAGAAGTCCAGGGTCTTTCCGAAGCGGTCGAAATATACCGACATTACCCTGCAGGATGACGTGCTCGACATCCTCTTTATTGTGGAAGTCCCAGCCATCTATTACTCCCTGACCGAAAGCGGTCATTATGCCGATGATAGTGAGGCGTTTGGTCGGATGGAGAAGCTCTTCGCCACAATTCGTCGTGCTTTAAGGCCCGATGGCGAGCTCCATTTCATCTACCCGACGGAAACTCCAACTTCGGGGAATCTGGACCCAGAGGCTCTCATTGCCGCTCTGGACAAGGTCGGCTTTCGGCTGGTGCAACAATCTACCCTCGTACTCCAGGTCGAGAATTACTACTTCATCTTCGCCCAGAAGGAATCGCGTAAGAAGGACCGCCCACACCGGATTCCCATGGCAATTGAGTGACGAGCAACCAATGACTCACTGGCGAGATGACGAGACCTTCTGGACTGACTTGCAAGGGGTCCTCTTCGACGATGCCAGGCTCGCAGGAACTCCAGAAGAGATCGACGGCATTCTATCTCTCACGGGGATTCTCCCTCCGGCCACCGTCCTGGATCTTGCTTGTGGTTTGGGGCGGCATAGTCTGGAACTGGCACGCAGAGGCTACCGCGTAACCGGCGTGGATAACTGTCTATTCTACCTCGAACAGGCCGCGCAGCGGTCGGATGAAGAAGGCCTCCAGATAGAATGGATACCTGCCGATATGCACCGCTACTCTCCCACCAGCGATGCCGACCTCGTCGTCTGCCTCTATTCGAGTATCGGCTATCACTCGAAAGCCCAGGACCGTCGCCTCCTGGACACCGCCTTCGGGGCCTTGCGGCCGGATGGTGCCCTGGTTATCGAGTTAATGAGTCAGGAGACCCTTGAGGAGGGGTTTGTCACGATGGATTCATTTGACGACGACGGGACTTTCATCGACCGTCAGATTCGCTGGGATGGGGGCGGGCTGGTCCAAATGGATTGGGAGGTACGACCCGCTGAGGGGCCTGTGCGAAGGTATCCCACGGAGTTTCGCCTCTATAGTTGCCCGGAGCTCGTTGACATGCTGAACGAGGCCGGTTTTGTCCACGTCCGGCCCTTTGGGGGATTGGACGGTTCTACATTCGGGGAAGATTCCGAGATTCTCGTGCTCGTGGCCAGGAAACCGAGCAAGGAGAAGATATGATTCCTACGTTACTCGCAATGGTGCTCATGGGCGCTCCGCCGGTCACCCCAGTATCGCTCCAGTGCCTGGTGAATGCCTATCCAGACCACCTGGAGAAGGCTGACTTCACTGAGGAGTCTGGCTGGGCCGTAGTGTGGAAGGATGGCACTCGCATGGACTGGGACGACGGTGAGACGGACAAGACTTACGAAGAGATGTTGGAGCGACCCGACCTTGAAGATATGATGTCCATTCCCTATCCGCTGGGGGAATTGGGCCGCCCCTTGGCTCCAAATGAGGACCCCGGTCGGATCCGCTACGAACCCTTCTTCCGCAAAATGTACGGGGACAACGCGAGGGCCGTCGGCAAGAAACTGGCGAGAGTCGAGTGGTTGCCAGACAGCGGCGGGAAGCGACTCAAAGCGATGTCGGTCAATGGCGTGGACAAACATCTCCTGGCCATCTCTACGGAACTGGAGAAGCTCCCTCGCAAACTGCGTAAACTGGCGTCAGCCACCTCCGGACCGTTCAATTGGCGGGTCATTCACGGCACCAAACGCCTCTCGGTACATAGCTTCGCCATTGCGTTGGATGTTGCCGTGAAGCAATCGGACTACTGGCGTTGGGCGAAGAAGGACAAGAGTGGCAAAATCCCCTATCGCAACCGCATCCCTTACACCATCGCAGAAGTCTTCGAGCGCCACGGTTTCATCTGGGGCGGCAAGTGGTACCACTACGACACAATGCATTTCGAGTATCGTCCTGAGTTGCTGGACAAGCGGTGCGCTAATTAATGTCAGCTTAAGCAAAGTGAGCAAGGCGAGCGACGAGTACCGACCAGAGCTTCTCGACAGCCTCGGCGCAAAACGGTGTCATCTTGAGCGAAGTCGAAAGATCTCCCCCGTGTTCAACCGTCACTGAGCCGTCACAGCCGTCCCGATCACATCAATAATAGCCAACTCCGGCGGAGCGAGAAAACGGACACGAGGTACATTTCCTTCCGCCCCAACTCCCCGATGAACGTAGAGGGTCGTGCCGTTGACTTCGTAACGGCCCATTTCGTACCTCTTCCAGAACTTCGACAGGGTGATTACTGCGCCAACGAAGGGTAGCCGGACCTGACCACCGTGGGTATGACCGCAAAGGTAGAGGTCGACTAGCCCGGCCAGATTCTCAATCTCATCCGGAGTGTGGTGGAGCGCAATATCTATACCGTCAAAAACCCCATGTGCGTCCTGCATGAAGGAATCGAAATGACCGGAAATCCGGATTGGGATGTGGCCGCCCTTGACCTCCACAGCAGTTCCATCCACCAGTTGAACTCCAGCTTCTCGCAGCAACGTGCGGGAGCGAGACCAGGAGCGTAAATCCCAATTCCCCGCAACCCCGTAGATGCCCATTGGAGGCTCCAATTCGGCCACAAACTTCAACAGCGCGGCCTCAGATTCCGGGTCCGCGTTATTGAGATAGTCGCCAGTCAAGAGCACCAGGTCGGGGTCAGCCTGGCTTATGGCATCGACCAGACCTGACGGAAGTCGGTCACGCCCATCAATATGCAAGTCTGACAGGTGTACGATGCGTAACCGTTCGCCTTTGGGGAGTTTTGCAGAGTGCACTTCATGCTTAGTAGTATCCAGTCGTCGTGGTTCTACTTGCCATGCGTACAGGAAGAGAAGAACCTCAAGGGTCCCGACTCCCAGCACAATCCAGCGCCCAACACGGCTATCCAGCCACTTACGATTGAGCATTGCTTTGCCCGACAGCCGCTCCAGCGGCCAGACAATGACCAGGCGCAGCCACCAGACCATGGGCAGCAAGGCCGCAATGGCCACTAACGCTGCCAGCACAAACTGCCCGCCGTAAGACATGGAACCTCCAAGGTACCCTATCTATAAGCAGTTTGAACGGACTCTATTCCGGAAGCAAGGCTGGCGACTGGAGTCAATTGGTCTGCTGAGGGGAGACCCTGCGACCTACTGGTTGCCAACGACGAAATCGGCGAAGGGGATGGGCTGAGAGGTGTGATGCTCAGTGTGCACCCGAACCCAGGTATCCCCACGTTCATCCTCGAATACTTCCAGGGCATATTCCCTATTCTGCACCTTGTTGCGCACCTCTACCCGGTGCACACCCTCTTTTGCCTCCGGCTGTCCATCTACTTCCCAGGATATGGCATCCATGAGCTACCTCCATACTGACATCTATCCAGTTCGATCGTATGCCAATACCCGGTTTGTGCAAAAATGTGGGCAAAGCCGTGGGCGGGCTTCTATGGACGGATGGACCTGATGGACCATCACACAACTCAAACGCACCACCCACGCGCTTCGCACCACCCACGTCTTTCGCACCACCCATGTCCTCTTCACCACCCACGTCTTTCGCACCGCCAGCGACCTGCAGTTTGCCTTTGCACTTTGCCACTACAGTCACTATTCTCGTCCTTGCGGAGGTTCTTTGGAGGACATCCTGAGATTGGAAAGATGGGCCGATAGTCAGGCTCCTGATGGAGGCGCAAAATGGTGCTCAAGTATGTTTGGTCTCTTGCGATTGTTGTTTCTCTGACCTGGGCTGGATGCTGGGGCGGTCCCACCGGGCCACAGGTGCATCGAGTTGCAGTGGACGAGCAGATCGACATTGGCGACCAGTGGAACGATACTGACTCGCAGCTCGTCTCGAAGGAGATGATCGGTGATCTCCTCTCCCGAGTCTGGCTCGACGAGTACAGGGAGGAGGCCGGTCGCAAACCGCGTCTGGTGGTGGGCCGGGTCGCAAACAAGAGCCACGACCACATCCCCACTGAGACCTTCGTCAAGGACCTGGAACGGGAGCTAGTCAATTCTGGCGAAGTTGATTTCGTCGCCTCCCACGGCCAGCGGTCCCAACTTGATAGCGAGAAACTCCATCAGGCAACAGCGGCTTCTCTGGAATCCCAAAAAGCCATTGGCCGGGAACTGGGAGCTGATTTCCTGATTATGGGCCAGGTCAACTCCATTGTCAGCCAGAGCGGCGATACTATGCTGAAGTACTATCAGGTGGAATTGGAGGCAATCAACATCGAAACCGGGGTCAAGGTTTGGATGGGGCAGAAGAAGATCAAGAAGATCATCGAGCGCGCTAACTGGGACATGTAGCAATGCGTTGCTCCCGGTTCGCCCTTGTCGCACTGCCATTACTTATGGCGCTGGGGTGTGCCGCTGGCGTTTCGCGCCAGGTATTGGCCGACGTGGAACTAGGTATCGCCGAGGGAAGGGCGCAAGAAGCAGCCCACTACCTCGCGGAGCGGGGGCAAGAGGCCTACGGCGAACGCAACCGCCTCCTCTACCACATGGATTTGGGACTGACACTCCATTTGGCTGGTGACTATCGACGCAGCGCCGTGCAATTCGAGAGAGCAGACCGCCTGGGTGCTGACCTCTACACTCGTAGCCTTACCAGTGAGGCGGGTGCTTTGTTCAGCAGCGACCTTCTCATTCCCTACGCTGGGGAGGAATTCGAGCGGGTCCTGGTCAACGTCTTTGCGGCCCTTAACTACCTCTTCTTGGGCGAGCTGGAAGAAGCCCTGGTGGAAGTGCGGCGCATCGATGCTCGACTCCGCTCTTACCGGGAGAACACAGCAGGCCGATACCGGTCCGAAGGCTTTGCCCTCTATCTTAGCGGATTGCTCCGCGAGACGGCCGGCTCTCTGGACGATGCGCTGATTGCCTACCGCAAGGCTTTTGCGGCTTACGTGGCCGGCACCGAGTCCTTCGGCACCCGGCCACCGCGAGCGCTGGCCCAGGACGTGGTCCGGCTGGCCGGCATAATGGGCATGGACCCGACACCCGAAGTGCTCGCCGCGGCCGGGGGGAAGATCGGCCCAGGATTACCGGGTGAAGTCATTGTTCTCCACTACTTCGGTCCGGGGCCGCGTAAGATTGAGCGGGTCATCGAGGTGAGCCTCTCACGGGGCATGGCCATGGCCCAGGCTGTGGACGTTCATACCGATGATGAAAAGAAGCTCCAGCAGTCACTCTCCATGGCCAAGGGTGCACTTTTCGACAACCAGGTAACTGTCGCCTACCCGGTCTTTGAACAACCCCCGCTCGCGGTGCGGCAGGCGACTGTAAGTGTGGCCGGCTGCGGCGAGTCGTCTAGCGTCCTCGTTATGGATATTTCCAGGCTGGCGAAGGTCAGCCTGGAAGATCGAATGGAGCGTGATTTAGGTCGATTCGTTGCGCGAGCGGTCTTCAAATTCCTCTCGGCTCGACTGGCGGGGCAGGCTGCGGAAGAGCTGAGCGGAAACCCGGGGATTGGGGCCTTGGTGAAACTCCTTTCGCAAGGGGCCGCCTCGGCAACTGAAGCTGCAGATGTCCGTGGCTGGCGGACCCTTCCGGCGGCTATCCATATGACCCGGTTGCGCTGCAATGCGGGACTATTTGACGTTCAAATCGAGCACTACGGTGGCCAGCGCGGAACGCTGACATACCGCTTTTCTGTGGAGATTGAGGATGACAAAAAGAGCTTCCTGGTGGTTACATCCTACTAGGTGCCTGTTCCGAAATGCAGGGCAGTTGGCCTGCGGTCGCTTCGCTTCCGGAGAGCCCCTCGGACTGCGACTTAACGTCGGTCCCGAGGCGTACTCCTCCACGCTCCCTACGGACAAAGCAGTTCTGTCGGTTTCAGAACAGGTATTCAGGCTGGTGCGGTTGTTCCTCGTCCTGCCCCTGCTCTCCTGTGTCTCTGCTGGAACGCAGCTTCCAGCCTGGCCTGATACTGGTGTTCACTCGTCCTATCCGACCGCACGTTATGTGGTCGGCGTTGGCTGGGGTGATACCATGGATGTGGCCGACGACCGCGCCAGGGGAGAAGTGGCGAAGTTCTTTCGGGCGAAAGTCGTGACAGTGACTCGGGAGGAGGAGCACTACATGGTTTCTGGAGGCCCCCAGGGGCGTGAGGAGCGACTCTTCGAATCCATCACCCACGCTCGCACTCGAGGGGACGCGGTCTTCAACGATTCAGTTGTCATGGTAGAGCGAACTGTAAGAGAGGGGACCCATTACACTCTGGCAGTATTGGACATGCAGGCCATGCGGCAACGGCTGGAGCGGGATCTGGCCGAGATGGAAACCGAGATCGCGGAGCGGCTGGACACGAAGGGCGCACCGGCCCTACTGGTCCGTTCCCTGGCCCGGGCCCTCTACCTGCTCCACCAGAAAAGGAACCTCGCCCACCGCCTCCAACTGGTGGGACGCAAAGTGCCCATTGATCCCGAGACGATTAGCCAAGTTTCGAAGACGCTCCACCAGACTCTGGCCGCCGCCTTCCCCATCGCCATCGAGAGCAACGACGAGGAGCTGGCGAAGCAACTTAGCAGCACGCTCACAAAGGCATCGCTCGTGGTTGCTCCAGCAGCCCCCGATTCTGAGCCAATCATCGTCATAGCCAAACTCGAGCTCTCCGTCGCCCCGGCCGACGGGCTCCACCGGGCCCACTACCAGGTCCATCTACAAGCCGTCCAAAGAGAAGTCGTCCTTGCGCAAGTTCGCGACGAAGAGCGTATCGCCCATCCCGACTCAACCCTGGCCGCAGCCAAAGCCCGAATCGAAGTCGAACAACGGGCCGTGAGACCCTTCGTCAAAGACCTCAGCAACGCCCTGTTGGGGGACTTTGCCGCGACGGCTGATGAAGCCGGGGACAGTTCGCAGTGAATGGTGGCCCGTCGGCCGCGACTCAGTGACGACATTTGACGCGGTGTTTGTCCGCCGTCGCCCCGCAGCGCGGAGGCAAATCCTACGGCTCCCGCCATCGGGCTGACTGCGTCACGGGCCGCGCGGTGCGGGGCTTCTATGGACGGATGGACCTGATGGACCTGATGGACATTATGGACTTGGGTGAGGCTTCTGAGATGGATGGACTTGATGGACGAAAGACTGGTGCCTGGGCAAAGCCGAGGGCGGGGCTTCTATGGACGGATGGACCTGATGGACCTGATGGACATTATGGACTTGGGTGAGGCTT
>CAZFVN010000082.1:11687-25477 GCA_964522395.1 uncultured Myxococcales bacterium
TATGGACGGATGGACCTGATGGACCTGATGGACATTATGGACTTGGGTGAGGCTTGTGAGATGGATGGGTTGTGGCAGATGTGGCACGACGTTTGTCGTGGACTTTGTCTTTCGCAAACTGTCGGTCCATAGTCAATCCAGTCCATCAGGTCCATCAGGTCCGTCACACCACTCAAGCACACGCCCAACAAAGGGCTACCGGCGGCCAATAGGATTTGATAGTATTTTGTAATTCGGAGGTTTGCGCATGGCTAAGTGGTTGCTTGTATTGTCCCTGATAGCTGCTCGCCCGGCCCTGGCCGGAGACGGGTTGGACGTCAAGAACTGGTTGTCACGGCCGGGGGTGAAGCTGCTGGCTGTGGAGTTCTACGCATCGTGGTGCGGGCCGTGCAAGAAGGCAGTACCGCAATGGAAGGCACTGCACGAGAAGTACCGTAACCAGGGGCTGCGACTGGTAGTGGTTGCTGTGCAGGACCCGAACGGAGCTTGTGTGAACCCGGGCTGGAACCCAGACGACGTGGTGTGCGACGCGGAGGGCCATTTGGCTGAAGCATGGGGGGTCGGAGACAAGCTACCTGCGGCCTTTTTGTGGTCGTGGCGCGGCCCCTGTTGGTGCGAAAGGGGCACGTGCAAGAGGTTGGTTGTGCCGTCGAAGAAGAGTTGGCCCGGCTGCCGAGAGTTACGCTCGATGAGCAGATGGACAGGCAGGTTCGGGAGCTGTTGCGGACGGAACTGGCACGCACGGGCAAAGTGGACGTTGTAGCCGGAGCGGATGAAGAGAAGGCGCTGGCAGCGATCCGACGTAAGTCTCACGAAGTACAGTTTTCTGACCGAAGCGCCTGCCGCATCGGTGAACGTCTGGCCGCGAACTCACTGCTCAAGGCGACTTTCGTTCGAGCCGGAAGCGGGAAGCGACTCCTGGTGCAAGTCTTCAGTGCCGAAACGGGATGTCTGAATGCGAGTGCCGGAGTATTCTGGAATATAGAGAAGCCCGACTTGTCAGTGGCCGAGGCCGTTGCGGAGTTGGTGAACAACCTGCGCGTTTCGGTGGAGCTGCCCGCGTCAGGAGGACGGGCTGTCCGGATAGTAGAGAAGGAACTTGGCCAGAAGTCCGACGACTGGTTGGTGGAATCAGAGACAGGGATGGTAGTGGCATTCCAGAGCGACCCCGAAGGCGCCGCGGTCCTGGTTGACGGGAAGATGGTCTGCACGACGACCCCCTGCTCCCGGACCCTGGCCGCCGGCTCTCACAAGATCGAAATGCAAAAAGAGTCCTGGAGTCCCGAGTCGAAGATTGTAGACGTCGATGCAGACACGCGTGCCTTCTCGTGGAAGCTGACGCAGGACTTCGGGTGGATCACGGTCCGTTCCGTGCCTTCCGGCCTCCCGGTCACACTTGACAAGAAGCCGTTGGGCATCACTCCGCTCCATCGCCATCAGGTAGCCAGCGGGCCACATCGAGTCATGGTGGCCTCGGCCGATTGCTACGATAAGGGAAAGCAGGTAGTGGTGGAGCCGGGGGAGCACGAGGAGATTGACCTGACCCTTGAGCAGCGGGAAGGCGGATTGGCCGTGAAAGCACAGGACCAGCAGGGAAATGACCTCATTGCCGAGGTGTGGGTCGATGGTGAGAAGATCGGGGCCACCCCGTTCGGCGGCAAGCTGGCCGTTGGCAAACACGACGTGCGGGTCGTTGTGGACGACCTAGCGTGGGAGGATACGGTTGAAATCCGGGAGAAGGAGACCGAGAAACGGGTGGCCAGGTTGAGTACAGCCCCGTCCATCGGCGAGCCAATAGAGAAACCGGTTGTCCGGAGAGCAGCAAAGCCCGATGAGCGACGAAGCAACGCTGATGCGGAACGGTTCTTCCTGGCGCTGGCCCTGTCCGAAGGATTTCAGCTTATCGACGGGAAGGCCTATCGGACCAACGCCGCCGTAGATGCGGCCTTCCAGATGCGTCTTTCTAGGTTCCGGTGGGAGGTCTTGAATGCGGGAGCGGCCGTGGAGTCCCCCAACGCATTGACCCTGGGAACTGCGGGAATCCTGGATTTGTTCGGCCTCTATGTGCGGGCGGGGGTGGAAGGCCTCTTCGCCGAGGGGAACAGTTACTGGGGGGTTCGGGGCGGTGCAGGCTACGCGATGACTCTTGCCACGGGCTGGTATCTGGACGCAGGTGCAAACGTTCGAGTGATCCCCGGAACAGACCTGCTATGGGCGGTAGATGGACAATTGGGGGTGCGCTATGGATTCTAGAGCTAGATTAAGACTGGGATTTGGCATGCTCCTGACAGGCATGGTCGCAATCGTGCCCACTTGCGACAACGACAAGCTGGATTCCGAAGGAGGGCTCCGGCTCCTCTCAGGGAAGGCGCTCGAAGAATCCGCTGGTCCGGACTGCTGTACCGATGAAGATGACTGCAATTGGAGCAATGACGGCACGTGCGATTGCAGTGGCAAGTATGATTGGGATAAGCAAGACTGCGAGCGGGTCCAAGAAGACCTCCTGGTGGAAGACGTGGAGAAGTCGGGCGCCTGCGTCGAAGGCGAAAGCGGAGGCATATTCTACGTCCGCATTGCTGATGGGCCGGAGAATAATACTCTCACGGGCGACTGCGGTGGCGGCAATCCTGGGGCGGACATTGACGCAGTTGTGCTTATCCGCCCCGACGGCACAGAGTTCTATGCACTGAGCGTCGAAGAGGATTCCGACGTATTAGGCCAAGTTTGCCACGCGAACGACAAGGACGACGTCAACAGCGTCCTGGGTCAGCCAGATGCCTGTGCCAAAGAGAATGGCTCAGGCTGCGGGGATAACGGCTATCCTGAAAACTACAATTGCGAATGTGCGGGTGGCAGCTCCGAATGGGCCGGTTACTTCAGCTTGAACGGCGGAGCCATCATTGTGTCGTTTGAGAATGACACAGAGCTCCTCTGTGGGGACAAGGTAATCGTTTACGAAATGTATAACCCTGAGTTTCCTGGTTCGGAGGAGACCTACGAGGTAGCCTTAGGTACCGAAGCGGGCAGCTTCCTCAACCAAACCTCCTTTTCAGCCGGCACTGTTACACTTGACGTCACGTGGGAGTGGTAGTAGGTCTGCCCCGTCACTTGGACAATGGAATCGGGCCAGCGCCGAATGCACCCGATTGGCGGCGCGCAAGAATATGGTTGGCCCATCGGCGAGATTCCTTCCCGGACCGCCGGCGAAAACGCCGACGAACCCTCCAGTCACCATCACTTCACACTACCTGATCCGATGCAGCACGCCTCTCGCACCACCCGAACTCACCCCCTACCTAAAACGTCACATCCCCCACATGCACAACATCCTTCGACTGCGTCAGCCGAATCGTCAGGGTTTGCCGCTTTTCGTTGGCACGGCCGTAGTTGGTGAAGACATCGACCTGGAGGGTGACGGCCCCGGTGAGGGTCGGGGCGCTGGAGCCGTAGTAGTTGGCTTCCAGTTTGTACTGACCGGACATGGACTTCTTGAGGACATATTCTTCGGGACCATAGCCCTGGGTGAAGTCACGGGAGACGAGGCCGCCAATAGTTGTGTTGTTGTTTCCGTAGTAGGCCTTTTCACCCGACGGTTCCGTAACCCAAAGGTCCATATCAGTCATGTCAGTATCCCAGGTCAGGATGATGCGAACGTCCACGTCGAGCAGCGAAGTGAGTCGATTGTCCACCAGGGAGATACCTTTGCCAGCCCGCTTAGCACGAGCGAGGATCCGATTGAGTTCCATGAGCGCTATTACTTCAATGGCATCGAAGCGATCCCACTGGTTGAGGACCACGTGATAGAGCAACTCCACGGCCCGACTATATATCTTCATCTGGTCGAGAACGAGGGCCAGATCACGATATGACTGAGGTTCCTCCGGACGCAGTTTGAGCACCTTTTCGAAAAGCAATCTGGAGAGCTCAAGTTCTCCTTTCTGCGCCAATCGATGGGCTGTGACCCGGTAGAGGGCAGGGTCCTCCAGACCCAATTCCACAATATTGGAGAGCACCTGCAACGCCAGCTCCTTGTCCTCCTTGCGATAGAAGAAATCTGCGCAGTCGAGGAAGAAGGCGGGGGAATCGCCAAATTCCTTTCGCTGCGCGATATAGACCTCGAATTCCTCGTTCTTGCCGGCCTTTTCAATGGCCTTGAGATAGGGTGTTTCCGGATTCCAGGCTTTCAGCGCAATGGTCGGCTCCGGTTCGGGAGCGTAACTGTCATCCTTGCCATCACCTTTGGACTTGGACTTCTTGGAGGGCCGGCGGGGGGCCTCCCGCCTCAGTTCCCGCTCCGCCGCGGCAGGCGCCTCGTCCGCCATGTCATCCACGGCCTCTTCCGTGGGCTCGGGAGCGGCCGCCCCTAGTTGAACCCCGCCGGCACCGGCGGCAGACCCAGAGCTACCGCCGAAACCGGACACGGAACTCTTCTCCTCTTCTTTGTTCACACGCAGGTCTTTGGGATACTTGAACTCCTTGTTCCACCAGTCGACTCGCTCCTGCCAAAGAGCCAGCACATGCTGGATCTTGTCCTCTTCTTCAGCCGCCCTCGCCCGGTGAAACTCCTCCACCTGCGCAAAGTACTCCTGGCGCATCTCAGGAAGCGATTCGGGTGGTGCGATTCGGTGCTCGACGTACTGGTCGAGCCGCTCCAACACCATCAAAGAGGTGCCTTGAGTCACGAGACCATAGTCCTGACCAGTCGCCAGCAACTCATCCTCGTTCTTCTCAGGGAAGATCATCAGCTCTTCCACCTTCTTCTGCGCCCAGAAGATGCGCAGGATGGCCAACTCAGGAGCATCGGCCTGTTCGATCACAAAATCCTCGCTCTCCGCAGAACCACCGGCCATGCCAAAGTGGATACGGATGGTCGCGCTCTTAGAGACGAGCTTGCCGGCCACAAAGAGATCCCCAGGCATTGGCTGAGGCACTGACGGGTAGATGCCTTCGACCTGGCCCTTGACAACTTCCGTCCTCAGGTAGGAGAACGGCTTCTTGCCAATGGCCTTGGCAACCGCTGCAACTTCCAGGCGCGTAAGGTTGAAATAGGTACCACCGCTGCGTACGGCCAGGAAGCGCAAGAAGGAGTGATTTGTTTGAGCATTTGGCCCCAACGCGAAGATAGGTGCATTGAAACGAGGAGGCTCTTCCTTGCCAAAATTGGAAAGCCCATCGCTACACAAGATATAGTAGGCTGGCTTGCTTTTGAGCGACTTCAGCGCGCCCATCTGGGTGCCGCCATCGTAGTCCACGGCCTTGAGCGCCGCCATCAGCTTACTGGCATCGCCCCCCTCAATCGTGAAGGTCGTGGGCTTCCCCATTTCGTTGCGAAAGAGGACCAGGTCCACCGTTACATCACCCAGCCGTTTGAAGAGCGCAGCGAGCACCTTCATCTCCTTGGCGCGGTCCACTTCGTCCATGGAACCCGTTGCGTCCCAGTAGATGGCGATACGTTTAGCCACGTCGCTCTTCCCGCCAATGAGCAGTGAGGGCCGGGCCATACGTGCGTAGAAATAGTGATTGCCGTCAGGCGCTTTCTCCACGGCAACGGAAGCGGGACGGGTGTCCGGGATGGCGATGGTCATGTCGTCTACCAGTCGCTGCTTCTCGATAGTCGTTTCCGCCACAAAGCTATCCCGCCAGGCGGCAAATTCGAAGTTGGCCAACTCCCCACCCTTGACCTTGGGGGGAGCAACCGGCTTGACAACCTCGACCCGCAGATGAAATTTTCCCACGGCATCACGAAAATTAAGGGGAAGCTGAAAATTCGGTCCAGCCTTGTCTCGCACGAGTTGGGTCACGTAGCGCACCATGACTGTACGTGTACCTTTGGGCGGAATGGGAAATACCCGGGTCTTGAAGTTGCTGCCTTTCACCCACTCCACGAGACCCGGGTCAATGCCTTTGCGGACCTCTATTTCGAAGACCTGCCGCGCCTTGTCCTTGGCAACCACCACACCGTCGACCATCTTGCCCTCAATATCCAGTGCATACCCACTCACGGTGGCACCTTCGGGGAGTGGAAAGAAGAGATCACCGGCCATGTTGCGTGACTGTGGGTTGTAGAAGGTCAAGGTCATGCGAGTTTCGGCAATCTGCCCGACAATACGCACGTCGACATCCACTTTTGAGATCTCCAGAGGCTTGGAACGGTCGTCTTCTCGGATCATCAGTGCGGGAGGTGGCAAACGCTGCGCCAGCACGGGTGCACAGAATAGAAAGACCAGAATGGAAATCATCAGTTTACGAGCCATTTGTTCCCCCTGTCATGGGTCGATGGCTCCATCATGGAGCAGCGACCCTACCAATGCAAGCAAGCTACATTGGACGAGGAGACACACTAGCTTTGAAAAAGTTCAATTCTTGGTGGGGAGGCAGAATCGTTGCTCCGAAATCGACAATACCTCGCTTGCTGCGGGGAGCGTGAAGGGGTACGCCTCGGGACCGACGTTTAGTCGCAGCCCGAGGGGCTCCCCGGAAGCAAAGCGACCGGAGGCCATCTGTTTGGCACCTTGGAACAGCGACCTAGAGGCCCATGTAAAGCCGAGAGTATTGGGTCTTTTCGAGGAGGTGTGGAAGGTCCGTGCGGGGCTGAGCAAGCTTGCCCCGGAAGGCCCCAATGGTCTCAAATCCATGACGGTCCATCCACTCCGTCAGCGTGCGCAACATCTCTTCGATTTTGCGCAGGTCCATGCGGTAGAGAGCGGAGACCACCTGAACGGACATGGCACCGGCAAGAAGTTGCTTGATCATCGCCTGTCCATCATGGATTCCTCCCGAGGCGCAAACATCCACGCTAACCCTGCTGGAGAGGAGCGAGACCCATCGCAGGGTCGTCTTGTAGTCCCCCGGTTGACTGAGGCTCACTCCCCCTTTCAGCTCAATTGACTCGATGTCGAAATCAGGCAGGAAAGGACGATTGAACAGCACCAGGCCCGCCGCCCCGTCCAACTCCATCTGGAAGGCCATTTGAGCGACATTGGTGAAGTAGGGAGGGAGCTTTGCTGCCACCGGCACCTTGGTGTTGCGTACCACCGCCGCAACTGCCTCTGAGTACGTACTCTCTACGTTTTCGGCACTACGTACCGCGGAGGCTGTAAACTCGTGGAGGTTCACTTCAATTGCCTGAGCCCCCGCCTTCTCCAAATCGCGCGCATACTGGCCCCAGCTACGGGCGGCGAAACAGTTGATGCTGGCGATGACAGGAATCGCCAATGCCGAGGTGGCCTCCTCCACCAGTTCGAGATACTGCTGCCCCCCAGTGAGATTGGCGAGATCAGGTTGCTGGTAAGTGAAGGCCTCCATGTGACCGGCTCGCATGTGTGCTCGCACCGCGCTTTCGTATTCGCGGCGAACCTCGTCCTCAAAGACCGATCGGAGGACTACTGCACCGGCCCCCGCATCTTCGCAACGTCGAACCACGTCAAGGGTGCTGGTGATGCCACTTGAGCCCACCACTAGCGGATTGTTGAGTTTTAGTCCCATATAGGACGTGTTGAGCTTTGCCATTTCACCCTCCGAACGCGGACGCCGCCGATGCCCTGGCCAGCGCCCGTTTGTCCCTGGTTGTCCCTCAGTACACGGCACCACCTCCGCGTATTCGAAATACTGCGAAGCAGCAGGGCCGGAGTCAAGGGACCGGCCACCCTTTACACTTGTCCCGTACCCCTCTAATATTGAACGGGCAACACACAAGGGGAGGTTCTTTCATGGGCGAGGAAATTGTTCTGGTGGCTGCTCGGCGAACTCCGTTCGGTAAATACCTTGGAGCGCTCTCCGAGTTGGAGCCATTGGAACTGGCGGAAGCTGCGGCCACCGGTGCGCTGGAACAGGCTGGCCTCTCCGATTCCCGCGAGGTGGTGGAACGCATCTTCGTGGGCAACTGCTTCTCCACATCATTTGCCACGCCCTCCGTGGTGGCCAGACAACTGGGACTATGGCTCGGCATCGACGGGTTCGCACAGACAGTTGACACTGCTTGCTGCTCGCCCCTGACCGCCCTGCGTATGGCTCTGCAAGGGATGCGCGCCGGGGATTTTCAAGCGGCGCTGGTGGTGGGCGTCGAGTCCATGAGCCGAATACCCCACCTGGCCCGTGGGCTACGGGGCGGGGTCAGAGTCGGCTCGGTCAAACTTCAGGACCCCATCTACCCCATTGAATACAAGGGCTACGCGCCTGTCGCCGTCGACGCCCAGACCGGCGCTCGTGAGCACAACATCAGCCGGGGGGAGATGGATGCCTTTGCCGCCCGCTCACATCTAAGGTGGGCTGAGGCACATAAGGGAAAGCGCTTTGTCGACGAAATTGTGCCCGTGACGGTTGAGGAGCGACGACGTACGATTGTCGTTGAGAAGGACGAACAACCGCGACCTGACACCACCCCAGAGAAGCTGGAATCGCTGCGCGGGGTTTTCGGCACAGAAGATATCACGCCGGGCAATGCGCCAGGGCTCAACGACGGTGCGGCTGCGATTGTGGTCATGACTGCGTCGCGAGCCGCCGCACTCAAGATCCCACCACTGGCAACCATTATCGCCGAGATGGGTGTAACGGAGCGCCCAAATGGCATCTCCTGGGTTCCGGCAACTGCCCTCTCAGCGGTTCTGGCAGAGGCGGAAATAGCGCTGCAGGACCTCTCCCTCATCGAAGTCAATGAGGCCTTCGCCGCGATGCCGCTGGTAAGCACGAAGATTCTGGCCGACGGCAATGCCGACCGCTGGCAGCACCTGCTGGCCCGCACCAATATAAATGGTGGAGCCGTCGCCATTGGGCATCCCGTGGGCGCCTCCGGGCTGCGCATTCTGGCCACCATGGTCTATCAGCTTCGCCGCCAGGGCGGTGGAGTCGGGGGGGCAGCCATTTGCGGCGGCCTCAGCCAGGGGGAAGCTCTCCTGGTACAGGTCTAGCGAATGCTCAGCGGCCTCACCATCATCGACCTCTCCCGGCTCATGCCCGGTCCCTTCTGCACCATGCTGCTTTCCGACCTGGGAGCCCGGGTCATAACCATCGAATCGCCACGAGAGGCCACTGATGTTACCGCTACCGACTTCCCCTCGCTGCTAAGGGGCAAAGAGAGGGTGGTGCTCAACCTCAAGAGTGCAGAGGGGCGCGAGGTCTTCTTTCGTCTGCTTCACAACGCTCATGCTGTTGTCGAAGGGTTTCGCCCGGGAACACTGTGCCGCCTGGGCGTGGACTACGAGAGTGCATCGAAGATAGAACCATCCATTGTCTACGCCTCCATTACGGCGTACGGGCAGGAGGGGCCCAATGCCAGACGCGGCGGCCACGACATCAATTTCCTGGCCCGCAGCGGCATTCTTGATTTGATGGTGGCCGAGGATGCGGACCCGGCGATTCCGGCAGTTCAATTCGCGGATATGACCGGGGCCATGATGGCCGCGCTCTCGTTGCTGGCCGCGATACGCAACGCCGACGCAACCGGGACCGGGCGACATCTTGACATCAGCATGGCCGATGCCTCTCTCTCCCTGGCCGTTACTTCTCTCACCTTCCGCCAGAACGCCTGGCCCTATGAAGCCGGCGAATCCCTGGTTGGCGGGGGACTCGCCTGCTATGGCGCCTACCGCACGAAGGATGGGAGACTGCTGGGGGTCGGGGCACTGGAGGCCCACTTCTTCCAGACCTTATGTGACGCGCTGGGACTTGGAGAGTTGGTGCCTTACCAATACGTGGGGCCCAAACAGCCTGAGCTTAGGGCAAAGCTGGAAGCTACCTTCTACAGTCGAAACTACGACGAGTGGGTCGACTTCTTTGCCAACCACGATGCTTGCGTCACCGGCGCCATCCGCTTTCACGACGCGTTGGACAACCGGCAGATGGAGCAGCGGGGAGCAGTGCGCACGGCAACGTCCAAAGATGGCCATCCCGTCCAAGTGCTGGGTATGCCCCTCGCATATCCCAAGGCAAAACCGGAGGGAGGCGCAATTGCTGCCCGTGGAGAACATACCAGGAAGATCCTGCAAGAGGCCGGTTACCCCGAAGCAGACATCGATGAACTACAAAGAATCGGAGCCATTGTCGAACTCCTTTGACTCAGATCTTCACTCCCGCTAATCTGGTCGAGGTGGATGGAACACAGTTGCTCATATGCGAGGGGACAAATGCGCTTGATCCGAGATCTGATCTACACTTGCCTGGTGACTCTTCTGCTAGCCGGCCTTCTATCGGGATGCGGGCCCAGTGCCCCGGCATCGAGTAGCAACGACTCTCCCGACGTGACCGTTGACGTGGCGCCTGACATCCCGGTTGAAGAGGAGGTGGCCGCAGACACCCCGGTGGAATGTGCTGCCAACAGTGTCATGGTAGAGGGGGAGTGTATCTCGGAGCAAACTGTACCGTGCACGGAAATCACTCCACCCGAGGATGGCCAGCAGATTGACTCCGAAGAGACTATCACCTACACCGATGCCGACGGTTGGTCTATGCCCGCCGAATGCCAGTGGGAGTGCCTACCGGACTTTGAACTGCTGGAAGACGCTTGCATCAACGAGCAGGTCGTACCTTGCGCAGAGGCCTCCCCGCCAGAAAACGGTCACCAGATAGATGGGGAAGTGACAATCACCTACAGCGACGACGACGGCTGGAGTGAGCCCGAAGAATGTGCCTGGGAGTGTGACGCTGACTTTGACCTCTTTGAAGAGAGTTGCATCAATGAGCAGGAGGTACCCTGCGCAGAAGCGAACCCACCGGAGAATGCCCATGAAGTGACTGTAGAGGTTACAATCATATACAACGACGCCGACGGCTGGTCACTTCCCGCAGAATGTGAGTGGGAGTGTGATGCCGACTTCGAGTTGCAAGACGAGTTTTGCATCAACGAGTTGACGGTGGCCTGCGCGAATATCGAGCCACCTGAGAATGCTCACCAGGTAGATGGTACGGTGATCATCACCTTCACTGACGCTGATGGTTGGACCGATGCCGCTGACTGCGCCTGGGAGTGCGACACTAACTTCGACCTGACTGAAGGGCTTTGCATCGATGAACTTACTGTTGACTGTGCTGACATTCTGCCCCCGGACAACGGTCATCAGGTGGAGAGCGAAGTCTTAATCACCTACACCGATGCAGACGGCTGGAGTGAGCCCGCCCCCTGCACCTGGGAGTGCAACGAGGATTACAGCCTCGATGCCGAATCCTGTATCAACGAGCAAGTAGTCGACTGTGCTGACATCTTGCCTCCGGACAACGCGGAGCAAGTCGAAGGTGAGGTCACTATCACCTACACCGATGCAGACGGTTGGACTGAACCCGTTGACTGCGCCTGGGATTGTAGCGCGGACTATGACCTGGAGGAAGGCAATTGCATTGACGAAAAGCTGGCGGACTGTACTGACATAGTTGCCCCGGACAACGCCCACCAGGTGGAAGATCAGGTTTCTATCACATACACAGACGCCGAAGGTTGGGCTGAACCCGCTGAGTGTGAATGGGAGTGCGACATAGATTTCGACTTGGTAGAGAGCGACTGCATTGACGAGCAGACGGTTGACTGCGCCGACATCGCCCCCCCAGGCAATGCCCACCAGGTGGAGGGGGCCGTCACCATCACCTTCACCGACCTCGGTGGTTGGACCGAGGCCGCCGATTGCGCCTGGGAATGCAACGTCGATTTTGACCTGATAGTTGATGATTGCCTCAACGAGCAGAGCGTCGATTGCCTCGATGTCTTCGTGCCACCAAAGGCCCACCAGGTAGAAATACTGGTGACCATCACCTATACCGACGACGACGGCTGGGCGTTGCCCGAGTTCTGCACCTGGGAATGCGATACTGACCACGACCTGGTGGATGGCAGTTGCATCGAGTTGCAGGAGGTTGACTGCACCGACATTGTGCCTCCCGAGCACGCTACGCAAATAGAAACTTCGGTGCTTATTACCTTCACCAACGCTAATGGCTGGACCGAGCCTGCAGACTGCAATTGGGAATGCGACCTCGGCTACTTGACCGAGGACGACCTGCTTTGCGATATATGTGACAACGACCTCGGGTACTGGGCCTTTGGTTTGGAAGAGGACTGCAACCTCTCGGCATGGGAAGAGCACGGCGCCAAATACGGCGATGGGAATGAACTGGAAATGATGGAAGACGGTAGTGGCGGTGCCTATCTACTCTGGGCCTATGCTACCCCCAGCAAACCTGACATCGCCATCCAGCGAATCGGCCCTGATGGCAACATCCACCCAGGTTGGCCTGCGGACGGTCTTGTTATCTGCGATGACGAGAACTCGCAGGATGGACCAGCACTAACCAGCGACGGCGCCGGCGGTGCCATTGTAGCCTGGCGCGACACTCGAAACCCGCGTCCTTCCATCTATGCACAACACGTACTGGCCAACGGCACCGTGGACTCCGATTGGGCCAGCAACGGGACTCTGGTCTACGAAGGGGCAGACTACCAGGAGGTGAGAGACCCGCAGTTGGCTCCCGACGGCAACGGCGGAGCTTACATTACCTGGTGGGGCTACACTGGCACCGCAAGCTCATCCTTCGTCCATCTACGCCGAATAGCCGGGGATGGCACTTTCCCGGAGGCCTGGGACAGTGAAAAGACATTGGGAGTCAAGACCTGGAAACCCTTTCCTTACGCCGTGTCAGACAGCGCCGGCGGTGTCTATATCGCTTGGACCCACCAGGGATGTCGGGTTACGCGGGTGAACAGTGACGGCAGCTACCCCGCTGGCTGGGGGAGTGGCGGTATCGTCATGGGTGAGACGGGAGGGGCGTACCACTGTATGGAACCCGCTATGGACGGAACTGGAGGCGTGCTCCTTCCCTGGTCCAACAACGATGGATGGGTAACTGGCTATAATGTTCATGTGCAACGGATTCTGGCAGACGGGTCCACGTTCTGGGCAGATACAGACATCTATGGCGGTGTACGGGTCTCTGCCGGCGAATTCCACGAGACTGTCCCGCAAGTAGCTTCGGACGGCGACGGGGGTGCATTCCTTGTCTGGGAGGACACGCGAGCAGGCAAGGACATCAATGATGGTAGCAAGCATGAGGTGTATGCGGCGCACGTTTTGAACAACGGCACTGCCGACCCGGCCTGGCCCGCATATTGGCTACAACTGGCAACCGCAGCGGAAGGCTACCACGTGACCCCCAGGATTCTGGCAGACGGTGCCGGCGGTGCTTACGCAATCTGGGTGAGAGCGGCGGATGGCAGCCTGGGTAGTCCTCAGATTCGGCTCACTCGCTTCGCCGCCGATAGCACCTTTGTGCCGGGATGGGTTGTGGATGGCATCAACTTGACCACAGACGAGAACTGGTCAGCAAACTATCCCAGGATGGTTCCAGATTCCCAATTGGGGGTCCTCACCGGATGGTTCGCAGCCAAAGCCGGGGAAGCTACCATCCGCAGTCAGCGCGTATTCAACAACGGCGTGGTGCCGTTGCAGTAGTCGGGCGGAGACTGCAGTGCCAGGCTAGCAAACAGCTAGAATGACCAACCTACATTCAGATTCAGTAAGACGCCGACTTCAGAGGCTGACGCACTCTCGCTGGAGTCTCCATCCTCTGCCTCAGCGCCTGCAACCAGGTACATTCCGCCTAACTGCGCATCGAATGTGAAGCCGACGTTGGTGGCGATCTTGTAGCCTATGAAAGGCCCCGCACCAAACCCCTCACCAACAGCCGCCACGCCGTCAATATCGCCGCCGGCATGCAGGTAGAGCACTTCAACGCCGACCTGTAGACCGTGGATAAACGACCCGAGCAGGTAATATCGAAGAGTCGCCCCCACCTCGATAAGAGTTAGGGTG